>CAZHRW010000254.1:0-9164 GCA_964535025.1 uncultured Planctomycetales bacterium
CCCGCTGCCGGTGTGGAAGACATGGAGGGAAAACTGGTCGGCCCGCGCGTCGCCGGCGATCTGGGCGGCGGCCGCCGTGATCCACGCGACCCGCTCGGCGTCCAGCAGGCCCAACTCGCCGTTGACCTCGGCGGCCGCGTGCTTGATCGCCGCAACGGCCTTGATAAACACCGATGGCATCGGCCGTCCGCTGATGGGGAAGTTCGCCACCGCCCGCGCCGTCTGGGCGCCGTAGAGCGCCTCGGCCGCGATGGCCACCTCGCCCATCGAATCGCTCTCCATGCGCGTCGTCTCGCTCACCACGGAAACCTCCTGACAGGACCCGGATCGCAAACCCGGTATCCTACCCGGCGGCGGCGTCCGGTGAAACCGTCTCCTTCGCGCGAATCCGGCCCGCCCGTGCGCCCTGGAGGAACTGGGGCGCCTGGGCGGAATAGAACGGCGGGAAATTCTCAGCGGGCCGATCGGCCCAGATCCTGTCGTGGCCTTGTCCTGGGCGTCGCGGCCGTCCCCGCCGCCCGCGGAGGGCCCCCCGCCGCGTCGCCGGAGGGCTAGAATTGCATAGTGAGGCGAGACGCCGTGCCGCGAGGCGGGGGCGGCGACCCGCCCGGGATGAGGTGTCCCCGTTGGCGGATGGGAGAGGATACAAACGATGATTCAGTACGAGCAGGGCGGCCAGTTCGCCCGGACGTTTCGCGACCGCGCCGGCGGCGCGGCCGACAGCCAGAAGAGCCGGGCCGCGGACAAAATCGGTGACGTCGGCAGCGCCCTGGACCGTGCCGCCGAACGGCTCGACAGCGAGCAGGACCGCCAGGTGGCCGAGATCATGCACAAGGCCGCCGAGTCGCTGCGGCGCCTCGCGTCGTCGCTGGCCGAGAAGGACCTCGCGTCCCTGCGGGCCCAGGCCGAGGATACCGCCCGCGAGCGGCCGATGCTGTTCCTCGGCGCCGCCTTCCTCGGCGGACTGGCCGCCGCACGGCTGCTCCGCAGCGAACCGCCCGCGCCGCAGGCCGAGCAGGAAGCCGAGGCCGAGCAGTACGGCCAGGAGCGCGGCGAGCCCGTCACGGCCTGGTCCAGCCCCGAGGGGGCCGCCGTCGTCGAGGAACCCATCGAGACCGAACCGCCCGCCGGCGGCCCCCAAGAGCCCCTTTGACCAGGGAGAACCACCATGGCAACGATCCAAGAAGAGACCGACACCGTTGTCGTTGAAGAACAAGCCGAAGTCGAGGGCGGAGACGTGACCGGCCGGCCGCGGCGGACCACTCGCACGCTGTTGAGCGACCTGAGGGCCGAGGTCACCGCCCTGTTCCGCCAGGAAGTCGCCCTGGCCAGGCAGGAAACCTCCGAGAAGGCCCGGACCGCGGTCCGCAACACCGCGTCGATCGCCACCGGCGGCGGCGTGGCGTTCGCGGGGCTGGTCTTCCTGCTGCTGGCGGCGACGGGCGGACTGTTCGTGTGGCTGTGGCAGGCGATGGCCTGGTATCACGCCCTGTGGCTGAGCCCCCTGATCGTCGGAGCCGTCGTCGCGCTCGTCGGCTACATCATGGTCGCCAAAGGCAAGCACACCCTCAGGAAACAGAGCATGGTCCCCCGGAAAACCGTCGACACCATGCGGGAGAATAAGCAATGGCTGAAAGAACAGACGACGTGATCGCCCCGGGCGAACCGACGACCGCGGCGCCCGATGCGACCGCCACCGACACGCACTACAAGGCCGACGGCCGCGACAGCGAACGCATCCGCCGGGATATCCGCCACACCCGCGACGCCATGCATGCGACGCTCCAGGCGCTCGAGCAGCGGCTGTCGCCCCACCGGATCGTCGACCAGATTACCGACACGTTCCGCGACGAGGTCCGCCGCAGCCGCGTGCTCAATACGCTGCGGGCCAATCCGCTGCCGGTGATGATGCTCACCGCCGGGGCCGCCTGGCTGGGCATCGACGCCGCCAAGGGCGGCAAGGCCGCGGGCGAACCCCGCGACCGGGTCGTCTCCAAGGCCGGGTCCGCCCTCTCCGGCGCCAAGGCCAGGGCCGCCGGCGCGCTGGGCGCCGTGAAGGCCAAGGCACGGCAGGCCAGCCAGACCGCCGGCGAAAAGCTCTCCCAAGGCGGCCAGGGCGCCCAGGAGACCGCCTCGCGGTTCCAGGCCGGCGCCGGCCGGATGCGCCAGGCCGCCGCGAATGCACGGGACGAGACGGCGGCCCGTTACCAGGAGCATCCGCTCACCCTCGGCGCCCTGGCCGCGGCGGCGGGGCTGGCCGTCGGGCTGCTGGCGCCGTCGTCGCGCGCCGAAAACGAGTTGCTGGGCGAGGCCGGCCACAAGGCCCGCCAACGCCTCGGCGCCGCCGGCGAGAAACTCACCGAAAAGGGCAAGGAGGTCGGCCAGGCCGCCGCCGAAGCCGCCGAAAGCGAGGCCGAACCGCAGCACCCGCCGACCGACTACTAGAGGATCGACGGACTCAGCGACGGCTGAGCAGGAAGACCGCCGTGTCGGCATTGAGGTTCGGGTCGTCGTCCACTTCCCGCCCGACAGCGGTATCCAGGGCGATCCGACGGTGGATCGTGATGCCCAGTTCGCCACAGAGCCCCTCGAAGTCCTTGATGCTCAGGAAGCGAACGTTCGGCGAGGCGTACCAGGGGAACGGCAGCCCCGGCGTGACGGGGGAGATCCCCTCCTCGGCGAGCTGACGGCGGGACTCGCGGTGGGCGAAGTTGGGGAAGCTGACAATGCCCTTCTCGCCGACACGGAGCATCTCCAGCAGCAGCCGGTCCGGACGGCGGACCGTCTGGAGGGTCTGGCTGAGCAGGACGATCTCGAACTGCCGGTCGCGGAAGGGCCCCAGGCCGTCCCGCAGGTCGTGCTGGACGACGTCGAAACCCCGCCGCACGCAGGTGAGGATCGCCTCGGCGCTGAGCTCCACGCCCAGCAGGTCCCGCGTCCCGCGACGGCGCAGACGGCTCAACAACTCGCCGTCGCCGCAGCCGAGATCGAGCACGCCGACCCCCTCGGGGATGAGCGACATGATGCGATCCAGGTCGATGCGGTTGGCGTGAAAAATGCTGCGGACGTCGGTGTGCAGGTGCCACCGACCCGGCCCGCCGTCGGCGGCGGCCTGGCCGTCGCGCGTCCGCGCCAGGAAGCCCTCGATCAGACCCCCGTACGTCTCGAGGTCGTCGGCCAGCAGGAAGGCGTCGTGGCCGCACTCGCTGTGGACGTTACAATAGGTGACGGGTCTCTCGGCGGCGATCACGGCCTCGACGAGCTGCCGCGACTGGGCCGGCGGGAAGAGCCAGTCGCTGTCGAAGCTGATCACCAGCCACCGACACCTCGCCCGTCGGACCGCCGCGCCCAGCGAGCCGTACGCGCTGCCGAGATCAAAGGCGTCCATGGCCAGCGACAGGGTGATGTAGGTGTTGGCGTCGAAGCGTTCGACGAACCGTCCGCCCTGGTAGGCCAGGTAGCTGCCGACGGAGTAGCGGCTCTCGTAGTCGTAATCCACGGCCCGCGGCCGGTGGCGGTCGGCGTCGAACTTGGCGTCCATGGACTGGCGGGAGAGGTAGGTGATGTGGCCGATCATCCTCGCCACCGCCAACCCGTTGGACGGCCCGTCGCCTCGCCCGTAGTAGCGCCCGCCATGGAAGCCGGGATCGGAGCGGATGGCGTTGCGACCGACGATGTCGAAGGCCAGCGCCTGGGCCGTCAGGCGGCCACTCGTGGCGATCGGCACCGCGGCCCGGACGCGATCGGGATGGGCCACGGCCCACTGGAGCACCTGCATCCCCCCCATCGAGCCGCCGACGACCGCCAGGAGCCGCTCGATGCCCAGCGCATCGATCAGCTTCCGCTGAACCTCGACCATGTCCCCGATGGTGACCGCGGGGAACTCGCTGCCGTAGGGCTCGCCGGTGGCCGGGTTTATCGAGCCGGGGCCCGTCGTGCCGTAGCAGCCGCCCAGGACGTTCGCGCAGAGGACGAAGTACCGGTCCGTGTCGATCGCCCGGCCCGGCCCGACGGCGACCTCCCACCAGCCGGGCGCGTCGCCCGCGCCGTGGGCCGCGACGTGGGAGTCGCCGCTGAGGGCGTGGCAGATCAGCACCGCGTTGTCGCGATCCGGCGACAACGTGCCGTACGTCTCGTAGCAGACCGTCACCGACGCCAACTCGCCGCCGAGCTCCAGCCGCACAGGGCCGTCGAATGTGATCGTCCGCGCGTGCGGCCCGGGTCCGTTGGCACGGCCGGCGTCGGAAGACTGGAAGAACCCGTCCATGTTAACTCCCACTCGTCCTCTTAAGCCTGCGAGGCCTTCAGCGCCTGATCCAGGTCCGCCTGGATATCGGCGACGTCCTCGATGCCGACGCACAGGCGGATGTAGTCGTCACTGACGCCGGTGGCGGCCTGCTCGTCGGGCGACAGTTGCTGGTGCGTCGTCGTCGCCGGGTGGATCACCAGCGTCCTGGCGTCGCCGATGTTGGCCACGTGGCTGGCGAGTTTCACCGCGTCGATGAACGCCGCCCCCGCCGCGCGGCCGCCCTTGATCCCGAACCCGATAATCGCCCCGGCCCCGTCGGGGAAGTACCGCTTCGCCCGCTCGTGGTAGGCCGACGACGCCAGGCCGGGGTAGTTCACCCACGTCACCCGCGGATCTGCTTCGAGCCACCGGGCGATCGTCACGGCGTTGGCGCAATGCCGCGCCATGCGAAGCGGCAGCGTTTCGAGCCCCAACAGCAACAGGAACGCCCCGAACGGCGATTGGCAGCCGCCGGTGTCCCGCAATACGTGTGTTCGCGCGCGGACGATGTAGGCCAGGGGCCCCACCGCCTCGGCGAGGACCAGCCCGTGATAGCTCGGGTCGGGCGAACAGAACTCGCCCCAGCGCTTCGGATCGTCGGTCCAGCCGAAGGCGCCGCTGTCGATCAGCGCCCCGCCGACGTGCACGCCGTGGCCGCCGATGTACTTCGTGCAGGAATAGACGACGATGTCCGCGCCGTGCTCGATCGGCCGAAACAGCGCCGGCGTCATCACGGTGTTGTCACAGATCACCGGCACGCCGATGGCATGGGCGCGGTCGGCGATCGCGCGGAAGTCGGGGACGTCATTCTTCGGATTGCCCTGGCTTTCGAGGTAGACGCAGCGGGTGTTCTCGTCCGCTAACTCGATGATTGTTTCGGGCCTGTCGCCGTCACAGAACCTCACGTCAATGCCGAGCCGCTTAAGAGTTTGCGTGAACAGCGTCCACGTCCCGCCGTAGAGGCTCGGCGAGGCCAGGACGTTCTGCCCGCTGCGGGTGATGGTCAGGATCGCCGCGGTGATCGCCGCCTGGCCGGACGCGAACGCCAGCGCCGCCGCGCCCCCATCCAGGGCCGCCAGGCGCTGCTCCAGGACGTCGCAGGTCGGGTTGGTCAGCCGCGAGTAGATATTCCCGAACTCCTTGAGTGCAAAGAGGTTGGCCGCCTGCTCGCTCGATGCGAACTGGTAGGCCACCGTCGCGTGGATCGGCACCGCCAGGGCGCCGGTGGCGGGATCGGCCTGCTGTCCGGCGTGCAGGCAGCACGTGGCGATGCGATACGGGGTATTGTCGGTCATGTTATGATCCTTTCTCTCAAGCAGTTACGCTCATCCGGCGTCGATCCCGCCGCGCGCGGTCGACCCGTCACGGATCATCGAGGGGGCGCGCCCGCGACGATGTTCACGGGCGGTCGAACTTGCCCTCATCGGACCTCATCACTCCCTTTCGGGATGGTCGTGGCACCTTCATCGCGGCCGACGCGATCAGGTTGCCGTGTGGTCAACGGGCCATATCCCTCGCACACTCTCGATGATACGTAAAGTCTACCCTCTCACTCGGAAATAGGCAAGCCCTTTTCCGCCAAATTCTTCCGGTCCGCGCCGCCGCGACGGTCAATCCTGAATCTTCACCCCCAACGCCCGCAGTGCGCCGGCGAGGGCCGGGCGATGGGTGCCGGTCAGTTCGGTCATCGGCAGGCGCATGTCCGGGCGCATGCGTCCGGCCATGGCCATCGCGGCCTTGATCCCGATGGGATTGGTCTCGGCGAACATCGCCTCAAATAGAGGCATGAGCCGGGTTTGCTGCGCGCGGGCGGCCGCGAGATCGCCGGCGAGCATCGCGTCAGTCAGCCGTCTCATCTCCCCGGGCAGGATGTTCGCGGTGACGCTGATCACGCCGGTCCCCCCGCAGGCCATGATCGGCAGCGTCAGGGGGTCATCGCCCGAGAGCACCGTGATGTCGCAGCGGGCGACCAGGGCGCTGACGACGTCGAGCTTGCCGGAGGCTTCCTTGATGGCCACGACGTTCTCGAAGTCCTTGTAGGCACGGACGATAGTTTCGACCTCCAACGTCATGCCGGTACGGCCGGGGTGGTTGTACAGGACGATGGGCAAGCCGACGGCGTCGATGGCCTCGAGGTGGCGCAACATGCCGTCCTGTGTGGGTTTATTGTAATAGGGGTTGACGACCAGGCACCCGTCGGCGCCGGCGTCCCTGGCGTGGGCGGTGAGGCGGACGGCCTCGTCAGTGGCGTTGGACCCGGTGCCGGCGATCACAGCCGTGCGCCCGCCGGAACGCTTGGCCACACAGGCGGTTACCTCGTCCTGTTCCTCGTGGCTGAGTGTGGGGCTTTCGCCGGTGGTGCCACAGGGGACCAGGCCGTCGACGCCGGCGGCGATGAGCTCGTCGGTGAGGCGATCCAGAGCGGCGCGATCGACGGCGCCGTCGGCGGCGAAAGGCGTAACCATGGCCACCAGCGTACCTTGCAGTTTCAGGTCCATCCCGATTATCCCTTCTGTCCTCGTTGCATTCTCGCTTGGGCGCGGTCGATGAGCCGCTTCATTTCGCGGACGGCTTCGGTCAGGCCGACGAAGATGGCGCGGCTGACGATCGAATGGCCGATGTTGAATTCGCTGAATCCGGTAATGCCCGCGATCCGATCGATATTCGTGTAAGTCAGGCCGTGGCCGCCATGTACGACAAGCCCGGCCTTGCGGCCGGCGCGGAGGGCGTCGAGGATCGCCTCGATGGCGGCGCTGGTTTCGGCGGCGCCGACGGCGTTGGCGTAGCGGCCGGTGTGGATCTCGATGGCGTCGCAGCCGGCCTCGGCCGCCGCCTCGATCTGGTCGGGTTCGGCATCGACGAATGCGCTGACCTCGATGCCGGCATCTTGAAGCGCCGCAGTGACTTCCGCGATGCGGGCCGCCTGGCTCACCACGTCCAGCCCGCCCTCGGTGGTGACCTCCTGGCGGTTTTCGGGCACGAGCGTCGCCTGGTCGGGCCGCGTGGTGAGGGCGATGCGGACGATCTCGTCGGCGACACTCATCTCCAGGTTCAGCTTGCCTTTAACGATCTGCTTGAGCAGATCCAGGTCCCGATCGCCGATGTGTCGGCGGTCCTGCCTCAGGTGGATGGTGATCCCGTCGGCCCCGCCCAATTCGGCCGCGACCGCCGCCCAGACCGGGTCCGGCTCGATGGTCCGTCTGGCCTGTCGCACCGTCGCGACGTGATCGATGTTGACACCCAATCCAGCCATTCCCGCGCTCCTACCGTGGTTGTCGCCCAGCGGCGATTACTCGCATAACCCCTGTTTTTACAATGTCTACCATTCTCCACCGCTCACAGCGGCCACTCGCCGGTGAACACCTCGACGGCCGGGCCGGTCAGCAGGACGTGCTCGTCGCGGCGCCATTGGAGCACCGCATCGCCGCCGGGCAGGTGGGCGGTCAGCTCGCGGCCGGACCGGCCGGTCAGGACGCCGGCCACGCAGACGGCGCCGGCGCCGGTGCCGCAGGCGAGGGTGGCGCCGCTGCCGCGTTCCCAGTGGACGACTTTAACCTCCGACGGCGACAGCACCTGTACGAAATGGACGTTGGTCCGTTCCGGGAAGGCGGCGTGGTGTTCGAAGGCCGGGCCGAGGCGGTGGACCTCCACGGCGGCGACATCGTCGACGTACACGACGGCATGGGGGTTGCCCATGGACACGCAGGTGACGGCCCAGGCTTCCCCGTCGACGGTAAGTGGCTCGTCGACAACATGTTCAGTCTCGAACGTCGTGGGGATTTCGCCGGCGTCGAGGATGGGCACCCCCAGGTCGACGGTGGCCTCGGCGACGGTGCCGTCGGGGCCGAGCCGCAGGGCGATCGTCTTGACGCCGGCGCCGGTGGCGACGCGTAAGGGATTATTTCGGCATCGGTTATGATCGTAGACGTACTTGGCCAGGCATCGGACGCCGTTGCCGCACATCTGCGCCTCGCTGCCGTCGGCGTTGAACATCCGCATACGGCAATCGGCGTTGTCATCAGGACCTACGAGAATCAGCCCATCGGAGCCGACGCCGAAGTGCCGATCGCTGATCGCCACGGCCAGGCCAGACGGCTCGGGCACATCCTGCTCGAAGCAGTCGACGTAAACGTAGTCGTTGCCAAGTCCGTGCATTTTCACAAAGCGCATGAGCCTCTCCCGAGCCGATCAGCCCCGAATTCTAGGGCCCCTTCGCGGCGAACGCAATGGCCGTGCGGCGGTCCCGCCGGCTTTCGCGCCGCCGCGGCGGCCGCGGGCGGGGCAAAAAACACCTAACGGGCCACACCGCCTGGGCTTACCTAAGCGGGGACGGTATACCCGAAAAACACCCGCCGTTTTCGGCCGTTTGGGGGCCGGAGGGCGGCATAAAACCCGAATTCTCCCAATTCTCTGCCTTACATACCCCGAACTTCCCGCATTTCGGGGCCGCGTGCTTTCCCCAGGTTGCCCAGCTTAACGCTCGAATGTGCCGAAATGTGTCTTTTCTGTGTATCCCGTCCCCTTATAGATGCCACTGACGGCATCCGGCATAAAACCCGAATACTCCGAATTCTCCGGTATTTTACCCAGTTTACCACGCTGGTGGACCGCGAAAACCCAATCTTGGGTCCGAGCGGCCGGCGGAGACATTGTTGGGGTGAGCATTCATTTTGTTTACCGCCGGAGTAACTTTGTTCGTGTGCGGCGTAACTTTATTCACCCGCGGTATCAGTTTGTTCATGGGGAACATCATTTTGTTGAATGGGGCTGTCGGACGGCAGAGGAGGGGTACTGTGTGGTTTTAATAGCAATGCGGGGGGGGCGGGCGCGGCGGGATGGGTCGGAGGCGTCGGACGGGTCGGACGTGTCGGACAGT
>CAZHRW010000255.1:0-10387 GCA_964535025.1 uncultured Planctomycetales bacterium
CGACCCCGCGCCGACGCCGCCGAAAGCGATCCAAGTGGCCCCGCCGTCGGTGGAGTATTCCCACGTGCCGTTGGCGTCGTCGACGCCGATGACGGCGACGCCGTCGACGGCGCCCTCGTCCACGTCGCTGATCGGATCGCCGCCGGTGCCGGTGGCGATCAGGTCGCTCACCAACATGCCCTCATTGGTGGCGGGGTCCTCATCGATCCCCGTGACGACCCAGGGATCGGTGTTGTCCAGGACCGGCGCATCGTTGACGGGCGTGATGTTAAAGGTGATCGTCCGTACGATGTCCGCCCCGCCGCCGGCACCTTCGCTGCCGTTGTCATTGATGGTGAGCGTGATCGTCTCGGCCCCCTCGGCGTCGCCGTCGGCGGCGTAGGTCAGACCCTCCAGAGCGGCGTTGATCTCGGCGGCGGTGCCGTCGAAGCTCACCGTGGCGGTCCCGTCGCCGGCGAGATTCGTCAGGCCGGCCGTGCCGCCGAGCGTCAGCGTGCCCTTCGTGGCGGCGAGGCTCATGCTCAGGTCGGCCACCGCGTCGGCGTCGGCGACGGTAATGGCGTTGCTGTTGGCCGCTTCAAACGTGAAGGTGTCTTCCTCGGCGACATCGTCGACGGCGACGGTGTCGTCGACGGCGCTGCCGCTGACCGACAGCACCGGATCGTCGTTCTGGGCCGTGATCGTGATGTCGAAGGTGGTGGCGCCAATGGTCCCGCCGGCGCCGTCGGCGACGGTGATGGTGAACTCGTCGCTCGTCGTCTCCGAATCGTCATGGACGTAGGTGACCAGGCCGCTGTCGATGTCGGCCTGGGTGAAGGTGTCGTCATTCGCCAGCGTCGTGCCGTCCAACTTCAGCGCCCCGTGGGTCGGGACGGCCGTGACCGTGTATGTGATCTGGGCGGCGGTGTTGTCCGGATCGGTCACCTCCAGCATCGCGTCGGTGATCGTGTCGGCGGCGCCTTCGTCGAGGGTCAACCCGGCGTTGGTCGCCAGCGTGGGACTGTCGTTGCTGACGTTGACGGTGACCGTCGTCGTCGCGGCAGCCGAGTCGCTCGTGCCGTCGTTGGCGACGAAGGTGATAACCCGGGCCGTATCGGTGGGATCGTCGGAACTGCTGGTGTATATCACCGTCTGCAGCACGGCCTCGTAGTTGGCAACGCTGTCGGCACCGCTGAGCGTCAGCACGCCGGTCCCGGCGTTGTAATCCTTGACAATCGACGTGCCGGACACGTCTGCGTCCAGCGTGTCGCCCGCGACGACGTTGGTGATCGTGACGGTCAGTGACGCGAGATCGTCGCTGTCCACGTCGGTCAGTACGGCGTCGGCATCGGCGATGTCGATGGCGGCGCCGTTCTCGTCAAACGTGCCTGCGAAGTCGGGCGAGACGCCGCCCGAATCGTCGGCGTCCAGGTTGATCACGGGGGCATCATCGACGGCCGTGACGGTGATGGGAACGATAACGTCGTCGGTCAGCACCCCGCCCGAGCCAGTGGCGCCCTGATCGGAGACCTCCACTGTCAATGTCGCGCCGCCGTTGTAGTCCGCGGTCGGCGCATAACTCATTCCGTCGAGAGCTGCGTTGACGTCAACGCCGGCGCCGGTGAACGTAACCGTGGCCGAACCGTCCGCACCGCCGGTGATGGTCAGGTTGGTCGTCTGGGCGAGGGTGAGTGTGCCGTCGGTGACGGTGAGCGTCACCTCTAATTCGTTGGCGCCGAGGTCGACGTCGGCAATGCTCACGACATTGCCGTTGGCCGTCGAGAACGTCAGGGTGTTGTCCTCGTCGACGGTCTGGGCGGCCGGCGCGGTGATGACCGGGGCGTCGTTGACGGCGGCGACGTCCAGCGCGAAGGTGTCCGAGATCGCGGCGATCCCGTCCGAGGCGGTTACCTTGACGTTAACCGTGCCGGTATCGTCGTTGGTCGGCGTGCCGGAGAAGGTCCGGGTCCCGGCGTCGAAGCTCAGCCACCCCGGCAGGGGCGAATCGTCGTCCAGCGTGGCGGTGTAGGCCAGCGTGTCGCCGACATCCACGTCGGTGAAGGCGTCGGCAGCGAACTGATAGCTGAAGGGCACGTCCTCGGTGGCGTTCTGGTCGACCAGGGGCGTCGCGACGGTCGGGGCGTCGTTGGTGTTGGTGACGGTGACCGTGAACGACTGCGTGGCCACGCTGCCGTCGGATACCTGCAGACTGACGTCGTGGTCGCCTACCTCGTCGTTCGTGGGCGTGCCGGTCAGCGTCGCGGTGCCGTCGCCGTTGTCGGTGAAGGTCAGCCACCCCGGGACCGTCAGGCCGGTGATCGCGACGGCGTCCCCATCGGCGTCGTTGGTGGTGATGTTGTACGTATAGGCGGCGTCCTCGGTGGCGTCGGTGACGGCGGCGCTGGTGAAGGTCGGGGTGTCATTGACGCTGTTGACGGTGGTCCCCAGCGTCACGGCGTCGGCGGACAGCGCGCCGGTGCCGCCGATGGTGCCGCTGACGTCATTGGCCGACCCGGCGTTCAGTTCGCCGGAGCCGTCCCACAAGCGAACGCTCAGCCCGCCCGGCGTGCCGTGGTAGTTGGCCACCGGCGCGAAGCGGACCTTGGCGGCGGTGTCCAGCACGATCGCCGTCGTGGCGTCCACCCCGGCGTCGACGGCCGTCCAGGTGGTGCCGCCGTCGGTGGAGTACTGCCAGGCGCCCTCCGTAACGGCGTCGGCGGTATTGCCCACAATGGCGACGCCGGCGAAGTCGTCGGCGGTGTCACTGTAGTGGACCAGGAAGAGGGCGTTGACGGTCGCGCCGGTGTTGGAGCCATCGGCGATGTCCTCGTTGATGGCAGAGAGGGTTTCCGTGGTCCCGGAGATCACCGACGGAGCCACGTTGTCGACGGTCACGCCCAGCGTACCGGCGGTGTGAATCCCGTCTTCGTCCCAGACGGACACCGTGATGGTGAACGAGCCGTCATCGGCGAAGGTATGGCTCTTGTCGCCGGCGGTCCCGTAGTAGTTCCAGTCGGTGCCGTCGCCCCAGTCGACGATGTAGGATGTCGGCGTGTCGTCGCCGGGATCGGTCACCGCGCCAAGGGTGAGCGTGTAGGCCGTGTTCTCGTTGACGTTCGCGTCGCCGGTCAAAGCGATCGTCGGGATGGCATTGGCCACCGTCAGCGTGGTGGTGTCCGTCACCGTGGAGGTGCCGTCGGACAACTCCAGACCGATGGTGTACGAGCCATCGTCGTCAATGCCGGCGGCAACCAGTTGGGCCCAGGAGAACGTCGGGTTCGCCTCGGCCGAGTCGCCGTATGTTCCGTCGTTGTTCAGGTCCCACGAATAGGTCAGATCGTCACTTTCGTTGTCCGTCGACCCCGTGGCGTCAAAGGTGACGGCGTCGCCCTCGGTGATGGCGTACGGGGTGTCTACAAAACCGATGACGGGAGCGTCGCCGCTGAGCATCAGACGTGCTTCGAGGGATTCCAGCGGCTGCCAGGAAGATTCATGTGACTTCACGACCGTCTCCTTCTTTACCAAGGGCTCGTGGCTCCAATGACCATGCCCGTTGCCTGTACATCTTGAAGGAAGTCCCCGCCGTGCGGGGGTCCTCCGCGGGACCGTATCTGCCTTTCACTAGAAAGGGTCATGTCACGATAGCTGACTTTGATCTTGCTGTCGCCGGGCCACCGACGTGCTCATTGGCAGGAGTGGAACACCGCACGACCTAGCGCATCTCATCCATGCCATCGTCTGCTTTGGGGGACGACTTGATCTAACTTCCACGATCTTCGCTGCAACCCCTACAAACCGCACAGGTTCCCGAAGTAGTCACCAAATATGTGACAGCATGGATCTGCTCGCAATACCCCGCTCGCTGTGGGCGCCTACCTGATGCGGACCTACCGATCCACCCGCAAATCTGGTCGGGCCTGCAGGGTGATGCGGTACACCTCACGAACCCGGTCGGCCACGCGATCCCAACTGAAGTGGACCCGGGCATACGCCCGTGCGGCGGCGGAGAACCGGACGAGTCGGTCGCCGTCGGCCAGCAGCGACGCGATGGCCTCGGTGAGCGCCTCAGGGTCGCCAGGGGGCACTAACAGGCCCGTCCGGCCGTGCTGGACCACTTCCGGCAGCCCCCCCACACGGCTGGCGACCACCGGCAGCCCCGCCGCCATGGCCTCGGCGGTAACCATCCCGAACGGCTCGATCAGCGCCGGATGGGCCAGCAGGGTCGCCTCGCGGTAGGCCCCAAGCAGCGCCTCCTGCGACAGGCGGCCGTGGAACCGCACCCGGGCGCCCAGGCCCGCCGCCTCCACCCGCCGGCGAAGCCAGGCGGCATAATCCTGATGCCGATAGAAACCTGCCAGCGGCGCAATACGAGGATCCCGCAGCAGGCCGGGCATGAAGTCGCTGACCGTGGCCTTGCCGCCCCCCACGATGTCGAGCGTCAGGTCATCCCATCGCGACGCCAACCGCTCAAAAGCGTCGAGCAGCACGTGCAGCCCCTTTTCCGGCGTGAACCGGCCCACGAAGAGGATCCGTCTCGACTTCGCCGGGGCAGGCTCTTCCAAGGCTTCGATGTCGACGCCGTTGAGAACCGTATGGCACTTGTCCGTCCCCGACGGGCAACGCCGGCGGATGCCCTCGGTGATATAATCGCTGCAACCGATCACCGCATCGGCCTGAGTGACCGCACGATCCACCACCCGACCACCCAACCGCCCCAGCCAGTCGCAGTGCATGTGCAGGACGATCCGTCCCGACCGGTGCAAACGGCGGGCCAGGGGCACATATTGGAAGAACGTGTGAATGTGCAGGATCTCACAGCCGTCCGTCCGGGCTGCCTTAAGCGCCTGCCGATAGAAGAGCGGATAGAACAGCCTCCGACTGCAGAAGGGCGACCGGGGATGGAGTGTACGGCTCAAGCGGTGAAGCCCGGGGCGAAGCGCCCGATCGAATCGCACGGGAATCCGCCGGATCGTCACGTCCTGGACCTGTTCAACGGCAGGCAGCCCGTCCTTGGCCTTGGCGTAGATGAACACGGCCTGCTGTTCGGCCAAACGCCTGGCCACCTGCCACGTCCAGATGGGAATCGACGAGCCCTGCCGCGCCGGGGTGACGCTGTCCCAGGGCTGACAGATCAACGCAATACTCATGTCGCCACAAAGCCTGTTCCACGTACCCTGTCGGGACGCCCCCAGAACAAAACCACCCACAGTGACCGTCGCGCGAACGGGCACATTTAAGTATAACCACGCTGGGCCAACCGCGCGGGCCGCGCGGCTTGAAAAGCCCTGCCGCGATGGAACGGCTGGACCGCGTGGGGGGCTCAGACGGGATCGAACCGCCCTTCATGCTGGGGACGATCGTCAACCCTTAAGGCGAATCCCCCCCATCCCGATTTGACCCCTGGCGGGCGGCGCAGCTCGCCGGGGCAAGGATGTGGAGGAGTGAACAGTGAGGACGAGCAGCCTGCTGGTGGTAGACCGGGAGCCCGAGGCACTGCGGGCCTTGCAGCAGTCGCTGCGACCACTGCGACGCCGGTGGCGGCTGAGCTTCGCCTGCGGCGAGCGGGCAGGCCGGGCGCGGGTGCAACGGCAGGTGTTCGATGCAATCGTCCTGTCGGTCCGCCCGCCCGGACGGGAGATGCTGCGGTGGCTGGACGAGCTTCGTCGCGACGAGACCACCCGCGAAACGCCGGTGGTCGTCCTTGCGCCGCCGACGGCGGTAGAGGTCAAACGGCGGGCCGTCCGACTGGGCGCCACCGATCTGCTGGCACTACCGATCGGGCGGGAGGAGTTCCTCGTCCGTCTCAAAACCGTGCTGGCGCTCAAGCAGCGGCGGGAGGAGATTGAAACGCTCAACGCGGACCTGGCCGCAACGGTCCGCCGGCGGACGGCCGAACTGGAGCGGTCGCGCCTGGAAGTCATCTGGCGGCTGGCCAAGGTGGGTGAGTACCGCGACGAAGAAACAGGCAACCACATCGTCCGCGTGGGCCGCTACAGCCACCTGCTCGCCCGCCGGCTGGGCGTCAGTGCCGACGAGGCCCACGTGCTGGCCCTGGCGGCTCCGCTCCACGACATCGGCAAGGTGGGCATCCCCGACAGGATCCTCTTGAAGCCCGGACGGTTGACCGCCGCCGAGTGGGCTCACATCCGCATGCACTGCGCTATCGGCGCCGATATCCTCCTGCAGAAGCCCAAGGGTTGGCCCGGCATGCTCGACAGGTGCGGCCAGGACGCCGATAACCGCATCGTCCGCGTGGCCGCGTCGATCGCCCTGACCCACCATGAACGCTGGGACGGAGGGGGATATCCCATGGGCCTGTGTGGGCTGAACATCCCCTTGATGGCCCGTATCGTCGCCGTCGCCGACGTGTACGACGCGCTGCGATCCGCCCGGCCATATAAGCCGTCCTTCTCGCACGAACATACCCTGTCGGTCCTCGCCGCCGAGCGCGGTCGTCACTTCGACCCGGACGTTTACGACGCCTTCCACACCGTCCATGACGCCTTCCGCGCCATCCGCACCGAATGCGAAGATACCCCGCCCGCCGGCGCCGACAACGAATCGCCGCGAATCCTACCGTTGGCAGCTGCGCCGAGTTAGTCGTCCCGCTCCTCGGCCAACCAGGCCTCGACGGTCGGCTCGCCCTGGAGGTAGCCCAGAGAGGCGAGGAACCGGTCGACCTCGGCAAGCGTGGCGGCGAAGTATTGGCGGTCCGCCCGACCGTAGTTGAAAAAACCGTGGCCTGCACCGGGCCAGACCGCCAGGTCGCAGCGGACGTCCAGGTCTCGCAACTTTGCAGCGAACAGGCGAACTGTGTGAATCGGGCAGATTGCGTCATTCTCCCCGTGCAGGATCAGCGTCGGCGGCGCGTCGGCATCGGCAAGGTGGTAGGCGGAGATCTCGGGGATCTCCTGACGGCCCCAACGCTCGACGTAGAGTCCGCGGCGATCGGCGGGGCGGATGTCGCGACCATCGACGGAGGCAGTGACGAGCACCGGATTGAACAGGACCAGCGCGTCGGCTCGCGAGGGGATCACTCGCCCGTCAACGGGCGCGGGCTCGTCAATCAGCCCCGCGCAGGCGGCCACGCCGCCACCCGCCGAGCCTCCGCCGGCAGCGACGCGGCCGGGGTCGATGCCCAGCACGCCGGCGTGGGCGCGGATCCATCGTAGGGCCGCACGGCCGTCGGCAGCGCTGTCGGGCGGCGACGAGCCGTGGCGCTCCTTCACGCGGTACTCAGCCGCGATGGCCACCATGCCCCTGCTGGCCAGATAGCGGCACTGCGGGTGGAATTGCTCGATCGATCCGCCAATGAACCCGCCCCCGAAGAACAGGACGATCGCCGGGCGAGATCCGTCCTCGTCGCCGCTCGCCGCGAACACCTGAAGCTTGAGTGTGTGGCCGCCCACGCGCCGGTAAACATGCTCGATCATCATCGTTCCTCGAAGCTCGCGGTCCGCCTCCCGCAACCCCTGCACTCTCCAGTAGAACCACTCCGCCCGGCAGTCGCAAGAGGGGCCCTTGCGAGGGTCACCGCGGACCCTGCACCATTGCCGCTCCGTCTGTAACGTCTGTATCGCCCTCGGGACGGCTTTTGAGGGAATTGAACAGGCGTACCGCCGGAACCGATGGTATGATAATGCATTCAATATCCCCTGGCGGCGGGGGTACTTTGTGGTGACAGCCGATCGTTGAGGTCGCGATGAGCGAGTATTACATTGGTGTAGACTTGGGCGGGACGTACACGAAGACAGGAATTCTCCGCGTCCAGGACGGCTCGACGGAAGTCTACGGGTTCACCGAGGCGCCAACGCCAACGGACAGTCGCGACGCGCTCATCGACTCGATCGTCGAGGCCGTCCGGAGGATGCTGAAAGACCACGACCTGCCCACCTCGGCCTGCAGCGGTCTGGGCATCGGAGCACCTGGCCCGTTGAACCGGGCTCGGGGCGTGATCCTCCACCTGCCGAACATCCCCGGTATGTCGAACCTGCCCCTGCGGGACCGAATCGGCGATGCGTTGGGCATTCCCGCCGTGCTGGAGAACGATGCCAATGCCGCCGCGATGGGCGAGTATCTCTTCGGGGCCGGCCGGGACGTACAGTCGATGATCATGCTCACGCTGGGCACCGGCGTCGGCGGCGGAATCATTGTCGACGGGCAGATCCTCCACGGCGCCCACGACATCGCCGGGGAGGTCGGGCACATCATCGTCCAGCCCGGTGGACGGCTGTGCAATTGCGGCCAGCACGGCTGCCTGGAGCAGTATGCCTCGGCAACGTTCCTGGCCAAGCACGCGGAAGACGAGGTGAAAGCAGGTCGCAAGAGCCTTCTGGCAAAGACCTTGGCTAAAAAAGGCTCCATCGACGCCGCCGACGTTAACGAAGCGCGCAAGGGCGGCGATGCCCTGGCCACCGAGGCGTGGGACACGGCAGTCTATCATCTGGCAATTGGGTGTGTGACGTTAGAGCGGATGTTGGATTGCGAGTTGATCGTCCTGGCCGGCGGGTTGGTCAACGCCGGCGCAGACCTGCTGGGTCCGCTGCAGGCCTACTACCGCGAGTTGGACTGGAAGCTCTCCGATCAGATGTCGCCCCTGGCCATCGCCACCCTCGGCTCCCGGGCCGGCGTCCACGGCGCCGCCGGCGTCGCCTGGCAAACCTTTGGCATGCAAGCTTAGCCCTCAAAAAGGCTTAGACCAAGTTCCACGGCGAAGGCCCGGCCGATCGGCTTTTTTCCATCACAGGGTTGACATGCTCATCAATCGCTCTTAGAGTAAGGTACTCGACGCTTGGACAATCGGGCATACACTGCGGGGTAGAGCAGTCTGGTAGCTCGTCGGGCTCATAACCCGGAGGTCGCAGGTTCGAATCCTGCCCCCGCTATTCGTCGGGTCGCTGCAAACAAGCACGACCCAGCGGTTCACGCAGAAGGCCATCGAGAGAACTCGGTGGCCTTTTCGCTTTTTACGCCAGTTTCGCCAAGGGGTTACGATTCCCGCCTCCCTCGGCCAGTCTCTCCGGCTCGTCACGAGAGATAACCCGAGCATTCCTCCCGGCCGCCGATCGACCCGTCTCCGCCCAAAGTCTCTGTTCGAGACAGAGAACCTGTAGGCTCTGGTTATGAGGGAGTGGGGACCGCTGGGCGAGCGAAACCATCGGCCTCTATCATTCCACTCATCGCCGCGCCTGAGGGAGGACCTCTTCCAGGCCGGAAAACTCCACTTGCTCGTCCATCCACTCGTAGACCAACACGGCGACCTCCAGTCGGGACAGGGCTCGCCGCGTCTCGTTGTTCGGCTGGCCGGGAATGACAAGGATGCGCTGGGGGAGCGGATCGAGCGCTGCGCCGTGCAGCATCAACTGGCCGACCCCCTGATACAGGCTCGTCGTGGAGAGATCCGTCTTCACCTCAAATAGATGCGTCACCTCGTCGCCAGCCAGGATATAGAGGTCGCGCCGGTCGTTCACCGCCTTGTACCCGGCGTTCGTCAAGTCTTCGTAGAGCCGGCGGACCACCGTGCCGTGGTCGCAGCGAGCCTCGATTTCCCCGGTGGGCGTATATCCGCGGCGCTGCCCTTCGAACTCTGGCGTGAACGTACGGCGAAGCCGCTCACGGCGGACGACGAGCTTTCCGCTGGCCGCAGCGGCCTTGAACAACGCCACCTCGTGGACGAAACGGGCGATATGGGCCTGCAGACGCTCGCTGTCCACCGGGGAAATGACGATCGTGCGCGACTCCCGGCCGTCCGGCCACTGGACGGCTTCGACCTGCTCGCTGCCGTAGAATTCCCAGAAGGCATCCTTGCCGATTCCCGACCTGCCGCCGCCGACCTTGCCGGAATGCGTGATATAGACACGGCCGGACTCGTCCTTGACGAACAAGCCGCCGATGCGCCGATTCACGCCCTCGAAGGGAGAGTTCGTCTCAACGGTGATGGAAAGCATATTCTGGTGCTCGGGGTTCTCCGTCCCATAGCAGCACCACCAGCGGTTGTCGGCCACGGTCCGGTTGAGCAGCCACCAGAAGCACAGGCCATCATGCCAGTAGACCGTCTCTTCGTTGTAGCCGCCGTGGTAGCCGATCTTGCGGTCGAACGCTCGCGTCCCCGTCTGGAGGCGCTGGGTCATCGCTCCGTAGGCCGCCTCAATCTCTTGCCGTAATGTCAGTGGAATCAGAATCACTTTCCGGCTTCCTCCTTCAGGGGCAGGAATTTCACGCCTTTACATCCTGTCTGCCGCTACGACATGGGATCGCCTGTCTCAAGCCTTGGACCGATCTGCAATATAGCCCTTACTGATTGTCAAACGCAAGTGGGCGCGGCCGTCCGGGACGGCATAGGTAACCAATGTAGGCACAACGAACCTGCCCTTGGGAGCCTTGCCATGATCTCGACAACCGATCCCGA
>CAZHRW010000256.1:0-7514 GCA_964535025.1 uncultured Planctomycetales bacterium
CTGGTACCCCCGCACGCTGTTCGGCATCGAGCCGCACATGTATGCGTTCTACGATGAGCCGAACTTGATGCAGCGGATGAACGCCGACTTGACGGCCCACAGCCTCGAGGTGCTCGACGCCGTCTGCGAGATCATTACGCCGACGTTCGTGACGATCGCCGAGGACATGAGCTATAACCACGGACCGATGCTCTCGAAGGGGTTGTTCGAGGCTTTTTGTGCCCCGTACTACCGCAAGCTCGTGCCTGCGCTGAAAGAGCGGGGCATCCCCGTGCTGGTCGACTCGGACGGCGACGTGACCGAACTGATCCCGTGGCTGACCGACGTGGGGGTCGAGGGACTCCTGCCGCTGGAGCGGATGGCGGGCGTGGACGTGGCGGCGATCCGGCGGGACCATCCGGCCTTCATCATGGTCGGCGCGTACGACAAAACCGTCATGCATCGCGGCGTCGAGGCGATGCGTGCGGAATTCGAGCGGCTGCTGCCGACGATTGGCTCAGGGCGGTTCATCCCGTCGGTCGACCACCAGACGCCGCCGGGCGTGTCGCTGGAACAGTACCGCACCTACGTCGACCTGCTCGGCGAATACTGCCGGAAGGCCGTGCAATGATCCGGATCGCTCCGCTGCCCGCCGACGCGGCCGATGAATGCGAGGGGATCCTGCGGTCGCTGCCGGAGTGGTTCGGCCAGGAGCAGGCCATCCGCGACTGGCGGCGCGATATCCCGGCGATGGAGACGTATGCCGCGATCGAGGGCGGGCGGATTGTCGGGTTCCTCTCCCTGACCGACGTCGAGGAAGCCCTGGCGGAGATCCACGTGATGGCGGTCCGCCGGGAGTACCACCGCCGGGGCGTCGGCCGGGCGCTGGTCGCACAGGCCCGGCGCGCCTGCCGCGCCCGGGGCGTCCGAACGCTGCAGGTCAAGACGCTCGGGCCATCTGAGCCCAGCGAAGCCTACGCCGGCACGCGGGCGTTCTACGCCGCGGTGGGGTTCGAGCCGGTCGAGGAAACCACCCGGATCTGGGGGCAGGCCAACCCGTGTCTCATCCTCCGCAAGACGCTGGCGGCGACGGGCGAGGATTGATCCGCCGGCGGAGGTCCGGTAAAAGGTATAGACTGTGGATAAACCTGCACTTGCAAGGAGATCGCGATGGGTTGGATTCCCGCGGACACGCGTTACGATTCGATGACCTACCGCCGCTGCGGCGCCAGCGGGGTCGATCTGCCGGCGGTCTCACTGGGGCTGTGGCACAACTTCGGCGAGCCGGACCCCTACGATAACGCCCGGGCGATGCTCCGCACGGCGTTCGACGCGGGGATCTGCCACTTCGACGCCGCCAACAACTACGGCCCCCCGCCCGGGGCCGCCGAGCGGACGCTCGGGCGGGTCCTCGCCCAGGACCTGGCCGGCCACCGCGACGAGTTGTTCATCTCGACCAAGGCCGGCTATCGCATGTGGCCCGGCCCGTACGGCGACTGGGGCTCGCGGAAGTACATCGTGGCCAGTTGCGACCAGAGCCTCAAGCGGATGGGGGTGGACTACGTCGACCTGTTCTACCACCACCGGCCCGACCCGAATACCCCGCTGGAAGAGACCATGGCCGCCCTGGCTTACCTGGTCGCCAGCGGCAGGGCCCTGTACGTGGGCGTCAGCTCCTACGATCCCGACCAGACCCGCCAGGCGATCGGTCTGCTCGCCCAGCGCGGCGTGCGGTGCCTGATCCACCAGCCCAGCTACAATCTCTTCAACCGTCGGATTGAGCGGGGCCTGCTGGCCGAGCTGCACGCCGAGGGCGTCGGCTGCATCGCCTTTTCGTGCCTGGCCCAGGGCGTGCTGAGCAACAAGTACCTGCACGGCATTCCCGCCGATTCCCGCGCCGCCAAGCCCCACGGGTTCCTCAAGCCCGAGCGGCTCACCGACGAGCTGCTTGACAAGGTCCGCCGTCTCAACGACCTTGCCCAGCAGCGCGGCCAGTCCCTGGCCCAGATGGCCATCGCGTGGGTTCTCCGCCAGGACGCCGTCACCAGCGCCCTGTTCGGCGCCAGCCGTCCCGAGCAGATCACCGAGATCGTCGGCGCGCTGGAGACCCTCGAGTTCAGCAAAGAGGAACTGCAGGCGATCGACGAGGCGTCGTTCTGATGCCCAATGCCGGCGCTCAGACCTCAAAAGGTCCGATATCCTCCCCCGTCTCCCACAGGTCGGACTCATCGAGGAGCGTGAAGCCCTGTTCGGCGAGGACCTCCTCGGCCACGGTCTGGTCGTCGACGTGCAGGGCGACGACCGGACGGCCGTGGGCGCCGGTGAGGAGGGGGTAGGCCACCTGGAGACTCACTTCGGCCGCCAGCAGGGCGCCCGCCAGGTCGGCCAGGGCGTCGGCGCTGGGCAGTTCCACGGCGAGCATGGCGCACTCGGTGTACGCGAAGCCCGAGCTTCGCAGCAGGTTGCGCGCTTCCATCGCGTCCGAGAGGATCAGCCGCACCACGGCCCAGTCCTGGGCGTTCAGTACGTCCAGGGCCACCACGTGCGTTCGATGGCGGATGAAGAGGTTGACCAACTCCCGCAGCTTGCCGACCCGGTTCGGCAGGAATACCGTGAACTGCTGAAGGGCCGGCTCGGGGTGGCCCCGCTGCGTCGACATGTCCATCTCGCTCATCGCGCACCCCCTCCTGGATGTCGCACCCACGGTTCCTTCGTCCAGAACCGGCCGGGACCTTATTTGGCTGAGGGCTTAAGGAACAGTAACGGCGGCAGCCGGCCGCCACGGCGGCCAATGCCTGTCCGCTGGGGGCGGACCGTTCAGTCGCCGTGACGGGCGCGGAGGAAGGTTGAGAGGCGGACCATCAGGAGCATGCGTTCGAAGACGTCGATCCAGTTGTCCAGTTCCGCCGCGAGTTCCTCGGCCGGCGGGGCGACCAGTCCGGTTGCACAGGCGCCTTTGGCCTCGCGGGCGGCCTTCGCGCGGTAGGCCGCGAGGAGGCGGTCGCCGAAGCGTCCGACTTCGAAAAAATCCTCCGTCAGGAACACCACCACCGGCACCCGCGTCCCGCCGCAGATCCGCAGTTCATCCTGCAGGGCCGTCGAGACGTCCCGGTCGATGATCCGCAGAGCGACGTGCGGGCCGCACGCCTCGGCGATGGCCCTCAGCATCGGCCCTTGCCGGACGCAGTCGCCGCACCAGACGCCGGAGTACATCAGGACGTTCAACTCCCGCTTGACCCCCCTCAGGCGGGCCAGTTGAAGCTCCGACGGACCCGGAAACTGGGCCGCCATGTCCGCCCATCGGCGGGCATGCTCGGCGTTCGACGCGGCCAGGTAGGCCTCGTAGGCGCCGGCTCTGGACCAGATGTCGCGCCAGAAGTCGCTGCGCGGATCGCCTATGCCAGTCATGGATGAGGTTCCTCGTGCCTTGGGGCTCGATACGTTAACGTTTTTATTTTAAAGTGCTTGGCGTGCCGTTTCGACGGTGGGCTAATTACAGCATACCCTAGGATCGTCCGATAGCCACTATCGGAATGCTATTGCTCGACGTAGAAAGCTTGCGCCCGGGGCTGGAGACGGCCGCGCCGATCTCCCACCCGCGGCGCCCGACGACCGAACTGGCCAAGCCCGGCGTGGTGCTCGACGAGGCGATGATCGCCACGATGGCTCGTCTGGGCGTCCACCAGGCGTGGGTGCGCTGGCCGAGCCTGGATTTCCTGGACGCCCGCATCGACCGGCAGGTCACGGACCTGCGCGGGGACGTCTACGAACTGCTCAAGACCGATTTCCAGGCCGCCCAGGCTCAAACGGTCGGCGTCGGCCAGTACGTGCGGTACTGCTCGACGATCAGCAACCTCGTCTGCAGCCTCCTGTCCGCCGGTCACACCGGCGGTGGCGTGCAGACGGCGGCGCTGTTCGATCACGACCACGGCCTGTTTAGCCACTCGGCCGCGGTGGCGTATCTGTCGCTGACGCTGGCGCTGCGGCTGGAGACCTACCTCGTCCGCGAACGACGCGCCGCCGGGGCGGTCGCGGCGTGCGACGTGACGAACCTCGGCGTCGGGGCCATGCTCCACGACGTCGGCAAGCTGCAACTGCCCAGCACCGTGGACATCCACGAGCCGCTCGACGGACCGCCGACCAAGGCCTATGCCTCCCACCCCCGGCGGGGGTACAGCATGATCGGTGAGCGGATCAGCCCGACGGCCCGGGCGGTGGTCCTGCACCACCACCAGCGGTTCGACGGCTCGGGCTTTCCCGACATGGAGGCGGTCACTCGCAATCGCAAGGCCGGGCCGCTTCACGGCCGCCAGATCCACATCTTCTCGCGGATTGTCGGCCTGTGCGACACCTTCGAGCACCTCTGTCACGACGCCGACGGGGGGCCGCGTCCGGTGGTGGCGGCCCTGCACGACCTGGTGCACACCGAGCTGCACCGCCGGTTTGACCCGATCCTCGTCCGCGGCCTGCTCGTTCACGTTCCTCCATTCGCCCTGGGCAACGTCGTCCGCCTCAACGACGGGCGCCTCGCCGCCGTGACGGGCCTGAACGCCAAGCGGCCGTGCCGGCCGCAGGTCCGCCTGCTCGCCGAGGACAACCCCGCCACCCGCGACATCGACCTGTCGAGCCGCACCGACCTGCACATCCGCGAGGCGCTGGGCGTCAACGTGGAGCGATGGCTCTTCGAGCTGCCGCCCGCTAAAGCCGAAGCGGCCATGGCGGGCTAGCGGTGTCGTAGAGCCCCTGTCCGCATCCATAACTCCATGCCGGGCT
This sequence comes from uncultured Planctomycetales bacterium, assembly GCA_964535025.1. GTDB lineage: Bacteria > Planctomycetota > Phycisphaerae > SM23-33 > FEN-1343 > JAAYZK01. The sequence goes on from CAZHRW010000256.1 coordinate 4,753, forward strand.
ACGGCTCCGGCGGCGGGGGGAGTTGGTCGCCCAGCTCGAGGGCCTGTTCGATCAGCGTCGCGGCGGGCCGGGCCGCGAAGGGGTCCAGCTCGTAGTGGCGCCGGACGTGGTGGCGATAGGTCCAGGGGACGAAGGCCTGGCTGACCACGTCCCACGGGGGGATGTCGTACCAGGGGGCGCGAAGGGGGAGATGCTGGCGAAGGGTCTGGTAGCCTTCCAGGCGGATGATCAACTCGCGGTCGCCGTACCAGGTGAAGGGCACCGTCAGGGGCGTTCGGCCGATCTCCTCGTCGGCGAAGTACACCATCGCTCCCGGCGGGGCGGTCGTGATCGTGACCCGTCGTTCCACGCACCCGGCGACCGCCGGGATCAGCATCACCGCGAGCATCGTCGTGGGTCTCATGGGCCCGCTTATACCGCCGCCGCCCCGCCGCCACAAGGGGCCGGATCGTTGCGGATCCGCACCCCATGGCGTACAATGGAGTCCTAATGGGCTCAAGGGATACCTCCTTTGTTACGGTCACATGCCAGTGCGGCCGTACCACCCGGCTGCCGCGGCACCTTGTCGGTCGCACCGTCAAGTGCGCTGCCTGCGGAGCGGAGATCCAGATCGAATCGGAGGTCACCGACGCGGGGCCCCCGTGCCCGCACTGCGGGCGGCCCTGGCCGGTGGGCGAGAAGCGGTGTCCCTCGTGCCTGGCGCGGACGCGGACGCGGCACCAGCGCGACGAGGAGGGCGACGACCGACAGCGGGCCGCCGGCCGATCGCTGTCCAAGCATTTCGGCCCACTGGTCCAGGAGCAGGAAGATGCCCCGGACGCGGCCTACGAGGCCCCGCCGGATCTCGCCCCGGCGACGGTGCGGGTCAAGCGCTGGTACGAGAAGCCTACCACGCTGGGCTGGTCGATCGCCGCGGGGATCGTAGCCCTCGGCGGCGCCGTCGCCCTGTGCCGCGGACTGTACGATGGGGGGACCGTCTGGTTGACGGTCGGGATGGTCGGCCTGGGCGCCGCGATCGGCCTGCTGTGCGGCAGCAGCCTGGCGCGTCTGGCGGCACTGACGGGTACGCTGGCGGCGACCGCCGTCGGGCTGGTCCTGACACTCTGGCTGGCCCCGGGCATCGTCTCGGCCGTCGAGGCGGCGATCCTCGCGACGATCATCACGTCGATGGTCATCGGGCTGTCCCTGCTGACCCGCGACCAGAACACCGTGGGCGTCGTGGTCCTGGGCGGTGGCCTGGCGGTGCTGGGGTTGTTCGCCACGTACAGCGCGGTGAGGACCACCGAGTGGGACGACGTCATCGCCGGAACGGTCGTTCCGGAGGTCCAGCGGGGCCTGGCGGACGTAAGCGAAACGCTCAAGACGACTCGCCCCGTGCCGGGGTTGGCCGACGACAAGCCGCCGGCGCCCGAGCCGGTCGCACGGCCCGCATCGCGTCCGGCGCCCGAGCCGCCGCCGCCGGCGCCCGAGCCGCCCCCCCGGCCGCCCGATCCGGAACCGGCCGGCTGGGCCGACGCCATGCACTGGCACGGGTTGGACGTGGTCTTCCCCCCCGTCGACGCCGTCAGCATGACCCGGCGGGACGATGTGGCCACGGGCGAGGAAGACCTCTGGCGGGTCACGACCTTCAGGTGTGCCGGCGAGGACGTCATCTGCCACGTCGTCGTATACTGGCGCGAGAGCCTCGACGGCATGGCGAGCGACGACGACGTGGTCGCCCTGGCCCGCGACACGGCGGGCACGATCGGCGGCGACATCGATGGGCAGATGTGGCGGCGACCCCGCACCGCCGGCAACTACCTCATCCGCCTGCGGCGCAGGGTCGCCGGGGCCGTCTGGCTCACCCGTCTGGAGGGGCGGCGCCTGGGGGCCGGGCGGGTGCTGGTGATGGCGACCCAGTGGCGCTGGGGCGACCGGGCGGGACAACTTGCGGGGTATGAGTTCTTCAAGAGCCTGCGACTGTTGGACGGCGACGCGGGCGTGGAAGGAGCCGACCATGCAGGCGATGGTGCTTCATCCACATGAGCGATATCCCCCCCGCTGCACTACCAGAGGCACCTGTTCTACGCCAAGACCCTTCGCTCCGTCACCGCCAACACCCGCGCCGACGGCGAGGGGCTGCTGGCCGAGGCCGCCGAGATCCCCATCCGGCCCCACGTGACCACCTACCCGCTGCGCGAGGCCAACCGGGCCCTGCAGGATCTCAAGGCCGATCGGATCAACGGGACGGGCGTGCTGGTGATGTGACCGGCGCTTCCGCCGGTCGGGCGGGGCGGCTAAGATGGTCGCATGGCGCTGCGCATCTGCGAGATGATCACCGAACTTGGACCGGCCGGGGCCGAGCGGTGCGTGTACGAACTGGCCACGCGGCTGCCGTCCGAGCGGTTCGCGGTCGAGGTGGTGGCGCTGCGGGGCGGGGCGGTGGCCGACGCGCTGGCGGCGGCGGGCGTGCCGACCCGCGTGATGGACGTGCGTGGCAAGCTTGACCTGCTGCGGTGGCGGCCGCTGGTGCGGACGCTGCGGGAGGGCCGCTACGATATCCTCCATACGCACCTGTTCCACGCGGGCCTCGTCGGTGCGGCGGCGGCGCGACGGGCGGGCGTGCCCCGGTGGATCCACAGCGAACACGTCGTCGAGCGGCGCCGACGGCCCTGGCGGTTCTGGTGGGGGCGGCGGGTCGGACGACGGGCCGACGCCATCGTCTGCGTCAGCGAGGGCGTCCGCGCAGATCACCAGCGCCGCACGGGCCTGGGCGACGAGCA
>CAZHRW010000257.1:0-51117 GCA_964535025.1 uncultured Planctomycetales bacterium
CGGCGCCACCGGCCTTATCGCCGACTACACCGCCGGCACCGGGACGCTGACCCTGACCGGCTCGGCCACGCTGGCGACTTACCAGGACGTGCTGCGGACGGTCACCTTCGTCCACACCGGCGACGATCCGACGGACGCCGCCCGCTCGATCACCGTCGTCATCAACGACGGCGACGGCGACAGCGCCGCCAGTACCGTGACGGTGAACGTCACCCCCGTCAACGATGCGCCGACGATCAGCCTCGACGAGGACGGCTCCGGCGGGGACGCTCCCAATTTCGCCGTCACCTACACGGAGAATGACGGGGCTGTCACCATCGTTGACACCGATGCGGTGATCGACGACAGCGACGATACCAACATCGAGTCGATGACGGTCACGATCACCAACGTCGTCAACGGCGACGTCCTTGACGCCGACGTGGGGGCGACGGGCCTGGACAAGAGCTGGAGCGCCGGCACCGGTACACTGACGCTCACCGGCTCGGCGTCGGTTGCCGATTATCAGTCGGTGCTGCAGACCGTCAGCTACGCCTCGACCTCCGACGCCCCGACCGGCGTCGCCCGTACGGTGACCTTCGTCGTCAACGACGGCGATGCCGACAGCGCCGTCGCGACGGCTACCGTCAACGTCCAGAATGTTAACGACGATCCGACGATGACCGTCCCCGGCGCCCAGGCGGTCGATGAGGATGCCTCGCTGACGCTCTCCAGCGGCGGCGGCAATGCCATCTCCATCGGCGACGTCGACGCGGCCACTTCCGACGTGACGGTGACGTTGGAGGTGACCAACGGCACGCTCGCCCTCAGCGACGGGTCCGGCCTGACCGACGTGACCGGCGACGGGACCGCCACGGTGGTCCTTACCGGCACCGTCACCGCCATCAACACCGCCCTGGCCGCCGGTGTTGTCTATGCCCCGACCGAGCACTGGAACGGCGATGAGACCCTCACCGCCACCGTCAACGACGGGGGCAACACCGGCTCCGGCGGCGGCGACGACGTGATCGAAACCGTCGACATCACCGTCAACGCCGTCAATGATGATCCGAGTATCACCGTACCGGCAGCCCAGAACGTCGACGAGGACGGCTCGCTGGTCTTCTCGACGGCCAACAGCAACGCGGTCTCCGTTGCCGACGTCGACAGTGACGCCGGCGACCTGACCGTCACCCTCGCTGTCACCGAGGGTACGCTGACCCTCGCCGACCCGGGCGCCGTCACCATCACCGGCGGCGCCGACGGCACCAACACGGTCACCTTCACGGGAACCGTCGCCGCGGTCAACACCGCCATTGCGACGATCACCTACACGCCGACGGGTGACTACAACGGCGCCGATACGCTCACCGTCACCGCTAACGACGGCGGCAACACCGGCTCGGGCGGCGGCGGCGACGTGATCGAAACCGTCGACATCACCGTCAACGCCGTCAATGACGATCCGACCGTCACCGTGCCGGGCGCCCAGGCCGTCGACGAGGATGCCGTGCTCACCTTCAGCGACGGTGGTGGCAACGGCGTCAGCATCGCCGACGTGGACGCCGCGGCCGGCGACGTGCAGGTGACCCTGGCGGTCTCCAATGGCACATTGACCATGGCCGATACCACCGGCGTGACCGCCTCCGGGGACGGGACCGCCACGGTCACCCTGGCCGGTACGGTCGCCAACATCAACACCGCCCTCGATGCAGGGTTCGATTACGCGGCGAGCGAGCACTACAATGGCGGCGATACGCTGACCGTCACCGTCAACGATCAGGGTAACACCGGTTCGGGCGGCGGCGGCGACGTGAGCGACACCGTTGCGATCACCGTCAACGCCCTCAATGACGATCCGACCATCGCCGTGCCGGCGGCCCAGAGCGTCGACGAGGACGGCTCACTGGTCTTCTCGACCGCCAACGGCAATGCGATCGTCATCACCGACGTCGACAGCGACGCCGGCGACCTGACCGTCACGTTGGCGGTCACCAACGGTACGGTGACGCTCGCGGATGCCGGGCCGGTGACGATCACGGGCGGCGCCGATGGCACCGACACGGTGACCTTCACGGGCACCGTCGCCGCGGTCAGCACGGCCATCGCCACGATCACCTACGCCCCGAACGACGACTACAACGGCGCCGCTACGCTCACCGTCACCGTCAACGACGGCGGCAACACCGGCTCGGGCGGCGGCGGCGACGTCGTCGAAACCGTCGACATCACCGTCAACGCCGTCAACGACGCCCCGACGATCAGCGTCGACGGCACGCTCGTCGCCGATACCGTCGCGGTCGATGACGTCGCCGAGGAAGCCACCTTCACGTTCGAGGCGGCCAATGCCAACGCCATCACCGTCGCCGAGATCGATGCGACGAGCACCGACCACAGCATCTCCCTCACCGCCACCAAGGGCACGCTGATGCTCGGCGACACCACCGACCTGGCCAACCTCGTCGGCGACGGCACCGCCGCGGTCAGCTTCGACGGCACTATCGCCGAGATCAACAATGCCCTGGACGGCCTCAGCTACGCCGGCGACACCGATGCCGAGGGCGCCGAAACCCTCACCCTCACCCTCAGCGACAACGGCAACACCGGTTCCGGCGGCGTCCAGGAGATCAGCCGCACGATCACCTTCACCCTCACGCCCGTCAACGATGCACCGGTCCTCGACAACGGGACCGACATGACCGTCACCGGTGTCAACGAGGATGTGCAGACCATCGACAACCCGGGCATGACCATCGCGGAACTGCTGGCCACCGGGGCCGGCGGCAACCCGATCACCGACGTCGACGCCGACGCCGTCGAGGGCGTGGCGATCACCGCCGTCGACGACACCAACGGCACCTGGCAGTTCTCCACGAACGGCGGGGCGAGCTGGACCGCCTTCGGCCCCGTGTCCGACGCCACCGCTGTCGTGTTGACCGCCACCGCCAACGACAAGATCCGCTTCCGCCCGAACAACAACTTCAACGGCACCGCCACCGTCACCTTCCGCGCCTGGGACACCACCGACGGCGATGCCTCCGGCACCCCCGGGGCGGATACAACCGTCAACGGCGGCTCGACCGCCTTCAGCACGGCGACGGCCACGGCGCAGATCACCGTCGCCAACGTCAACGATGCCCCGACGATGGACAACAGCGTCAGCATGACGCTCGCGGCCGTCGATGAGGATGTCCTCGACGCCGACAACGCCGGCACGGGTGTCAGCGATCTGCTGGCCACCGGCGCCGGCGGCGATCCCATCAGCGACATCGACAGCGGCGCCGTCGACGGCATCGCCGTCACCAGTGCCGATAACACCAACGGCACCTGGCAGTACTCCACCGACGCCGGAACCACCTGGACCGCATTCGGCAGCGTCGATGACTTCGGCGCCGTCGTGCTCGATGCAGCCGCCCGCATCCGCTTCGTGCCCAATGCCGATTACAACGGCACCGCCGACATCACCTTCCGCGCGTGGGATACCACCGACGGCAACGCGTCCGGGACCGCCGAGGTGGCGGTCTTCTCCAACGGCGGCACCACCGCCTACAGCACCGCCACCGCCTTCGGGCGCATCACCGTCAACGCTCTCAACGACGCGCCGATCGTTGACGCCGGCATCGCCGACCAGACGGCCAACGAAGATGAAGCCTTCAACTTCACCGTCCCGGCCGACGCCTTCGCCGACGTGGATGCCGACGACACCCTCACCTACGCGGCCACGCTGGCCGACGATTCGCCGTTGCCGGCGTGGCTGGGCTTCGATGCCGGCACGCGGACGTTCTCCGGCACGCCCGAGAACGGCGACGTCGGAACGATCGCCGTGAAGGTGACCGCCACCGACAGTGGGGACGCGACGGCTTCGAGCAGCTTTGACCTCACCGTCGCCAACACCAACGACAGCCCCACGATGGACGACCTGGCTGTGGACATGCCCGAAGACGCCGCCGACGGGGCCGTGCTGGGCAGCCTCGCGGCGACCGACGTGGACGCCGGCGACGAGTTGACCTACACCATTGTCAGCGGCAATGACGCCGGCAGGTTCGCCCTCGACAGCGCCACCGGCGAGATCACGCTGGCCGACGCGACGGGCGTCGACTTCGAGACCACGACCAGCTACACGTTCGACGTCCGGGTCGAAGACGCCGCCGGCGCCACCGCCGATGCGACGGTGACGGTCAACGTGACCAATGTCAACGAAGCTCCGACGGCGGCCGACGCGACGGTTTACGTCCCGATTACCGCCGAAACGGGCGACCCGGTGGTCGACGTGGTCGCGGCCGACGTGGACGCCGGCGACAGCCTCACCTACGCCATCACCGGCGGCGACGACGACGGTGCGTTTGCCATCGACGAAGCCACCGGCGCGATCACCGTCGCCGATCCGGCGGCACTGGCGGCCGGGCCGGAGGTCTACACCCTCGACGTGACTGTCACCGACGACGGCGGGGAAACGGCCGTCGCGACCATCACGGTCAACGTCGCCGAGGCCTACCTCCAGCCGAGTTTCGACGGCGTGACGCTGCCCGACACGGTCGTCCAGGGCAACAGCCTGGCCACCCGCGTCGTGCTCACCAACACCGGCGTCGCCCGGGCGACCGATCCGGTCACCCTGCAGTACGCCGCCGTGCCGGTCGGCGGCGGGGACGCCATCGTGCTGAAGACATCGGAGGACATGGGCACCTTCATCGCGGCCGGCGGGATTCGCACCTACATCGAGTCCATCGAGTTGCCCGCCAACGCGGTGCTGCCGGCCGGGGACTACACGCTGAAGGTCACCGCCCAGGTCGGTGACATCGTCACCGAGGCGGCCGACGACACGCTGATCACCGTCGAGCAGGCCGTCGTGACCTTGACGCCCGACGTGACCTCGGTCTCGCTGGCCGACGCGGTGCTGGCCGGCGCGACCGGCGTGGTGTCGATCCGCGTCACCAACGACGGCAACATCACGGCCGCGGCGCCGATGACCCTGGGGCTATACCTCTCGGCGGACGGCACGTATGACGCCGGCGACGCGGCCCTGGCGGCCGAGCAGACCTTGATCACCGGTATCGCTCCCGGCGCCGGCCAGACGGTCAACATCCCCGTGACGGTGCCGGCGATCGCGGCCCTGTCGGCCGGCGAGGGCGCCTACCAGGTGCTCGTGGTCTGCGAAAGCGCCGGCGAGACGACCGAGGCCGTCGCCGAGTCCCCGGTGACTGTCGCCGCCCCGTTTGTCGACCTGACGGCCGAGATCCTGCGGGCGTCGCTGCCCGAGGGCAGTATCGTTCCCGGCGATCGCGGCGCGGTGCTGGTGACCGTCAGCAACCTGGGCAACATCCGCGCCACCGGCGGCGTGATCGCCACGTTGTACGCCTCGCAGACGGGCGACGTGGACGGCACGGCCGTGCAGTTGGCCGACCCCGTCACCACGAATGTCAACCTCGCCCCCTCCGGCGGGGCGGCGAACCTCGCCTTCCGCGGCGTCACGATCCCCGAGACGCTGCAGGTCGATACCGATTACCACCTCGTGGTTGAGGTCGAGGTCGATCCGGACGGCGGCATGGACGCCGAGGACGTCGAGCGGCTCGACAACAACATCGGCGCCTCCGACGCCGCCGATGCCCGGACGTTCGAAATGTGGTTCGGAACCTACGGTGACCGGCGCAACGTCGTCTTGAAACTGACCGATCCCGACACCAGCGAGCTGGTGTTCTTCCGAATGGCCCAAGGCGGTGCGGGTCAAGTCAGCTACGACGGCGCGTACGACATCGAGGTGACCGGGACGACCAGCGCCTCGTCGGTGGTGGTGCAGACCACCGGCGGCGCGGAGGTAGACCTCGGCGACGTGACGGTGCCCGTCGACGCCGGCAGCGGTGAGAACGTCGATCTGGGCGGGATCCTGGCCGGCGGGGCGAATCTCACCGGCGACCTGACCGTCAGCGGCGGGCTGAGACAGCTGATCCTCAACGACATCGACGGCGGCGCCGAGCAGGCGATCACCATCGGTGCGACGGCCTTGCCGTACGCCGGCGACGTTCTGCGGATGATCGCCGGCAACGTGGTCGACGCGAGCCTGGAGTCGCTCACCCCGATCCAGGCGATGGTGATCAGCGCCTGGATCGATAGCGACGACGCCGTGGGCTTCGCTGACGGGCTGGCCCAGCCGGGCACCAACGACGCCATCACAGCCCCGTGGCTCAACGTCCTGCGGACCGACGGGGCCTTCCAGGCCGACTTGACGCTGGAACCGATGATCGGCCTGCCCGACCGGTCGCCCGCCGCCCGCGGCGGCTTCGAACTGGGCAACGCCCGCATCGGCGGCCAGTTGACCGGTGCCGTCTGGACGATCGAGACGGCCGCGGGGAACATGGTTCTCGGCGGCGCCGACCAGTGGACGCTGACGGCCCCGTCGGCCGGGACGATCATCGTCAGAGGCGACGTGACCGACAGCACCGTCACACTCGACGGCGAGCTCGATCGGCGGAGCTTCGGCCTGAGGCGCCTGAGCGTCTTCGGCGCCCTGGACGGCTCGGGCATCCGCACCGTCGGCAACGTCGGCGTCGTGGACCTCGGCCGGATGGTCGACAGCGCCCTGTTCGCCGGGGTCAACGACGGTGTGACGACGCTGCCGCAGGCGGGCGACTTCACCGCCGCCGATCCGATCCACGGGCAGGCGACCCTCCACCGATTCGTCATCAACCAGCCGGGCCTGACGGCCCGTCGCGGCTTCGCCGCCGAGGGCGACCTGTTCGTCAACTCCGGCGTGGCCGCCGGTCGGATCCGGCGGGCCGTGGTCCGCGATGTCGAGACGTCCAACGACGACCACGGCAATGCCACACTGGGCTTCGCCGCCGATTCGAGTATCGACCTGCTGGTCTGGCTGGACTCGGCCACGGGTCGCGAAGGTATCTTCCGCGGAACCGAGTGGACCCTCGGCGGCGACACGGACGACTTCGTGGTCCGCGTCGTGTGAGCCGTTCTCAACCAGGGTCCCATCCGCAAGGCCCGGCGCGTTCATGCGACGCGTCGGGCCTTGTGTCATTCAGATCTACCCCCGGCGGTCCAGGCGCCGGTACTGGATGGCTTCGGCCAGGTGAGATGCGGCGACGTCGGCCTGGCCGTCCATGTCGGCGATGGTGCGGGCGACGCGGAGAACCTTGTCGTGGGCGCGGGCCGACAGGCCCATCTCGGTCATGGCGTGCTTGAGCAGCGTCTCGCCGGCGGCGTCCAGCTTGCAGTAGGTCCGGACCTGGCGGGAGCTCATCGAGGCGTTGGTCGTCGTGACGTTGGCGCCGAAGCGGTCCCGCTGGGCCCGGCGGGCGGTCAGGACGGCCGAGCGCATCTGCCGGGAGGTCGTGCCGTCCGAGCCGGTCCGGCGAAGGTCGCGGAAGCTGACGGCGGGGACCTCGATGTGGATGTCGATCCGGTCGATCAGCGGCCCGCTGATGCGGCTCATGTACCGGGCGATGGCGTTGGGCGTGCAGTTGCACTTGTGCTTGGGATCGCCGGCGTAGCCGCACGGGCAGGGGTTCATCGCCGCCACGAGCATCATCTGTGCCGGGAAGCGGAGCGTCGCGTGCACGCGGGGGATCGTCACGTACCCGTCCTCGAGGGGCTGGCGGATCATCTCCAGCGTGGCGCGGGGGAACTCGGGGAACTCGTCGAGGAACAGCACCCCGTGATGGGCCAGGGAGACCTCGCCCGGCTGGGGCAGGGCGCCGCCGCCGATCAGCGAGGCGGCCGAGGCCGAGTGGTGGGGCGTGCGGACCGGGCGGGTGGCCATGAGGCTCCGGCCCGCCGGCAGCAGCCCGCGGGCGGAGTAGATCCGCGTGGTTTCCAGCGATTCGTCGGGTGTCAGGCCCGGCAGAATCGTCACCAGCCGCTTGGCCAGCATCGTCTTGCCGGACCCCGGCGGGCCGATCATCAGCAGATTGTGGTGGCCGGCGGCGGCGACGGTCATCGCCCGCTTGGCGGCGTCCTGGCCGCGGACGTCGCCGAAGTCGACGTCGTAATGCTGGGCTTTCTCGAAGACGGCCTCCAGGTCGACCGTGGTGGCCTCCAGGGGCAGTTCGTCACTGAGGAACCCCACCGCCTGGGCGAGGGTGTCGGCGCCGATGACCTCGATCCCCTCGACGACGGCGGCCTCGCGGGCGTTGGCGCTGGGCAGCAGCACACCCCACAGCCCCTCGCGGCGGGCCAGCATCGCCGCCGCCAGCGCGCCGCGAACCGGGCGGAGACGCCCGTCCAGCGCCAGCTCGCCCCAGATGGCGAACCGCTCGTGCTTGCGGCTGTCCAACTCGCCCGACGCCAGCATCGCCCCCAGCGCGATCGGCAGGTCGTAGGCCGGCCCTTCCTTGCGAATGTCGGCCGGGGCGAGATTGATGGTGACCTTGGGGCCCGGCCAGCGGTAGCCGCTGTTGCGCATCGAGGCCTGCACCCGCGAGATCGACTCCTTCACGGCCGCATCGGGCAGGCCCACGAGGCTGAGACCCTCCATCCCCCCGCGGGCGATGTCGACCTCCACCTCGCAGGGCATGGCGTCGATGCCCTGGAGGATCATGCTGTGAATCCGTGACAACATCCGCCTGCTCTCAAGTGGTTCGTCAACCCCGGCGCACGCGCGATGCCGGGGCTGCCCATGGCGACAGAGTACACGGAAAGTCACAAGGAAGGAAGGGGCGACCTTACTCAGCGTTGGCGCATTTGCTTCACTGACGCGCAGCGCAGCGAATTCGACGTCGGAAGATCGACCGGCCCCGGCGTCCGGGCCGTTTGCCGTGTTTACGGCTTCGCGTGCGTCGTTACGAGCTCTCGAACGTCAGGCAGTCGGGTTCGTCGCCCTGGTAGCCGACGCGGACCTGGTCGGCCTGGCACTCGAGGTTCTTGTTGTACACGCAGGAGGACACCTTGCAGGCCCCGACGGTGGCGATGGCCTCGGGATCGCCGCCGCTGCTGCTGCTTCCCTGGCAGAAGGTGTCGCACGTTGGATGCACACCGTCCCCGATCGTAATGGCCATGGCATGGCAGCGGCCGTTGGCGTTGTACGCGCAGTTGGTCACGTCACAGGCCGCAACATTCGGCATCTTCATCGCTGGCTCCCTCCGGTTCCCGCTTCAGACCCGCCGCGGCGGCAGGTCGAGTTTATCAATCGTACGTCGCCGGCGCCGCTCGCGACCACCGGGGGCGCCGCTCACCGCCGAAAACACCGGTCGAACCACTCGGCGGCCAGGTGGGCGACGCGTTCGAGGGCGCCCGGCTCGCTGAACAGGTGCGTGGCGCCGGGGATGATGTCCAATCGGGTGTCGGCCTGCATCCTGTCCATGGCGGACTGGTTCATCTCGATGACGGGCGTGTCGTCGCCGCCGACGATCATCAGCGTCGGCGCGCACACCCGCTTGAGGGCGTCGCCGGCCAGGTCCGGCCGTCCCCCGCGCGAGACGACGGCGCAAATCGTCTCCGGCCGCTGCGCCGCCGCCACCAGCGCCGCCGCGGCGCCGGTGCTGGCGCCGAACAGCCCCAGCGGCAGCCCGTGGAGGTCCGGCGCCGCTTTCACCCAGTCCGACGCCGTGACAACGCGATCGGCCAGCAGGGGGATGTCGAACCGCAGTCGTGCCGTCCGGCTGTCCACCGCCTCCTCGTCGGCCGTCAGCAGGTCCATCAGCAGCGTGGCAATGGCGGCGTCCTGCAGGACCTCGGCGACGAATCGGTTGCGCGGACTGAACCGGCTGGATCCCGAGCCGTGCGCGAACACGACGATGCCCAGCGCATCGGGCACGACCGTCAGGTCGCCCGGGAGCCTCACCTCGCCGGCCGGGATCTCCACGCGGTGGGTCTGAACCTTGGTGGTTGCGTCGCTGTCAGCCATCATGCACCTGTCCTGTCGTTGGCCGCGGCCGTCACGCGTGCGACGGGTGGCGCCGGCGTGCCTGCCGCAGCAGATCAAGGACCTCCGCGTCGGAGGTCTGATCGAAGTATTGATACCATCGCCCCACGGCCTGGAAATCGGGCGGCGCGGTCAGGCAGACCAGTTCGTCGACCTCGCCGGCCAGATGGGCGGCAGTCTCGGGCGGCGCGACCGGCACGGCCAGCACGATCCGCGCAGGCTGCATCTGGCGCAGGGCCTGCACCGCCGCCCGGGCGGTCCCGCCGGTGGCCAGCCCGTCGTCGATCAGCACGACGGTTCGGCCGGCCACGTTCAGGCCGCCGAGCCCCTCCCGATAGATCGCTTCGCGCCGCCGCAGCTCGGCCCGCTCGGCCTCGACGACCCGGTGGATCTCTTCGTCGCTGAGCCCCAACACCCGGACGGTGTGATCGTCCAGGATGCACACATCGCCGCTGATCGCGCCGAATCCGAACTCCGGCTGCATCGGGGCGCCGAGCTTGCGGACGACCAACACATCCAGCGGCGCCTCCAGCGCCCGGGCGACGGCCGCCGCCACGACCACCCCTCCGCGCGGCAGGGCCAGGATGATCGGGTCGGCCTCCCGGAGATGGTCCAGGGCCTCCGCCAGGCGAAGACCGGCTTCCGTACGGTCTCGGAACATCTTAGCGTACCTCCAACCCCCGCCAAAGTCTCGCTAAGCAACGGTTCTCTCTCGGCCGGCCGCCACGAGCGGCCGGCGCCGCGGGAAACCGCCGCACCCGTCGGGCTCCATGGGAATTCTACGGGCTTGGTGCCGTGGAGGGCGCTCGGCTGTAAGTGCCGACCAGGTCGGCCGTCTCGAGGATGTGGCCGGCCATCGCGCCCAGCAGGCCCGCCTTGTCCAGACCCGGGGCGGCCAGGAGGGGCGCATCGAGGGCGTACAGCCGGAAGTGGTAGTGGTGCACGCCGCCCCCCGGCGGCGGCGACGGGCCGCGATAGCCGATCGTGTTGCCGCTGTTGGCGCCCTGCCGGGCCCCTGTCGGGACCTCCGGCAGGGCGACCGGATCGATCCCGGCCGGCAGGTAGGGGTAGGTGGCGTCGATGCGGTAGATCAGCCAGTGGACCCACGGCGCCGGTTGCGGGGCGTCGGGGTCCTCCACGATCAACGCCAGGCTCCGCGTGCCTTCCGGCAGGTTCGCCCACTGCAGCGGCGGGGAGATGTTCCGCCCGTCCGCGGTGTAAATCGCCGGAATCGGCTCGCCCGGCCCGAAGGCGGTGCTGGTCAGCCGCATCCGGCCCGAAAGCTCCCCCGCCGGACGGCAGGCGAGCGGCAGGGCCAGCAGCACGAGGACGATGAATCCCGTAGGACGATGCGATCCGGTCATGCGGTCACTCCGGCTTCAGGGGCGGACCCTTCCCGTCGCTATTGTAGACGGCCGGGCGGCTTGCATCCGCTTCGCCTGGAAAAACCCGCGGACATCCGTTGCATCGTTCGGGCGATTCGGTATGCTCGGCCGCGACATCAGAGCCGTCGACCCAACCAGGAGGTGTTCCGTGACTGACGCCGATGCCGTGCTCCCGACCCGCCTGCACCCGTCGGGCTTCACCATGGCCGATTCGAACTTCTATTCCCTCACCCGCGTGTCCGACGGGCGACTCTACTATACCCTCTGCAGCCACAACATCAACACGCACGGCCGCGTCTACCGCTACGACACCACCACCGAGACCGTCGAGTTGATCTGCGACCTCGGCGAGGTCGCCGGCGAAGCGGGCTTGAAGACCCTCCCGCAGGGCAAGAGCCACAGCCCGTTCTTCGAGCGCGAGGGGATCCTCTACTTCGCCACGCACTACGGCTACTTCGCCACCACCGACAAGCGCGAGGAGCCCGCCGACGTGCCCGAAGGCTACAAGCCGTACCCCGGCGGACACCTGATGTCCTACAACATGGGCACCGGTGAACTGCGCGACCTGGCCAAGGCGCCGCCGGAAGAGGGCATCCTCACGCTCAACATGGATCCCCGGCGGGGCCTGCTGTACGGGCTGACCTGGCCGAAGGGGTACTTCCTCGTCTACGACATCGCCGCCGGCGAGCTGCGCAACCTCGGGCCCGCGTGCGGCGGGGGGGAAGCGGGGCGGGGCGAGGACTACTTCTGCCTGGTCCGCAGCTTCGCGGTCGACCCCCGCGACGGGCGGGTGTACTTCACCTGCGCCGACGGCCGCGTCGTCCGCTATGACCCCGACCACGCGCCCGACCGCGTCGAGACCGTCGAGGGCCTGTCGTTCAAGCGGGATATCTTCGGCTGCTGGGACCACACCCGCCCCGGCCACCAGGGCTACAACTGGCGCGACATCCGCTGGCACGAACCCACCGGGCTGTTCTGGGGCGTGCACCCCAAGAGCGGGTGGCTGTTCACCTTCGACCCGCCGGCCGGCAGGATCGAGCTCATCGAGCGGATCTGCAGCGAGCCCCTCCGCCGCAGCGGGGCGTTCGAGCCCTTCCGCTACGGCTACCTCACCCTCACGTTCGGCGACGACAACGAGACGATCTACTACCTCACCGGCACCGGCCCGCTGATCGCCGAGGACGGCCGGACCGTCAAGGAAACCACCCGCCTGGTCACCTACAACATCCGCACGGGCGCCCGGATCGATCACGGCGTCCTGCGGCTCGACGACGGCCGCTACCCCACCATGAGCCAGTCGATCGCCTACGGACCCGACCGGCGGATCTACGCCTGCCCGTGGATCGAAAAGCCCCACCGCAAAGAGGGCGAACGCCCCCGCCACCAGTGCGACCTGATCAGCGTGGCCGATCCGCTCACCTAGCGGGCGCCACCGATCCGCGGCCAGTAGCGGCCGTCGTGGCGGTCGATGCGGATGGGGATCTTCAGGACCGACGAGAGCACGGCGCCGTCGAGGATCGTCTCGATCGGCCCCTGGGCGGCGACGCTGCCGCCATCGAGCAGCAGGGCGTGGGAGAACGCCGGGGTGATCTCCTCGATGTGGTGCGTGACGAACACCAGCGTCATGTCGCCGCGGGCCGCCAGCGCGTCGATCGTCGCCAGCAGGTGCTCGCGGGTGGGCAGGTCCAGCCCGGCGCAGGGCTCGTCGAGAATGAGCAGCTCCGGGGCCGCCATCATCGCCCGGGCGATGAGGATCTTCTGCTGTTCGCCCAGCGAGCAGACGCCGAACCGCGACGCGGCCACCCCCTCGCAGCCGAGGTCGGCCAGCAGCTCGCCGGCGCGGTCGACCTGCTCGGCCGTCGGCTCGGCGTACAGAGCCGCCGAGGCCCGCAGGCCCGACAGGACGATCGCCAGGGCGCTCTGGTGGCGGTGGATCATCTCGGCCAGGGCGGAACTGACCCACCCGATCCGCGTGCGCAGCTCGCGGAGGTCGACCGTGCCGAACGGATGGCCCAGCACGCTGACGCTGCCCCGCGTCGGCCACAGCGTCCCCGAGGCCACCCGCAGCAGCGTCGTCTTGCCCGAGCCGTTGGCGCCGATCATCGCCCAATGCTCGCCGGGGGCGACCCGCCAGGTGATCTCGCGCAGGATCGTCCGGCCGTCGCGGACGAGGTGGATGCCGTCGAGGTCGAGGATCGTCTCACGCATGGGGCGGATTCTACGCCCGCCGGCGAACCCGATGCAAACCAAACCTTTTGGGTGCGCATTGAAAGAGTTTTTTTCGCGACGATGGAGGATGCCGTCTTTGGGGGTACCTTGCTGGCGCTAAGTCCTTTTATCTAAATGGTTTAAGATGCCGTCCCCGCCTTGGACGGCATGCTGTGTTGTTAGCCTATTCTGTCACCGGTTATGGGTTTAACTTTGTGCAGCGCGGGCTTCACATTGTTGAGCAAAGGGTTCATTTTGTTCAAGGATCGTTAAATCGCAGGACGGCCCAGACCCTGCAGCTTGTGCAGCTTGCCCAGGTTAACGGCATAAAACCCGAATTCTCTGAATAACAAGCCGGGACGGCCGTCAATGTCGCAGAAAAACGGGACTGTATAACCCCGCTGTTTCCGGGGTGTTCGCCGGCGGACAGGATAATGCATCGATCGTTTCACAAAATGGATCGGCGCCGTCATAAAATGAAGGGTAAGCTTAACAAACTGTCAAATTCGCTTCACAAAGTGAAGTTCGCGTTTCACAAACTGTCATTCGCCAACGTCCCCCGTCTGGCCGTCCCGCGCCGGCGCGCCGCCGGGGCTGAAAGTTGCCGAGTTCCCCCGTGCCGCCGCCGTGTTGCAATCGGCCCCGCGGGCGGCCATGATGGCGGCCTTTGGTTTCGCAGACCGCACCGGAGGCATCCTACCGTGGCCCAACGCACGCCCGTTTACCTCGACCCCCGACGGCCCGTCGACGCCCGCGTGGCCGACCTGATGGGGCGGATGACGCTCGCCGAGAAGCTCGGACAGATCCGCTACCTCAACGGCGCCGCCGCCGGCATGGACGAAGGCCGTCCCTACACCGCCGACGCGCTGCCCGCCGACCTGCGGACCGCCCTGGCCGGCGGGTTGGGCAACCTGTTCTACCGCATCCGCGCCCGCGATTCGGCGGCCGTCACCGCCGCCAACTGCAACGCCATGCAGGCGGTGATCCGCCGCGACAGCCGCCTGAAGATCCCCCTGCTGATCGCCACCGAGGCCCTCCAGGGCGTGATGATCGACGACGCCACCGCCACGCCGTCCCCGCTGGCCCTGGCGGCGAGCTGGCAGCCGTCGCTCGTGCGGGAGCTGTACGCCATGATCGCCCTCGAGCTGCGCAGTCGCGGCATCCACATGGCCTATGCCCCCGTCCTCGACGTCGCCGGCGAGCCCCGCTGGGGACGCGTCCAGGAGACCTACGGCGAGGATCCCCACCTCGCCGCCGAGCTGGCCGTCGCCTGCGTCAGGGGCTTGCAGGGCGAGGGCGAGACCGTCGACGACCGCCACGTCGCCGCCTGCGCCAAGCACTTCGCCGGCTACGGCGACAGCCTGGGCGGGCGCAACTTCGCCCCCTGCCCGCTGAGCGAACGCGAGCTGCTCAGACGCCACTACCCGCCGTTCCGCCGTGCCATCGAAGCCGCCGGCCTGCTGGGCGTCATGGCCGGCCACCACGATATCGACGGCGTGCCCTGCCACGCCAACGGCCACCTGCTCACCGAGGTCCTCCGCGACCGCTGGGGCTTCCGCGGGCTGGTCGTCTCCGACGCCAACGACATCTACCGCCTCATGGACCTGCACCGCGTCGCCGACACGCCCGAGGACGCGGCCGTGCTCGCGCTCACCGCCGGCGTGGACCTCGATATCACCGCCAGCACCTGCTACAGCCGCCTCGGCGACCTGCTCGCCGCCGGCCGCATCTCCGAGGCGCTGATCGACCGCGTGGTCGAGCGGATCCTCTACGTGAAGATCAAGCTCGGCCTGTTCGAGCAGCCCTTCGTCGACGCCGCCCGAGCCGCCGAGCTGGCCTCGTGCGAGGCCCACCAGGCGATCTCGCGGCGGGCCGCGGCCGCGTCGGTGGTCCTGCTGCGCAACGAAGGGCCGCTGCTGCCGCTGGAGGCCAGGCGGGGCCTGCGGCTGGCCCTGATCGGCCCGCTGGCCAAACACACCGAGCTGGGCGGCTACCGGCCGCCGTTCGTCGAGTCGGTCAGCGTGTTCGACGCGCTGAGCGCGCGGTGCGCCCGGGCGGGCATGGAGCTGCTGTTCGCCGAAGGCTGCCGCATCGTGGAGGCCCCCGGCGGCAACCCCGCGCTCGTCAGCGACGCCGACAACGCCGACGCCCTCGCCGCCGCGGCCGAGACGGCCGCCGCCGCCGACGTGGTGGTCCTGTGCGTCGGCGACACCGGCGCCACCTGCCGCGAGGCCGCCTACAAGGGCGACCAGCGCGGCGACCGCGACAACCTGGACCTGGCCGGGTCCCAGACGGCCCTGCTGGCCGCGTGCCTGGGCGCCGGCACGCCGCTGGTGGTCCTGGCGTTCAACGGACGGCCCGTGACGTTCGGCCCGCAGCTCGAACGGATCGACGCGCTGTGCTGCTGCGGGTACCTCGGCCAGCAGACCGGCCGCGTCGTCGCCGATCTGCTGTTCGGCGACATCGCCCCGTCCGGCAAGCTGCCGATCACCTTTCCCAGGACCGTCGGCCAGGTGCCCCTGCGCTACGATCTGCCCCGCGCCGCCACGCACCGGCAGTACCTGTTCACCGGCAACGCCCCGGCCTTTCCCTTCGGGTACGGCCTGAGCTACACGACCTTCGCCGTCTCGCCGCCGGAGGTCGCCGACGCGACGATCGCCGCGGGCGGCAGCACGACGGTTTCGGTCACCGTCACCAATACCGGCGCCCGCGCCGGCGCCGAGGTGGTGCAGCTCTACATCCACGACGAGATCGCCTCGACGGTCCGCGGCCTGATCGAGCTGAAAGGCTTCGAGAAGGTCTTGCTCGAGCCGGGCGCCTCGAAGCGTGTGAGCTTCACCGTGGGCCCGGCGGCCTTGGGGTATTGGGATCGCGACCTGCGGTACATCGTCGAGCCGGGCGACTTCCGCCTGCGGGTAGGGACATGCTCGGATCGATCGCTGGGCGAAGCGCGGACGGTGCGGCTGCGCGTGGAGGGGCCGGCTGTGGCGGTGGAGGGGATGGACTGTATGGACGGAATGGACAGAATGGACGGCTGACGCGTGCTTCGGCGATCCCGCCACCAGGAACCGGTGCCCGTGCGAAAGAAGCCCCGAAGGCTGGCGGAGTTTAGCCGGGGGCGCGAGCCCCGAGCAAGTGTCCCGTAAAGCGGGAGAGCCCCGAAGGGGCGGTGGAGTTTAGCCGGGGGCGTCAGCCCCCGGAACCGGTGGCCCTTAATCATGAGAGAGCCCCGAAGGGGCGACGGAATCTGTGCCGGGGGGTCGAGCAGACGATGGGGGAGTTTAGCCTCACGTGGGCCTGGGGTGCCGCCCTTCGTTCGGGGGCTGTCGCCCCCTGTGGCATTCCGTCGCCCCTTCCGCCTTCGCCCGATGGGCTACGGCGGACAGGCCGGGGCTTGTTCACGAGGGAAGGCCATTGTCCGGGGGCTTCGCCCCCGGCAAAACTCCGGTCGCCCCTGCGGGGCTCTTGTGCAACACCGGCAGACGCTGCCGTCCCGAAAAGGCGGGCGGGGCGGGAGTGTCGCACGGCGCGCGACGAAAGGAAGCCCCATGCGTGAGCATGGGGTGCCGTTCGAAGGCGCCGGACCGCGGAACACATGGACGGAATGGACACGATGGACCGGATGGACGGCTGGCGCCCCGGCGTGCATGCCCGCGGTTCGGCGCCCGATGAACCGGTTGGGCGCGCGGCGGCATCGCCGAAGCGAGCGTCAGCCGTCCATTCTGTCCATTCCGACCATCGCGTCCATCGCCTCCACCGCTGCCGCCCGCGCCCGGGCGGCAGCGGCGGCTAGTCGCCGTCGCCGGTGAGAGTCTTCAGCAGGCTGTCGCCCTTGTCTTTGGCCTTGGCGGCCTCGATGGCCTTCTCGGCGGTGTCGATGGCCTTCCCGATGGCGGCGCGGGCGTCCTCGGAGGCGTCGGCGAGCATGTCCTTCAGTTCAGCCAGCTTCGCCTCGGCCTTCTCGATGTCCTGCTCGGCGAGGTACGCGTTGATCTGGTCGACCTTCTCGGCCACGATCTCCCGGGTCTGCTCGACCGTCGGGGGCGAGTCGTCTTTGCCGCAGCCGATGACGACTAGAAGTCCGAAAACAACGAGGCCCAGCAATGCGATGTGTCTCATGTGTGATCTCCTGAGGATCAACGTATGTCGCCGCGCCGGCCGGCACCGCCGGCGGGCCCGGGCGACGCAGTGGGGTAGCGATAACCGGCTAGGCATCCGTCTCCCGATACAGGTGGACGTCCTGCTGGGGGAAGGGGATGGATACGCCCGCTTCGTCGAAGCGGAGTTTGACCTGTTTGGTGATGCTGAAGCGCACGTCCCAGTAGTCGGCCGTCTTGACCCACGGGCGCACGTAGAAGTTCACGCTGCTGTCGCCCAGTTCGCCGACCGCGACCACCGGCTCGGGGTCGGCGAGGACGCGGTTATCGGCGCGGAGCAGCTCCATCAGGAGGTCCTGGGCCTTGTTGACATCATCGCCGTAGCTGATGCCGAAAACCATGTCGATGCGGCGGGCATCCTTGGCGGAGTAGTTGACGATGTTGTCGCCGGTGACCCGGGCGTTGGGGACGACGATCTGCTTGTTGTCGGGGCTGCGCAGCGTCGTGGTGAAGATCTCGATGTCCTCGACCGTGCCGGCCACGCCGGCGGCTTCGACGTAATCGCCGATCTTGAACGGGTGGAAGACCACCAGGAGAAAGCCCGCCGCGAAGTTCGCCAGGGACCCCTGCAGGGCCAGGCCGATCGCCAGGCCCGCGGCGGCCAGCACCGCCACGAACGACGCCGTCTGGATCCCCAGCTTCGCCATCGCCGCAATGACCACGAACGCCATCAACCCTGCATAGCTGAGGCTCGCGACAAACGAGGCGGCGGCCTCGGCCATCTTCGCGCGACCCAGCAGCCGCTTGATCACACTCCGCGCCAGCTTGGCCAGCAGCCACCCGACGACCAGGATGACCGCCGCGCCGACGATTCTCAAGCCGTACAGCGCCGACCATTCCATCAGCTTGGCCACAAGGTCTTCCATCAGAGCACTTCCTTTCTCCCGCGGGCCTCATCAGCCCGCATTCGCCGCAGCGGCGTTCCGGTGACATGTCAAGTGCGGACGGCTGAAACGAAAGACTCCCGATAGACGAACGAACATTATCCACCCCGGCGGCAAAAACACAAGAGCATTCGGCCGCGGTCTTTCCGGGGCGGCGCCGTCGGCGTTCGGCTCGTCGCCCTCAGCGCAGGACGACGGCGTCGTCGGCGTCGAAGCCGACGGCCGTCGTCGCGCCGGGCGCGGCGGCGGGGACGGTGTCGCCGGTGACGGCGAGGACCGCCCGGCCGTCGGGGAGGTGGAGCTGGTGGCGGCAGGAGGCGCCGAGGTAGGTGTGGGCGTCGTAGACCGCTTCCAGGCGGTTGGCGGTGGCGGTCGCGGCGTCGCCGAGGCGGAGCCGCTCGGGGCGGACGCAGCAGGTGACCCGCTCGCCGGCGGCCGCGTCGCCGCGGGCGCGGAGGGTGCCGGCGTCGGTCCGCACGACGACGTCGGGCCCGTCGGCGCGGTCGACGACGCCGTCGAAGAAGTTCGCCTCGCCGAGGAAGTCGGCCACGAAGCGGCTGACCGGCCGCCGGTAGAGCGTCTCGGGCGTGCCGACCTGGACGATCCGCCCGTCGTGCATCACGGCGATCCGGTCGGCCATCGAGAGGGCCTCTTCCTGGTCGTGGGTGACGTAGACGGCGGTGGTGCCGGCGTCGCGGATGATGCGTCGAAGCTCGACCCGCATGCGGATCCGCAGGCGGGCGTCGAGGTTGCTCAGGGGCTCATCGAGCAGCAGTCCCCGCGGCTCGGCGGCCAGGGCGCGGGCGAGCGCCACCCGCTGCTGTTGGCCGCCGGACAGTTGGGCGGGCCGGTGGTGGCGGCGTTCGGTCATGCCGACCAGCTCGAGCATGTCGGCGACGATGCGGCGCTGGGCGGCGCGGCCCTTGCCGGCGGCGCGGGGGGCGAAGCGGACGTTGTTGACGACGGTCATGTGCGGCCAGAGGGCGTAGCTCTGGAAGACCATCGCCAGGCGGCGTTTCTCCGGCGGCAGGGCGGTCACGTCGGCCCCGTCGAAGCGGATCGTCCCGGCGGTGGGGGTCTCGAACCCCGCCAGCATGCGCAGCAGCGTCGTCTTGCCGCACCCGCTGGGGCCCAGCAGGAAGAAGATCTCCCCGCGCTCGATGGTCAGCGTCGCCCGGTCGACGGCCACGACGGGCGGCTCGCCGCGATGGGCGGGGGGGAACCGTTTGACGATGTCGCGCACTTCAATGCTCAGCACGACGCAACGGTAGGGTTCCGCCGGGCGTCTGTCAATCTTCCGCCGCCTTGCGGGGCGGGGGAAAATGGCTATGGTCATGGGGATGAGCGTCCTGCCGGCGGCCTTGGACATCTTTCGCACGGCGCTGCCGATGCGCGGCTTCGAGCACGCGGCGGCCGACCGCCGCGTCGCCGAGGCGATCGTCGTGCGCCTGCCCCTGGCCGACGGCCGTGCCGGCTGGGGCGAGGCCCTGCCGCGGCCGTACGTGACGGGCGAGACGCTCGAGTCGGTCGTCGAGGACCTCCGCGGGATCTTCTGGCCGGCCCTGTGCCGCTGCCGCGACGAGCAGGCCCTCCGCGAGGCCGTGGCGGCGCTGCCGTGCGTGGACGGGGATCGGGTCATCACCGCGGCGCGGTGCGCGGCGGAGCTGGCGGTCTTGGGCGCGTACGGCCTGGCGTGGGCGGGCGTAGCGCGCGGGAGCCGTCCGCGGGTGCCGCCGGTGACCGGCGTGCTGGGCTCGCGGGACCCGAAGCGGACGGCCCGCCGGCTTCGATGGATGCGCCGGTACGGCCTGCGGCACTTCAAGTTGAAGATCGGCTTCGACGACGCGACCGACGAGGCGAACCTCCGCGCGGTGCACGGGCCGCTGCGGCGGGTGCTGGCGCGGGGGCGGGCGTCGCTGCGGGTGGACGTCAACGGCGGGTGGAAGTACAAGGAGGTGGTCGAGCGGGTCGCGGCCTTGCGGGCGTATGATGTCGCCGCCGTCGAGCAGCCCTGCCCGGTGCGGGCGCCGCAGTTGGCGGCCCTGGCCTACGACTGCGCGCTGCCGCTGATCGCCGACGAGAGCTGCCTGACGGCCGCCGACGCGGACATCCTGTTCGGCGCCGAGGGGCGGGTGTGGCTGAACGTCCGCCTGGCCAAGAACGGGGGGCTGTTGGCGGCGCTCGGCCTGGCCCGTCGGGCGGCGGCCGAGCGGGTGCCCTTTATCGTCGGCTGCCTGGTGGGCGAGAGCGGGATCCTCTCGCACGCCCAGCGGGCGCTGCTGGCGGCGGCGCCGCCGCCGTGGGGCCTCGAGGGCAATTACGGCCGGTGGCTGCTGCGGGACGACCTGGTTGTGCCGTCGCCGCGGTTCGGATATGGTGGGATGTTACATGTAAACGGGTCGGAGCGGTTGAGTCCGCTGTTGCGCAGCGATAAACTGAAGCGTTACGCCCGCCGGTTGTGTCGGCTGGACCCCGTCGACGTGGTATCCGATAGATAGTGCCGGATGCGGGGGGCGGCATCCGTCGCGGCCCGCCGGTTGGGCCACAGTGAGAGGAAGGCAAGATGATCTGTCATAACGGACGCACGCACCACATGTTCACCAGCGAATCGGTGACCGCGGGCCACCCCGACAAGGTGGCCGACGCGATCTCCGACGCGATCCTCGACAGCCTGATCAGGCACGACCCGTACGTGCGGTGCGCCTGCGAGACCCTCGTGACGACCGGGCTGATCGTCCTGGCCGGCGAGGTGACCGTCCACACCCCCAAGGCCGCCGCCGCCCTCGCCGATGCCGAGCAGACCGCCCGCGACACGGTGCGGGACATCGGCTACACCGACGCGGCCCGCGGGTTCGACTACCGAAGTTGTGCCGTGATCCGCACGCTGCACGGCCAGTCGGAGGACATCAGCCAGGGCGTCGACCGCCGCCGGCGCGTCGAGCAGGGCGCCGGCGACCAGGGGATCATGTTCGGCTTCGCCTGCGACGAGACCTCCGCCCTGATGCCCCTGCCGATCTTCCTGGCCCACCGGTTCACCCAGCGGCTCACCGAGGCCCGCGAGAGCGGGCAGGTGCCCTGGCTGGCCCCCGACGGCAAGAGCCAGGTGACCATCGAATACGTCGACAACGAGCCCCAGGCCCTCCATACCGTCGTGATCTCCACCCAGCACGACGAGAGCGCCGTCAGCGCCAGGACCGGCAACATGTCCACCAAGGCGCGCAAGGAGATCATCGAAACCATCATCAAGCCCGTGGTCATGGCCGAGTGTCCCCAGTTGTGGAACCGCAAGACGATCTTCCACATCAACCCCACCGGCCGGTTCCTCATCGGCGGCCCGCACGGCGACAGCGGGCTGACCGGGCGGAAGATCATCGTCGACACCTACGGCGGGCGGGGCTGCCACGGCGGCGGGGCGTTCAGCGGGAAGGACCCCTCGAAGGTCGACCGCTCGGCCAGCTACATGGCGCGGTACATCGCCAAGAACGTCGTCGCCGCCAAGCTGGCCAAGACCTGCGAGGTGCAGTTGGGCTACGCCATCGGCGTGGCCGATCCGGTCAGCGTCCTGGTTCAGACCGGCGGGACCAGCGTGGTCAGCGAGGAGAGGATCGAGCAGGCCATCCGCGAGGTCTTCCCGCTGCGGCCCTCGGCGATCATCGAGCACCTCAAGCTGCTGCGCCCGATCTACCTGAGCACCGTCGCCAACGGCCACTTCGGCCGCGCCGGCCGCAACTTCACCTGGGAACGCACCGACCGCGTCGCCGCCCTGCGCCAAGCCTGCAAGGTCGGCCGCGGCGTGGCCTAAGGGGGACGGAAATCCGAAATTCGAAGCACGAAATACGAAACAACTCTCAAACGGAGTAAAACGGCAAAACGGAAAAACAGGCGAGCCCTGTCGTTTGCTGGTTTTCCGTTTTGCCGTTTCGAGTTTGTTTCGTATTCCGAGCTTCGTGCTTCGAATTTGCAGGACCGTCTAGCGTCGACTCAGGGCGCGGGCGAGGAGGATGTAGCCCAGGCGGGTCTGGCTGACGATCATCTTGCCGCGGAAGATGCGGATGCTCCCGCGGCCGACCGGCTGCCAGTACTCCTCGCCGATGGTCAGGCGGACCGCGTCGATCAGCTTCTGCTCCCGCAGCGCCCGCTCGGCGGCCGGGTCGGCGGCCGCGACGGTTCGGTCGCCGGCGCCGGACAGCGGCGAGTCGGACGAGCCGCCCTCGGTGCCGCCGCCGGTGTCGGCGTCCCACCGGGGGCCGACGAAGTCCGGCGTGACGACCAGCAGGTCCGACACGTCGAACACGCGGGTGACCAGTTCACGATCGAGCGCCTCGCCGGAGGTCAGGACGATGATCCCGCCGTCGACGTCCCAGAACACCCGCCCGGTCGGCGGCGCCGCGGGGTTGAACAGGTCGACGACCAGGTCCAGCGCCTGCGTGAGGGGGACGGGTTTGTCGATCGTGAGCGTCACGGGCGTGTCGCGGCTGACGCCGATCGCCTCGAGGGCCCGCCAGTCGACGGTGAGGTTCAGCCCGGTGCGGCGGCGGAAGAACGTCACGACCTCGGCCAACGGCATCTCGTCGAACCGCAGGCTCAGCCTCGGCAGCACCGGCTGCGACGCCGGCCGCGCCGTCGGCCGCGCCGGCCGCGAGCGGGAAGGCTGCGACGAGGCCGGACGCCGGACGCGCATCGCCGCCGCGCGGGAGGTGATGTGGATGTTCCGGCCGTGCACGAACCAGCACAGCGGCCCGGTGGCCCCCTCGACGTGCCCGAGCGTCAGGTCCAGCGCCTGGGCCACCGTCACGCCGCGTCCGGCCAGCGTCACCTTGGATTTCGGCGTGACGCCGACGGCATCGAGGGCGTCCCAGTCCACCGTCAGCCGTACGTTGCCGCGTTGGCGGACCGTCAGCAGGGCGTCCAGCAGCGTGGCGTCGTCGAGCGACAGGTCCCCCAGCGGCTTATCGACGGCCTGGGCGGCCGCGACGGTTTTCGGGGGGTCTGCGGCGGCGTCGACGTGGCACAGCGCGGCGCCGATCAGCAGCGCGACCGACGCGATCAGGATGGTGGTTCGCATCGCCGTCCTCCCAGCGTGTTGCGACGTCCCCCGCCTCGCAGGGCATTATACCACATGCGTCAGTTAAGGCGCAGGGTTCCGATGATGTCGGTGACGGCGGCGGCGCCCTGGCGGTCGAGGTAGGCGGCGATCCCGTCGCGGATGGTCAGCAGGCACCCGGGGTCGACGAACAGGGCCGTCCCGACGGCCACGCCGGTCGCCCCGGCCAGGAGGAACTCGACGGCGTCCCGCCAGGTCTGGACCCCGCCGATGGCGATCAGGGGCACCCCGGCGTCGCGGGCCACGCGGGTGTAGACGCGGTGGACCATGTAGACGGCCACCGGGTGAATCGCCGGGCCCGACAGCCCGCCGGTGTTGTTGGCCAGCAGGGGACGGCGGGTCTCGACGTCGACGGCCATGGCGGTGAAGGTATTGATCAGGCTCAGGGCGTCGGCGCCGCCGGCGACGGCGGCGGCGGCGGTCTCGGCGATGTCGGTGACGTTCGGCGAGAGCTTGACGATGAGGATATGGGTGCCGCAGACGGCCTTGACGGCCTGGGTGATCAGCTTGACCTGGTGGGGGTCCACGCCGAAGGCGATCCCGCCTTCCTTGACGTTGGGGCAGGAGATATTCAGCTCGATCCCGCGGACGACGTCCACCTCGGCGAGGGCCTCGGCGACGGTGACGTAGTCGGCCAGGTACGCCCCGGCGACGTTGACGAACACGGGCAGGCCCAGCGTCCGCAGCTCGGGGACCTTCTCGTCGCGGAACCGCTGCAGCCCGACGTTGGCCAGGCCGATCGCGTTGAGCATCCCGGCGCGGGTCTCGACGATCCGCTCGGGCGGGTTGCCCACCCGCGGGGCGGGGGTGATGCTCTTGGTGACGAACGCGCCGAGCTGGCTCAGGTCGACGAACTCGGCGTACTCGGTGGCGTACCCGCAGGTGCCGCTGGCCGTCATGATCGGGTTGGCCAGCTCGACGCCGGCGATGCTCACGCGCAGGTCGGCCATGGCTACGCCCACGCGAACGCCTGGCCGGTCAGGCGGGTGTAGGCCTCGATGTACCGCTTGCGGGTGCCCTGGACGACGTCCTTGGGCAGGACCGGCGCCGGCGGCTGCTTGTTGAACTCGATTTGTTCGAGGTAGTTCCGCACGAACTGCTTGTCGAAGCTCTCCTGGTCCTGGCCCGGGGTGTACGTGTCGGCCGGCCAGAAGCGGCTGCTGTCGGGGGTGAGCAGCTCGTCGATGAGCATCAGCGTGCCCGACTCGTCCAGGCCGAACTCGAACTTCGTGTCGGCGATGAGGATGCCCCGCTCGGCGGCGTAGTCCCGCCCGGCGGTGTACAGCGCCAGGCTGAGGTCCCGCAGGCAGCCGGCGAGCTCGTCGCCGACGATCTCGGCGGCCCGCTCGAAGGGGATGTTCTCGTCGTGGGCGCCCAGCTCGGCCTTGGTGGCGGGGGTGAAGATCGGCTCGGGCAGCTTGTCGCACTGGGTCAGGCCCGCCGGCAGCTTGACCCCGCAGACGGTGCCGCCCGCCTGGTACTCCGTCCAGCCGCTGCCGGCGAGGTACCCGCGGACGACGCACTCGACGGGCAGGACCTTCGCCGGACGGCACAGCATGAACCGCCCCTCGAACTCCTCCTGGCGGAACGGCGCCGGCAGATCCTTCAGCGCCGCCGGCACGATGTGGTTGGGCGCGATGTCGCGGAGGGTGTCGAACCAGAACAGGCTGATCTGCGTCAGGACCCGCCCCTTGTCGGGGATGCCGTTCGGCATGACCACGTCGAACGCGCTGATGCGGTCGGTCGCGATGATCAGCAGGTGGTCGGCCAGCTCGTAGATGTCGCGAACCTTCCCGCTGCGCTTGGGGAAGCCGGCGACGTCCGTGGTCAGCAGGGCAGTGGTTTTCATGGCGGTACCTTAGCGGGGAACCCTCACCGGATCAAGTGGCTCTTTGCCGCCAGGTAGCCCAGCAGAAACGCCAGTTGCGTCGTGAGATTCCCCGCCAGCAGCCCCCGGCGGGTGATGCCCCCGGTCGCCTTGGCGATGCCCACGGCGCCCGCGCCGCCGGCCAGCAGGGCCGCGCCGGCCGGGAGGGCCACCCACGGCAGGGACAGGAAGCTCAGTTCCCACAGGGAGATCGCCAGCGTGACGGCCATCCAGCCGGCGGTCACCGCCAGCGGATGCGTCCGCGCGAACGCCGCCACCAGCGGTGCCGCGTCCGCTCGCGGACGGCAGAAGTGCGTCGGCGCCATCATCGCCCACGCACCCCACATGCCCATCGCCAGCAGCACCCGGTACTCCTCCGGCGGGCGCGCCCACATCAGCCATGCCGGCAGGTTGGACGGCTCGCGGTGGAACGGGACAATGCCCAGCAGGCTCAGGGCCCACACGAACATGATCCCGGTCGTCACCAGCCCGCCGTCGCCGCAGTCCGGCGCCAGCAGTTCCCCCGGCGCCGCCAGCCATCGACGGCCGCCCAGGGCCATCAGGGCCATTACCGCCGCGGTGGACATGAGCGGCAGGTGGGCATCGTGCCACCAGGGGAAGCCATTGGCCGCCAGGGCCCACGCCGCGGCCATCGCACCGCCGCCGGCGAGGCCCGCCGCCGCCAGGGCTATCGGCAGCCGGCGGACGCCCCGGCCGCCGTGGGCCGCCACCCGCGCCTCGGAGCCTACCAGCAGCAGCACTGCCGCGCGCACAGCCTCCAGGGCCGTCCCATCGCGGCCGTCGCCTTCGTCGATTCTCTCGCCGGCGTCGGTCATCGTCCTGCCCTGCGCCACTGCGGCTCTCGCACCTTAACTCTCGATGGGCGCGGAAACAACGGAAAATCCGCTTGACGGGATCGCCCGGGCCGGCTAGCGTGGACGGCGCATTTCTTGCAGGTTGTGTGCAATAGCGACCCGTGTCGGACGTTAACCCAATATCGGGAAGTGCGCTCTGTCGTAGGCTACTCCCGTGACCAGTCGAACGCGTGTACGCCCGGCGACGCCACCAAACAGCCATCTTCATACCCGGTAGGCATCGCCGCGATCACCGGCCTCCGCTACTCCCGTCGGAGGCCGGTTTTTTTACGGCTGCAGGCCGGCGGCACGTCCAGATGGCCGGCTCCGCCCTTGCCAGCCGCACCGCCGGAGGGTAGGGTTCGCGGTTCATGACTGGCCTTGGTTGAGGAGACCCCCATGACGCTGCAGTACGGACCGATCAACCCCACCTGCCCACATATCCTCCACGGGGGCGACTACAACGGCGATCAGTGGACGCCCGACGTGTGGGACGAAGACATGCGCCTGATGGCCCTGGCCGGCTGCAATGCCATGTCCGTGGGCATCTTCGCCTGGACCGCCCTGGAACCGGCCGAGGGGCGGTTCGAGTTCGGCTGGCTCGACACCCTCATGGACAAGCTCGCCGATCACGGCGCCTACGCGGTCCTGGCCACCCCCAGCGGGGCGCGTCCGGCGTGGATGTCGAAGGCCTATCCCGAGGTCCTGCGGGTGAAGGAAAACCGCGTTCGCAACCTGCACGGCCTGCGGCACAACCACTGCCCGACCTCGCCGGTCTACCGCGAGAAGGTCGGGATCATCAACCGCAAGCTCGCCGAGCGCTACAAGGACCACCCGGCCCTGCTCGTCTGGCACATCTCCAACGAGTACGGCGGCGCGTGCCACTGCGACCGCTGCCAGGCCGCCTTCTGCCGGTGGCTGCGCGAGCGCTACGACAACGACCTCGACGCCCTCAACCACGCCTGGTGGACCGGGTTCTGGAGCCACACCTACACCGACTTCGAGCAGATCGAATCGCCCGCCCCCCACGGCGAGCCGTCCCTGCACGGGCTGAACCTCGACTGGAAACGCTTCGTCACCGACCTGGTCATCGACTTCTTCCACCACGAGATCGCCCCCCTGCGCGAGCTGACGCCCGACGTGCCCGTCACGACGAATTTCATGGGCTTTTATCCCGGGCTGAACTACCAGAAACTCGCCCGCGAGCTCGATGTCGTCAGTTGGGACAGCTACCCCCCGTGGCACCAGCAGGGCGCCGACAGTTGGCGGGTGGGCTCGGATACGGCGTTCCTGCACGACCTCAACCGAAGCCTCGGCGGCGGCAGGCCGTTCATGCTGATGGAGTCGGTGCCCAGCGCGACCAACTGGATGGCCCACGCGAAGATCAAGCGGCCCGGCATGCACATTGCCAGCTCGCTCAACGCCGTCGCGCACGGCTCGGACACGGTGCAGTACTTCCAGTGGCGCAAGAGCCGCGGCGGCAGCGAGAAGTTCCACGGGGCCGTCGTCGACCACGTCGGCCACGAGCACACGCGGATGTTCGGCGAGATCGCCGAGTTGGGCAGGCAGTTGGCGCGGCTCGACCCCGTCGTCGGCTCGGGCGTCGCGGCCGAGGTGGCGATCATCTACGACTGGGAGAACCGCTGGGCCCTCGACGACGCCTGGGGCCCCAAGCGGGGCGACAAGGGCTACCCGGCGACCTGCCAGCGGCACTACGAGCCGTTCTGGAAGGCCGGGGCCGCCGTGGACGTGATCTCGATGGAGGACCCGTTCGACGGTTACAAGCTGCTGATCGCCCCGATGCTGTACATGGTCCGTCCCGGCGTCGCCGAGCGGATCGAGCGGTTCGTCAAGCGCGGGGGCGTCTTCGTAGCGACGTACCTGTCGGGGATCGTCGACGAGACGGACCTGGTGATCCTGGGCGGCTGGCCGGGCCCGCTGCGGGAGGTGCTGGGGATCTGGGCCGAGGAGATCGACTCGCTCCCGCCGGGCGAAACCAACGTCGTCGTCGGCGCCGAGGGCAACGCTCTGGGCCTGGGCGGCGGCTACGAGGCGCGGGACTATTGCGACCTGATCCACGCCGAGTCCGCCGAGGTCCTGGCCACGTACGGGCGGGACTTCTACGCCGGCCGTCCGGCCGTCACGGTCAACACCTTCGGCGATGGCCGTGCGTACTACCTCGCCAGCCGCAACGACCAGGCCTTCCTGGACGATTTCTACGGCCGTCTCATGGCCGACCTGGCCGTCCGCCGTCCACTGGAGGCGCCGCTGCCCGAAGGCGTCTCGGTGGCGGCCCGCACGGACGGCCGGCGGGAGTTCCTCTTCGTGATGAACTTCACCGGCGACGCCCAGGCCGTCCAGCTCGGCGGCGCGTCCATGACCGACATGATCAGCGGCGAGCGCGTGTCGGGCGCTATCACGTTGCCCGGATTCGGCGCTCGCGTGCTGCGGCGAGGATGAGAGCGCCGGCGCCAATGAAAAACGCCCCTGCCGCGGACGACCGCGGCAGGGGCGTTTTTCGTGGGTCCGTCGTCGACGCTCTTACCCGCCGGTGCCGGGCGTCATGAGGAACATGAAGAACGCGGCGAACAGGCCGACGGTTTCGGCGATGCCCATGGCGATGATGCAGAAGATGAAGGGCTTGCCTTCGCCTTCGGACATCGAGCGGATGCCGGCGGCGCCGATGACGCCCTGCATCCAGGCGCTGAACATCTCGCCCAGCCCGCACGCCAGGCCGATGCTGAACAGTGCCCCGGCGTTGGCGGCCAGCACGGGCGCGAGGTCTTCTTTGTACATGAACGGGCTGAGCAGGGCGATCATCAGGACGAAGCCGTAGATCGTCTGGGACAGCGGCATGCCCGTCAGCACGATGTACTTGAAGTTCAGGCCCTTGCCTTCACGGGCTTCCTTGGCCCACGCGCCGGCGGCGGCCCGGCCGGCGGCGCCGATGCCCAGCGAGCTGCCGATCGCGCCGAGACCCAGAGGCAGTGCGAATCCTAATTGAGCGAGCCATTCCATCACGATCTCCTTGTTCTGCTCTACCCGGCCGCCTTGTCAACCGGTGTCATCTGTCGAAACGGTGCATAGGGATAGCCTTCCCACTGCACACCTGCGTTACTGGAGAACTCCAGCATGTTCAAGCGCACCCCGTGCGCGAAAACGGCGATGATGCCCAGCGCCACGTTCATCGCGTGGGCGAGCACCAGGATCAGCGCGGCGAAGATCCACATCACCGCGCCGCCCGCCGCCACCTGCATCGCCAGGCCGTTGAACGCGGCGGCAATGTAGTACGACGCCAGGCCGACCGCCATCAGGCGGATGTAGCTCATCGTGTCCGAGAACGTGCTGAGCGTCGGCAGCAGGTTCGTCAGCAGCCCCAGCAGGATCATCTTGAGCGGGTTGCGGCTGGGGTAGGTGAACAGCAGCACCAGCACGAAGCCGCCGATCAGGCACGCGGCCAGCATGGCCGAAGGCATCCAGATCTGCTCGGGGAAGAACAGCAGCCACACGACGCCCAGCATGCCCACCAGGAAGGCCGACCAGCCGAGCTCCGCCAGCAGCCGCACGTTCGGCGCCAGGCCGATCGCCTGGCGGAGGTGGGCCGCCACGAGATGGATCGTGCCGAAGATGAAGCTGGCCTTGATGATCAGGTTGCGCGCGACGGTCGCGTCTTCGTTCCAGAGGAAGGCGACGGCCCGGAAGGGCCGTCCGATCGCCGCCCACAGGCCGCCGGCGCCGAGCATCTGCTCGGGGTTGACGCCGAAGACGTTGCCGGTGATCAGCCCCCACGCCAGCGTCGCCGCGGCGAACACCACCAGCAGTTGGGCGGCCGGGGCGCCGGAGGCCTTGCGGATCTTGCCGTAGGCCAGCAGGCCGATGGCCGTGAAGATCGCGCCGTAGCCCGCGTCGCCGATGAGCATCGCGGCGAACAGCGGCAGGGCGATCATGAAGAACGGCGACAGGTCGTACTCGCGGTAGCCCGGGGTGGTGCCCAGGATGTCGAACATCGCCTGCATCGGCCTGGCCCACCGCGGGTAACGGATCAGCGTCGGCGGCGACTCGTCCTCGGCCGGCTCGATGAAATCGACCCCCGCCTCGACGCCCGCGTCGGCGAGCCGGTCGCTGAGGGTGTCGGCGGCGTCCTCGGGCACCCAGCCCTGCAGGGCGTAGAGCGCCTCGTCGGCCAGGCCGCTCCGCTCGGCGGTGATGAAGCGGGCGTCCTCGCTGCGGCGGGCGTGTTCGTCGGCGATGGCGTCGCGCCGGTGAGCCAGGCGGGCCAGTTCGGCGGCGTCGGCTTTCTGCTGCTCGTGAATCTTCCGCGCCTCGGCCCGCAGGGTGGGGCGGTCGCGTTCGGGCAGGTGCAGCGGCTGGATCGACTCGGGCAGCTCGTCCGGCACCGGCGTGTCGCGGTAGACGGCCGCGACGCGGACGTGCGTGCCGGTCCAGCCGACCTGCTCGACGCAGTCGCCCGGCACCTCCGCCACGGCGTCGGGCTCGACGCAGTAGAACCGCACGGTCAGGCCGGCCTGCTCCAGGGCCGCCAACTCATCCAGCCGCAGGTCGCCCCAGATCGAGAGCTGGTCCACCTCGCGGGTCAGGGCCGCCAAGCGGGTATTCAGCTCCGACGCACGGCCGAACAGCTCCAGCACGCGGTCGGCCGCCTCCAACGGCGCCAGATCGGGCCGGTCGCCCCGGGGGGTGATGTCCGCGAGCACCTGTCCGGCCCGCGCCAGTCGCTGGACGGCCGTCGCGGTCGCCTCGTCGGGGCGGGCCTGCTCGAGGTGGACCGGCTGCACGTGCACCACGGCGAGGTCGCGCAGCGCCGTCAGCAGGCGATCGGCTTCGCTCGCCCGCACCGCGGCGTACATCTTCCGCATGGCGACGATCATCGGCCCACCTCCTCGTAGGCCGGCTCGCCGCTGGCGCCGGAGGCTTCGTTGAGTTTGGTCTTGGCGATCTTCGCACGGCCGACGGCGGCGGTCTGCTCGTCGCCGAGCTTGATGCGGATGACGCGGATGGCTTCGGCGGCCTCGGGGATCATCACCTTCTCGAAGAGGTTCACCCGCTGGACGATCCGCGTCAGCTCGCGGCGCAGCCGCTCGAGCCGGCGGCCGAGGATCTCCGATTCGGCCTTCAGGCGGCTGACCTCGCGCAGATCGGCGATGGCCTGGTCCACCCACGGGGGGGTGGCGAACAGGCTGTAGGTCAGCGGGCCGAACTCGACGTCGTCGAGCATCGGCAGGGCCACGCCGGCGACGTTCACGTCGTGGCTGACGATCCGCGTCGGCGTCGAGAGGGCCTCGACGTTGAGGCCCGCCAGGTCGTCCAGCACCGCGCGGTAGGCGTTCACCGCCGCCTCGGCCGCGCCGACCTTCCGCAGCGACTCGCGGTAGACCTGGTCGGCCTTCAGGACGGCGCCCTGGAGCTGCTGCTGCTTGAGCTTCAGCATCGGCAGGTAGCGCTCGAACCGCGCCAGCGCATCGCGCTGTCGTTTGAGTTCCGGACGCGTGAGTTTGATCTTCCTGGCCATGGTTTTCGGGTCGTCCTTACGAGCCGACCGTCGCTTCGGCGTCGACCGCCGTATCCTTCGCCGGCGTACCCGGGTGGTCCGCCTGCTTGGGCCAGTGGGCCTCGACGATGCTCCGCCGGATGCCCGTCTCGGCGGGCGTGAAGCACGCGGCGAGGATCTCCCAGCACAGGTCCAGCGCGTCTTCCAGCGGGATCGAGACCGACAGGTCCATGATCTTCGTCTCGAACAGCTCGCCGTACTTGAGCAGCTTGTCGTCCCAGGGGCTCATCTCGAAGCCCATGGATCGTTTCTCGCGGCTCTCGCGGCAGTCGGCGTAGAGCTGGATGCACCCGTCCATGATGGCGCGGTGGTCGTCGCGGGTCTTGCCGTTGACCCGCTGCTTGAGGCGGCTGAGGCTGCCGAACGGCTCGATACGGCCGTTGTTGAGGTAGAACTGGCCCTCGGTGATATAGCCGGTGTTGTCGGGCACCGGGTGGGTCACGTCGCCGCCGGGCATGGTCGTCACCGCCAGGACCGTCACCGATCCGGCGCCTTCAAAGTCGACGGCCTTCTCGTAGCGCCGGGCGAGCTGCGAGTACAGGTCGCCCGGGTAGCCGCGGTTGGAGGGGATCTGCTCCATGGTGATGGCGACCTCCTTCAGCGCGTCGGAGAAGGCCGTCATGTCGGTCAGCAGCACGAGCACCCGCTTGCCTTCCATCGCGAACGCCTCGCCGACGGCCAGGGACAGGTCGGGCACGAGCAGCGCCTCGACGACGGGGTCGGCGGCGGTGTGGATGAACAGGATCGTGCGGTTCAGCACACCCGAGGACTCGAAGGTGTTGCGGAACTTCAGGTAGTCGTCGTGGCGCAGGCCCATCCCGCCGAGGATGATCACGTCGGCCTCGGCCTGCAGGCCGACGCGGGCGAGCACCTCGTTGTAGGGCTCGCCGGGTGTGGAGAAGATCGGCAGCTTCTGGGAGACGACCAGCGTGTTGAAGATGTCGATCATCGGGATGCCGGTGCGGACCATGGTGTCGGGCAGGCGGCGGCGCATGGGATTGACCGACGGCCCGCCGATCTCGATGAGGTTCTCCTCCAGCGGGGGTCTGTTGTCGCGCGGCTCGCCCGAGCCGTTGAAGATCCGCCCCAGCAGGTTGTTCGAGAACGGCACCTGCATGGGCCGGCCCAGGAAGCGGACCTTGTCGCCCGTCGAGACGCCCTGCGTGCCGGCGAACACTTGCAGCGACACCTGGTCGCCCTGCAGGCGGATCACCTGCGCCAGCGACGTGCCGCGACGGGTCTTGATGGTCGCCAATTCGTCGTAGCCCACGTCCGTGGCCGTCACCGTGACGACGCTGCCGGCAACGTGGGTGATGTGGTCGTAAAACTTCCTCATGCTTCATGCCCTTTCTCAGGGAAGACCCTCTCCCGGTCGCCGCCGGCGCGGTTGGCTCGCGCTAAAACGGTCCTCACGCTGCACGTCCTTTCTCGGCGACGCGGCCTTTTTCGGCGATGAACGTCTCGATTTGGGCCTGGATCTCGGCGAACTGGTCGCTGTCGGGCGGGGTGTAGTTCCAGGTGCGGAACAGGTCGGTGCCCTGGACCATGATCTCGCGCGCCTGCTCGCGGCTTTCGAACTCGAAGTCCAGTTCCAGCACGCGGGCGATCATATCGAACACCAGTTTCTGCCGATCGGCCGTCGTGGCGCCGTCGACCTCGTCGAAGGCGTTCTGCTGGAGGTAGACGTTGTCGAAAAACTCCGCCTTGAGCATCGTGGTGAAGTCGTCGACCGACGTGCCCTCCTCGCCGACGACGGCCATCATCTGCTTGATCTCGTTGCCGTCTCGCAGGACCGCCCGGGCGGCGGTCGTCTTGGCCGGCTCGATCAGGCCGGGGTAGGTGCTCCAGGAGTCCAGCGGGTCGATGGCGGGGTACCGCCGCGCGTCGCTGCGCGCACGGCTGAGGCCATGGAAGGCCCCGACGACCTTCAGCGTGCCCTGCGTGACGGGTTCCTCGAAGTTTCCGCCGGCCGGGCTGACGGTGCCGCCGATGGTGATCGTGCCGACCGACCCATCCTTCAGTTCGATGGCCCCGGCCCGCTCGTAGAAGCCGGCGATGCGGCTTTCGAGGTAGGCGGGGAAGGCCTCCTCGCCGGGGATCTCCTCGAGCCGTCCGGACAGCTCCCGCATGGCCTGGGCCCAGCGGCTGGTCGAGTCGGCCAGCAGCAGGACATTGAGGCCCATCTGGCGGTAGTACTCGGCCAGTGTTACGCCGGTGTACACCGACGCCTCGCGGGCCGCCACCGGCATGGAGGAGGTGTTGCAGATGATGATCGTCCGCTCCATCAGCGACTTGCCGGTCCGCGGGTCGATCAGCTCGGGGAACTCGCGGAGCGTCTCGACGACCTCCCCGGCCCGCTCGCCGCAGGCGGTGATGACCACCACGTCGACCTCGGCGTGGCGGCTGGTGATCTGCTGGAGGACCGTCTTGCCGGCCCCGAAGGGCCCGGGGATGCAGTACGTCCCGCCGCGGACGACCGGGAACATCGAGTCGACGATGCGGATCTTCGTCACCAGCGGCTCGGTCGGCAGCAGCCGCTGGCGCGAGCAGTTCAGCGGCAGCTTCACCGGCCAGCGCTGGGTCATGGTGACGGTGCGGGTCTCGCCGCCGTTGGACAGCGTGGCCATCTCCTGGTGGATGGTGTACTCGCCGGCCGGGGCGATCGATTCGACCGTCCAGGTGCCTTCCCAGCCGAACGGGACCATGATGCGGTGTTCGAAGATGCCCTCGGGCACGGTGCCGAGCGTCTCGCCGGCGGTCAGGGTGTCGCCGGCCTGGGCGACGGGGGTGAAGGCCCACGCGGCCTCCTCGTCCAGCGGGGCGAGGTAGTGGCCGGGCTTGAGGTGCACGCCGATCTGCTCGGCCAGGTCGGCCAGGGGGTTCTGCAGCCCGTCGTAGATCTGCCCCAGCAGCCCGGGGCCCACCTCCACGTCGAGCATGTCGTCGCGGAACTCCACCGCGTCGCCGACCTTCAGCCCGCGGGTCTCCTCGAAGACCTGCAGGTCGATGCTGCGCCCGCGGATGCGGATCACCTCGGCCAACAGCTTGGCGCCGTCGCCGCGGCAGCAGTACGCGATGGCGTTCTGGATCGCCGTGCCTTCGGCCTCGGCGGTCACCATGTTGCCGAACACAGCCTTGATTCTTCCGTTCACGGATCTTACCTCGTTTGGTCAGTCCTCGCTCAGTTCGCTCCAGCGGTGCAGCAGCACCAGCCTGCGGGCGTAGACGGCCACCTCGTCGGCGCCGAAGGTGAACCACGGGCCCCGCGAGGCCAGCCAGTCCCACCGGCCCCGATCCAGCGCCTTGAGGGCCGAGAGCGGATCTTCGCTGCTCGTCCACGCCGCGACCGTCGCCTCGACGTCCGCGTCCGACGACGCCAGATCGGGCGCCACGACGTACTCCTCCGCCAGCAGGCCGAGCGTCTTCGCCCGCACCGCCACCAGGGCGTTGCGCAGGGCCACCTCGAAGCCGACCCACTCGGTCAGAAAGCGGCTCGACGTCCGTAGGGCCACGTCGGCGACGTGGCGGAAGTACGCCTCCCACAGGGCATCGTCGCCGATCGTCCGGTCGCCGGCGTCGCGGATCCGCTCCTGCAGGTACGGCGGCAGGGGCTCCTCGCCGTCGGCCTGCAGGACCGTCAGGATCACCGGCTCGGCGCCGGCCCGCTCGCCGGCCAGAACGCTCTGGCGCTGGAGCAGATCGTGTTCGAGCAGCACCGCCTCGGCGATCCGGATCACCCTGGGATCGGAATCCTCGCCGGCGCGCTCGTGGAACGCCGCCAGCCCGATCGGGGGCTTCTCGCCCAGCGCCGGCAGGGCCGGCAGCGAGGTCAGCAGGTAGTACTGGGCCGCCATGAGCACTGGCGCTCCTCTCTCAGTCGCCCTTCGCGCCGCCGGCCTCGCGGATCACCCGGTCGAGCACCTCCCGCAGCCGGGGGGAGACCTGCTCGCGAAGGACGTCCACGACCGACTCGACGGTCACCTCGACGGTGGATTCGGCCACCTGGTACTCGAAGCCGAGCGTCTTGAGCGTGCTGTGCAGGTCCAGGTGGGCGTGGGCGGGGTTGTCGCTACCCATGTACTTCAAGGCCCAGTCGGTGATCGCCTCGATCGCCTCGGGGTTGACATTGATGCGGATCTGCTCTTCGCTGCGGGCGTCCCCGCGGGCGTAGGCGACGACGACGTCGTGGATGAGCGTTTTGAGATAATCCGTGTCGCCCAGCGCCGCGGACACCTCGTGGTTCAGCAGCGCCTGGACGGCCGCGGTGATCTGCGCCCGGAAGGCGAGGATCGTGTCGCGAATGGCCAGATCCAGCTCGCTCCGCTCGCGGGCGGCGATCCGCTTGGCCTCGGCCTTCGCCTCGGCGACGAGGCCCTCGGCGTCGGCTTTCGCCTCGGCGACGATCCGCTCGGCCTGCGCCTGGGCGCCGGCCAGGAGCTCGTCGGCCTGTTTCCGCCCCGCCTGCACCCCCTCGGCGTGGAGCTTCTCGACAAAGGCTTCAATTGACTGAGCCATCATAGGTCCTTGCTGGTGATAAAGTTAACATTATCAGCCCCCGGTGGCGCCCATTGCTCGGCCACGCTGCCGGGCGACCGGCCGGTGTGCCAATGCGCATCGTCGGCGCACCCGGTAGACTGCGGCACTTACAACATCGACCAGATCCGGCGAAGCTTTACGATTTTCAGGGTATTCCCATCTATAAGGTTTATGCCGCGCGGCGGGGGAACGTTCACGCCATCGACACGGCCTCGGCGCCGCCGTTTGCCAAAGCGGCGGCGGTTCCTCTTTACCGCCGCCGATCATTCGTCTAGACTCCGGGGGCATGGAACCCTACCGCGTCAACCTGGATGTCTACAACGGTCCACTGGACCTGCTGTTGTACCTGATCCGCCGCGACGAGGTGGACATCTACGACATCCCCATCGCTGCGATCACCGATCAGTATTGCCAGTATGTCGATTTCCTCCAGGAGATCAACCCGAACCTCGCCGGCGATTTCCTCGTGATGGCCGCGACGCTGCTGGAGATCAAGTCGCGGACCCTCCTGCCGACCGCGCCGCCCGACGAGGACGGCGACGGGACCGGACCCGTCGACCCCCGGGCCGATCTCGTTCGTCAACTGCTGCAGTACAAGGCCTTTAAGGATGCCGCCGCCGGACTGGCCCAGGCGGGCGACCAGGCGGCGATGCGCCACCCGCGACGGCCGGTGGCCCCCGAGTTCGAGCAGCCGGAGCTGGACCTCGAAAACATCCAGGTCTGGACGCTGCTGGAGGCGTTCGCGACCCTGATGGCCTCGGTGGGCGTACGGGAGCGGCGTCACGAGGTGACCTACGACGACACCCCCATCTCCCTGCACGCCGAGGACATCGTCGACCGCCTCACCCGCGAAGGGAACCTGACCTTCGCCGAGATCTTCCGCGGCCGCGACTCCCGCGGCGAGATCGTCGGGCTGTTCCTGGCCCTGCTGGAACTGATCCGCCAGGACCGCGTCCGCATCCGCCAGGAGAGGATCTTCGGGGAGATCTATGTCCTGCTCCACCAGGCCGACCCGGCCTCCGAGACGCCCGACGCCGGCGGCGATCCGATTGTCGGCGCCGCCGCCGCGATGGAGGGACTCGATCCGGCCGGCGGCGCCGCCGGCGGCGAATCGCAACCCCGGGAGTAGACAACCATGACCGTATCGCAGCGGCTGAAGGATCTGGGTCTTACGTTGCCGCCCGTGCCCGAGCCTGTCGGCAGCTACGTGCCGGCGGTGCGGGCGGGGGCCCTGGTGTTCACGTCGGGGCAGTTGCCCCTGCGCGATGGAGCCCTCGTCGCGACGGGCAAGGTCGGCGCGGCCGTCTCGCCGGCCGTCGCGGCCGCCGCGGCCCGCCAGGCGGCGCTGAACGCCCTGGCCGTCGCCGCCGACGCGGCCGGCGGGCTGGAGCGGATCCGGCGGGTCGTCCGCGTGAACGTCTTCGTCGCCTCGGCCGAGGGCTTTACCGGCCAAGCCCAGGTCGCCAACGGCGCCAGCGACCTGCTGGTGGCCCTCTTCGGCGACGCCGGCCGTCACACCCGCTGCGCCCTCGGCGCCGCCGAACTGCCGCTCGATGCACCGGTCGAGCTGGACATGATCGTGGAGCTGTAGGGGCAACCCTTGTGGCTGCCCTCGCCTGCTCAGGCCTCAAGCTGCCTTGCCCACGTATCATTCGAATGCAGCCCCGCCGCGGGACAGGGTCGCCGCTCTTGACAGGCGTGCGGCGGTCGTCTACCGTCGTGGCGCGAGGGGCTGGTGGGAGGTTCCGATGGACGACACGCTCAGGACGCCGTTGTTTGATTTGCATGAAGCCGCCGGGGCGCGCCTGGTCGAGTTCGCCGGCTGGTTGATGCCGATGCTCTATACGACCATTCTCGCCGAGCACGAGGCCACGCGGACCGGCGCGACCGTGTTCGACGTCTCGCACATGGGGCGCCTGCGCGTCCGGGGCGACTACGCCTTCAAGCTGCTCGACCGCGCCTGCACCGCCGACGTGCGCGGGCAGGAAGACAACACCATTCGGTACGGCCTGTTGTGCAACGCCGCCGGTGGCGTCATCGACGACATCATGATCATCCGCCTGCCGGATGAATGGTACGTCATCTGCAACGCCTCCAACCGCCGCAAGGTGCTGGCGCACCTCCAGCAGCTCAACGAGGACGAGGGTTTTCACGCCGACCTGACCGACCGGACCATCGCCACGGCGATGCTGGCGGTGCAGGGGCCCAAGGCCCTGGACCGGCTTGCCGACATTCTCCCGGGCGAGGCCCTGCGGCTGGCGCGGCACGGGGTCGACGCCGGGGTGCACATGACCGTGCCCTATATCGCCAGCCGGTGCGGCTACACGGGCGAGGACGGGCTGGAGGTGATCCTTCCGGCCTCGGCCGCCCGTCAGGCGTGGGAATATCTCACCACCGCCGCCGGCGTGGCGCCCGCCGGCCTCGGCGCCCGCGACCTGCTCCGCCTGGAGGCCGGCCTGCCACTGTACGGCCACGAACTCAACGAGACGATCGACCCGATCACCGCCGGGCTGGGCCGGGCGGTCCGAAAGCGGGACGGCTTCATGGGCCACGAGGCCATCGCGGCCCTCCGCGAGTCCGGCACGCCCCGGACGCGGGTGGGGCTGCGCCTCGAGACCCACCGCATCGCCCGCCAGGGGGCCGTCGTGACCGCCGACGCCGCGGAGGTCGGCGTCGTCACCAGCGGCACGTTCAGCCCGAGTTGCACCGCCTCGATCGCGATGGCGTTTGTCGACCGCGCCGCCGCCAAGGTCGACACGGCCGTCCGCGTGCGGCTGCGCGCCGACCATGACGTGGACGGCCGCGTGGTCCGACTGCCGTTTTACCGGGGGTCCGCGCTGGCCCAGTCCACCCCGTCGAAGGAGTCCTAGCCAGGAGAGCGATATGGACGCACCGAAGGAGTATCGTTACACCGAAAGCCACGAGTGGTGCAAGCTGGACGGGCAGACCGCCACGGTCGGCCTGACGCGGTTTGCCGCCGACCAGTTGACCGACATCACGTTCGTCGAACTGCCCGAGCCCGGCACGACGGTGACGGCCGGCCAGCCGTTCGGGGATATCGAGTCGGTCAAGTCGGCCGGGGAGATGTATGCCCCTGTCTCCGGCGAGGTGACGGCCGTCAACGAGGCGCTCAACGACACCCCCGGCCTGATCAACAGCGATCCGTTCGGCCAGGGGTGGATCCTCAAGATCAAGGTCTCCGATCCGGCCGAACTCGACGCCCTGATGGACGCCGATGCGTACGCTTCGGCGGTCGAGGCCTCCTGAGCAACCGATGGAGTACACGCAGATCACGCCCGAGCAGCGCGACGCGATGCTCCGCGCCGTCGGGGCCGACTCGATGGACGACCTGGTGGCGACCGTGCCGCCGGGGATCCGCCTGACCGAACCGCTGGATCTGCCGGCGGCCCTCAGCGAGCAGGAGCTCGCCGCCGAACTGCAGGCGCGGGCCGACGCCAACCGCCCGTGCGTCTGTTTCGCCGGGGCCGGGGCATACGACCATTACATCCCGGCCGTCGTCGACGCGGTCGCCTCGCGCGGGGAGTTTCTCACCGCCTACACGCCGTACCAGGCCGAGGCCAGCCAGGGCAGCCTGCAGGCGTTTTTCGAGTTCCAGACGCTCATCTGCCAGTTGACGGGGATGGATATCGCCAACGCTTCGATGTACGAGGCGGCCAGCGCGACGGCCGAGGCGGTGCTGATGTGCGTGGGTGCATCGCACCGGCGGGTCGTGGTCGCCGAGCCGCTTCATCCGCATTACCTCGCGACGATTCGCACCTATCTGCGGGACCTGCCGATCGAATTGGTCGTTGTCGAGCGCGACGGTGGCGGCGTCGACGTCGAGGCCGCGACGAAGGAGATTACCGCCGAGACGGCCGCCGTGGTGGTCGCCTCGCCGACGTTCCTGGGCACGATCGAGCGCGGGGTGCCCGCGCTGGCCGAGGCGGCCCGCGCGGGCGCCGCGTCGCTGATCCAGGTGTTCGACCCGATCAGCCTGGCGCTGTTGAAGCGGCCCGGCGAACTGGGCGCCGACGTCGCCGTCGGCGAGGGCCAGCCGCTGGGGATGCCGCTGAGCTTCGGCGGGCCGTACCTCGGCCTGCTGGCCGTCCGCCAGGCGATGCTGCGGAAGCTGCCCGGGCGGGTCGTGGGGCGGACCACCGACGCCGACGGGCGGACCGCCTATTGTCTGACGCTGCAGACCCGCGAACAGCACATCCGGCGGGCCAAGGCCACCAGCAACATCTGCACGAATGAGGGCCTCTGCGCCCTGCGCGCAGCGGTCACCCTGGCGGCCCTCGGTCCGCACGGCCTGCGGCGGGCCGCGACCGTCAGCATGCAGCGCGCCCACGACCTGGCCGGGCGGATCGCCAAGCTGAAAGGCTACGAACTGCCCTTCGCCGACCGGCCGTTCTTCCGCGAGTTCGTCGTCCGCTGCACCCGCAAGGCGCCCGAGGCGATCATCGCCGCCGGCGCCGAGCGGGGGATCCTGCCGGGCGTGGCGCTGGGGGCGTTCGACGAGACACTCGCCGACTGCCTGCTGGTCGCCTGTACGGAGAAGCGCACCGGCGCCGACCTGGACGCGATGGTTGCCCTGTTGAAGGAGGTCGGCCGATGACGCGGCGGACGATCCCGACGCTCTTCGAACGCGCCCGCAACGGTGCCAACCCCGGCGCCCATGTTGCCGCGCCCGACGGGCCGTCGCCGGCGGCCCTGCTGGGCGACGACGCCGACCTGCTGGCCGACGCGCCGCCGCCGCTGCCGGAGGTGCCCGAGGCGGAGGTCGTCCGTCACTACACCCACCTGGCGGGGCGGAACATGTCGGTGGACGCAAACTTCTACCCGCTCGGCTCGTGCACGATGAAGTATAACCCCCGCATCAACGAGTGGGCCGCCGCCCGCGAACCGCTGGCCGACCTGCACCCGCTGGCGCCGGC
This sequence comes from uncultured Planctomycetales bacterium, assembly GCA_964535025.1. GTDB lineage: Bacteria > Planctomycetota > Phycisphaerae > SM23-33 > FEN-1343 > JAAYZK01. The sequence continues at coordinate 41,343 of CAZHRW010000257.1, forward strand.
GGCGACGGCGCAGGGGGCGCTGCGCCTGCTGAGCGAGCTGGAGACCTACCTCGCCCGCATCACCGGCCTCGACGCCGTCACGCTCGCCCCGGCCGCCGGAGCCCACGGCGAATTGACGGGCCTGAAGGTCATCACGGCCTACTACCGCAGCCGCGGCGAGAGCCGTACGAAGGTCCTCACGCCCGACTCCGCCCACGGGACCAACCCGGCCAGTTGCACCCTGTGCGGCCGCCTGGCGGTGCCGATCGCCTCCCGGGCCGACGGGCGGATCGACCTGGACGACCTGCGCGCCAAACTCGACGACCAGACCGCCGCGCTGATGATCACTAACCCCAACACGCTGGGGCTCTTCGAGACCGACATCGCCGATGCCGCCCAGCTCGTCCACGCCGCCGGGGCCCAGCTCTACCTCGACGGGGCGAACATGAACGCCCTGCTCGGCATCGCCCGCCCCGGCGACTTCGGCGTCGACGCGATGCACCTCAACCTCCATAAGACCTTCTCCACCCCGCACGGCGGCGGGGGGCCGGGCTCGGGACCCGTCGCGGTCGCGTCGCACCTCGAACCCTTTCTGCCGACCCCCCGCATCGTGCATCGCGAGGGGACCTATCGCCTGCTGTGGCAGGCCCCCCAGAGCATCGGGCCCGTGCGGAGCTTCGCCTGCCAGTTCGGCGTGTGCGTGCGGGCGTGGTGTTATATCCGCGCCCTGGGCCCCGACGGCCTCCGCCGTGCCAGCGAGACGGCCGTCCTGGCCGCCAATTACCTCGCCGAGCGGCTCAAAACGGTCCTCCCCCTGCCGCACGACGAGCGGTGCATGCACGAGTTCGTCCTCACCGCCGCCCGCCGCGGTGCCTCGGATCGCGGCCTGGCCGGGGCGATCGCCAAACGCCTCCTCGATTACGGCTTCCACGCCCCGACGGTCTATTTCCCCCTGATCGTTCCCGAGGCCCTGATGATCGAGCCGACCGAGACCGAGTCGCTCGCCACGCTCGACGCCTTCGTCGACGCTCTGCGCCAGATCGTCGCGGCCCTCGACGCCGACCCTCACGCCCTCGCCGACGCCCCCTTCGCCCAATCCGTCGCCCGCGTCGACGAAACCGCCGCCGCCCGCCAGCCCGTGCTGAGGTGGCAAGCGGAAATGTAGACCGGCCGGCGCCGGGGGCGGCTCGGGCAAATGTTCGTTTCTATGTGCAGCAGCCCGTCAGCCGTCCGTCCGGTCCGTCCGGTCCGTCCGGTCCGGCATGCTCAACGACGGCGTCAGCCGTCCATCGTGTCCATCGTGTCCATCCTGTCCATTTTGTCCCCTTCCCGCCACCAGGGCGACCGTCGCCACCAGCAGCCCCAACAGCCCCACCGGCAGGAAGCGGATCTGCGGCGGGGCGATATCGATGAGGACGCCGAGCAGCGGGGCGGCGACGGCGACGAAGAGGGATTTGGCCTGGGATTCCATGCTGAGGGCCGTGGCGTGGAGGGCCGGGTCGGCGGCAGCGGTGAGACGGCTGACCATGATGGGGCGCCAGAAGTTCTGGAGGATCGCCAGGGCGCCGAAGGCGGCGATGGCGATGGCCATCGCCAAGGCGCCACCCAGCAGGGATGCCGACAGGACCGCGCAGCAGGCCGCCATCGCCCACCACAACCAGCGGGCGGCCTGAACGGGCGAGCCGGCGCGATGGGCGACCCACTGCGAGCGGCGAGACGCGGCGCTGGCCAGCAGGTGCAGCACGACGTAGACGGCCCCGACCAGCACCGCCGTCCGCTGCAAGTCCGTCCAACCCAGCATCACCGGCGCCGCCAGGGCGGTCGCGGCGATGATCGGCTGAAGATAGTCCTCGCCGGCCTTGTAAAAGCCCGCAAACCCCATCGACTCGACCATCAGCCCCCGCAGCCGCCGCCGCCGCAAGGCCGCGGCGAACGCGCGGGCCAGCGCCCGGGTCATCTGCCGGATCGACGTCCCTTCCGGCGCGACGTGGTCGAGGTAGCGCGGGTAGGTGAGGAAGTTGACGATGTTGGCGACGTACGGGGGGATGCTCAGCCAGAAGATGATGTCGTAGCGCCGCAGCGTGAACACCAGTACGGCGGCGATCACCACGCTGACGGCCGAGCCGATCTTGCTCCACGAACGGGTGAAGCCGTACACGCCGATCGTTTCGCCGTCGCGGCCTTCGCGTGTGAGCCAGTGGACGATGATGGCCTTGTGCGTGCCGGTGCGAAACGCCTCGCCGACACTGAACAGGGCCATCGCGACGAACAGCCAGCCGACCGCGCCGGCGAGGGCGAAGACGGTAAAAGACGCGATGTACGCCAGGTGCGAGACGATCATCGCCCACCGGCGGCCGGCGACGTCGGCGATCGCTCCGGTGGGGATCTCCAGGAGGTTGATGGCGATCTCGCGGAAGCCCAGCAGCAGCCCCAGCAGCGTGTAGCTGAGCGGCTTGTCCAGCAGCGCCAGGATGAAGAACGGCTCAAAGTACCGTTGGTTCTTCAGGAAGCCGTACAGGCTGAACCGACCGATCATGGCGCTGCCTCCGAGGGGCCCGCAACACGTCGCCCAGGCGCGGGCGGAATCCGAAGCACGAAACTCGCAATCCGAAACAAAACGGCCAAACGTCAAAACAGATAAGCGGCCACGGCAAAACGACCAACGGCAAAGCACGCCGCCGCGGCCCCGGCCGCTCGGCCGTTGGCCGTCGTCTCCGTTGGAGAGGGTTTGGGGGCATCGGCATAAACCGCGATGGTATCACGTTCGTAGGAGGGGCAACAGTCCGCCGGGGCGGCTTTGACGTTGACAGCCGCTCGCGGCGGGTGCTAAGGTGGCGCGATCGGAAAGAACCGGCGGTTCAAGGCCCTTTGCGCAAGGACGTTAACGAATGCCCCCGCAACCTCTGTTAGACCTGAGCAAGATCGATCCGGACAGGCCCGTCGTGACCAAGGAGGGCGTCTACGCGGTCAACCCGCACCGCCACGAGTTTGCGCTGCTGGACGGCCTGTGCCACCTGGACCTCGACGCCCAGGAGATCGCCGCGTGGATCGACGTGGCCGACGACGCCTTCTGGGTCCGCGGGCATATCCCCGGGCGACCGCTGTTTCCGGGCGTGCTGATGATCGAGGCGGCGGCCCAGATGATCGGGTACTTCGCGAAGGTCTACACGAAGACCGACGGGTTCGTCGGCTTCGGCGGCGTCACCGACGTGAAGTTCCGCGGCCAGGTGACCTGCGGCGACCGGCTGGTGCTGATCGGCAAGATGAAAGAGATCCGCGGCACCCGCCGCGCCGTCGGCCTGGCACAAGGATACGTCGATGGCTCGATGGTGTTTGAGGGGTGTGTGACGGGAATGCTCATTTAGAACGCCAGGCTTTAGGCTCTAAGCTTTAGGGCCACGGCCACGGCCACGACTACGGCAACGGCCGCGGCCGCGCCAAGAGCAACGCTGGCGGCGCCTAAAGCCTATAGCCCAAAGCCCATGGTCGATCTGCAGCAACACATGGACGCGCTGGTGGCGGTGACCCCGCCGCTGGACGCCGAGGCGCTGAAGGCGATTCCCGCCGGGCGGGGGGTGTTCGCGCTGCTGGATGCGGCGGGGCGGGCCATCCTCATCACGACGGCCGCCGATATGCGCGCCCGCCTGCGCTACCGCCTGACGGCGACCGACGAGTCGACCGCCCGCAAGGCCGCGGACCTGCGGGAGGTGACCGCCGCCGTCGCCTACCGGCGGACGTACAGCCGCTTCGAGACCGACTGGTGCTACCTCGAACTGGTTCGGGCGGTCTACCCGGACCGCTGGGAGACGCTCCTGCCCAAGCGGACGGCGTGGTTTATCGCCGTCGACCCCGACGCCGCGACCCCGCACTGGACCGTCGCCGCCGGACCGCCCGCGGCCGGGCGGGCGTTCGGGCCGTTCGCCGAGCGTCGCGGCGCCGAGGCGTATCTCGCGGCGCTGACCGACGCGTTTGATCTGTGCCGCTGCGTGTCGATCCTCCGCCAGGCGCCCCACGGCAGCGCCTGCGCCTACAAGCACATGGGCCGCTGCATCGCCCCATGCGACGGCACGGCGACGATGGACGCGTACCGCGCGGTAATCGGCCGCTCGATCCGCGGCGTCGCCGGCGACGCCGACGACCAGCGCCGGCGGCTGACCGACGCGATGAACGAGGCGTCGGCCGCGATGGCCTTCGAGCGGGCGGCAATCCTCAAGACCCGCCTGGACCGCCTGGCCGAGCTGGCCGCGCCCAAGGCCGCCCGCGTGCGGGATAGGCGGGCGTTCCGGTTCGTGATCGTCCAGCCGGGGCCGTCGAGCCACCAAGCCGGCACGTTCGTCTGCGACGGCGGACGCCTCGCCGCCGGGCCGGTGATCGACTACCCGCCGACCGACGACGCGGCCGCGGCGGTGCTGGCGGCGTGCGACGCGCTGGCCGATACGGATGACCCCGACGCGGCGGCGGGGGCGCGTCGGATGGCCCTGGTGGCGTGGTACCTGTTCTCGTCGCGGCCGGGCGACGGGCGGGTGCTGGCGCGCGACGGGCTGACCGCCGGGGCGCTGGTCGCGGCGATCGAAGCGTCGGCCGAGGCGCTCGGCCTGCGGGCGCCGCGACGGCGCAACACCGACAATACGCCCCGCACGGAGCGCCCATGACGCGCCTGCTCGATACCTTCCGGGCCTACCTGCCCAGCCGGCGACGGCGGCGGTGGCAGTACGTCAGCGGCCGCCGCCGGCGGGTGGGGATCGCCCTGGCGGCGTTGCTGGTCGCGGCGATCTACGCGTGGTGGCATTTCACCAACGACGCCCGCATCCGACGCGAGGCCGTCGCCTACCTCGAGCGGCTCACCGGCGCGCAGGTGCGAATCCAGGAGGCGTCGTTCGGCCTCTTCGAGGGCATCAGCCTCACCGGCGTGCGGGTCTTCACCGCCGCCGGCGGGCCGGTCGGCGATATCTTCCAGGCCCGCCAGGTCCGCCTCGAACACGCCCCGCTGGGCCTGCTGCGCGGACGACTGAAGGTCACCGAGATCGTCTGCGTCGAACCCGTCCTGTTCATCGTCGAGAACGTCGACCGCGGGCGGTGGAACTACGAGGACCTCCGCTTCCCCGCCGACCTCGGCGGCAACGGCGACGCCGCCGCCGCGCTGCCGGTCGTCCGCATCCGCGACGGGCGGGTCCACCGGCGGGAAATCCATCACGGCGTGAGCGTCCCGCTTGGCACCGAGCACCTCAACGCCCAGGCCGTGCCCGCCGGGACCGAGGGCGAGTACCGCATCCAGGTCTCCGGCGCCGCCGCCGCCCGAAACGTCCGCGCCGAGGCCGTCTTCCGCCTCGAGCCGATGGCCTTCCGCTGGCGGGGCGGGATCCCCGGCGACCTGCTGCAGCGGACGCTCCCGCACGGCTACCGGCAGTGGTGGGACCACTACCAGGTCGAAGGCAGCTTCGAGTTCGAGGGCGAGGCCGACCCCGCCAGCGGACGGCTGGTGTTCAAGCTCGCCGATGCGTCGATGGTCTTCCCCCACGGCGATGGGGACCTCCGCCTGGCCGACGTCAACGGGCGGATCGAACTGACGGCCTCCGGGATCGAGATCCAGTCGGTCACCGGCCGCCTGCCCCAACTGGACGACCTGCGCGTGGCGCTGACCGGCCGATTCGGCGGCTACGAGCGGACCAGCCCGGTCGAGCTGACGCTGCAGGTCGATGACGTCCGCTTCCCGGTCCAGGCCGAACATCCCCTGGTGCGGCGACGCATCGAGCATTTCGAACGCCGCTTCCATCCGTCCGGCCGGGCCTCGGTCACCGTCCACCTGACCCGCGACGCCGACGAACAGTTCCGCTACCGCCTGGTCGCGCGGCCGAAGGGGATGCAATTCACCCCGGACGTCTTCGCCGCGACGCTTGACGACGTCCGCGGCGAGGTACGGCTGGACGCCGAGCGGGCGACCCTCACCGAGCTGAGCGGCCGGTGGGGCGACGCGCCGGTCACCGTCACCGGCTGGGGCGCGATGGGCGGCGGCAGCGCGTTCGACGTGCGGGTCCGCGTCGACGACGCCACGCTGGGCGAGCCGTTCCGCGAGGTGACCAGGGCGACCCGCTTCAAGATCGTCCAAAACGACGTCCGCCGCTACCACGACCGCTTCGACCCGACGGGGCTGTGCGACGTCGACGCCCGCATCGCCGCCGACGACACCGGGACGATCTCGACCGAGCTCGAGTTGACGTTCGACGGGCGGGCGACCGTCGCGTACGAGGGCTTCCCCTACCGCATCGAGGGGCTGACCGGAACGGTGAGCGCCCGGCTGCCCCACGAGGTGAGCTTCCAGGATCTGCACGGCCGCCACGGGCCGGCGCGGATCCGTCTGGGTGGGTCGGTCAAGCGGCGCGAGGGCCGGGAGATCCCCGATCTGGCGCTCGAGGTGACCGACCTGCCGCTCGATGACGACCTCGGCGCCGCTTTAGCCGCCATGTCGGAGGCCGCCGGACGGCAGTGGGACCGCTTCGCGCTGACCGGGCGGGCCGACGTGGCCGGGACAATCCGCCGCGCGGGCGACCGGCTGTTCGGCTACGACCTGAACGTGGCGCTCAAGCGGATCGGCCTGGAGTACGACGCGTGCCCGTACCCGCTGACCGACGTCGTCGGGGAACTGCGGCTGCGGCCGGAGGCGATCGAGATCCGACGGCTGTCCGGGCGTCACGGGCCGGGTGTCATCGACGTGGCCGGCCGCGTCGACAGCGACCTGCCCGACGGCCAACCGCCCGCGCTCGAGATCCGCGGCACCGGCGTCCGCGTCGACGAGGCCCTCCGCCACGCCGTCGTCACGGCCGGGCCGCCCGGCGTCGACGCCGTCTGGACGCAACTGCAGCCGACGGGCATCGCCGATTTCCTCTACGATCCCCGCCGTCACGTGCCCCTCGAGGTCGTCGCACGCGATATGGGCATCACGTTCGCGCCCTTCCCGTACCCGCTGGAGCACGTCCGCGGCACCCTTCGCGTGCGCGACGGCCGGGTCGACCTGGACACGATGACCGCCCGACGCGGGGAGGGGGCGCTGAAGCTGGACGGCCGGGTGCGGCTGGACGACGGGCGGCTGCACGGCGCGGACCTCGTCCTCGACGCGGCGAACGTGGCGATCACCGACGAACTGCTCGCCGCCGTCCCCGAGCCGCTCGCCGCCCTGACCGACCACCTCGCGGCGGCCGGGACGGTCGACGTCTGCCTTAACCGTCTGAGCTACCGCGCGGCCGAGGCGGTGGCCACGTCGGCGCCGGCCGACGCCGAGGTTGACGATGCGTGGACGTGGGAACTGGACGGCCGCGTCGACCTGGCGGGGGCCGCCGTCGGCGGCTACTTCGCCGCCACCGACATCGACGCCGGCGTCGCCGGCACCGTCCGCATCGGCGATGAGCGGCTGGGCGTGACCGCCGACCTGACCGGTGGGTCGATTAGGCTGTGGGACCGGCCGGTCGAACGGATCGCCGGGCGGATCCGCAAGACGCCCGAGGAGGCCGACCTGAGGCTGGAAGGTCTCAAGGGCAATCTCTGCGGCGGGCGGATGGCGTCGAACCTGACGGTTCGCCTGGCCGACGCGGTCCGCTTCCGCGGCGACCTCGTGGTCGAGGATCTCCAGCTCGAGCAACTCTTCGGGCGGCCGGGCACGACGTCGGGCAAGCTGTGCGGGCGGTTGGACCTCTCGCACACCGTCGGCGCCCCCGCCAGCCGCGAGGGCCGCGGGCAGTTCGAGATCACCGAGGCACGGCTCGCCGAGGTGCCCGTCTTCCTGGGGCTGGTCAACGTGGTGTTCCTGCAACTGCCGGTCGAATCGGTCTTCTCCACCGGCACGGTGGTCTACTACGTCAAGGGCGACACGCTCCACTGCGAGACGATCGACCTTCAGGGCGAGACCCGTTCGGTGGTCGGCCTGCCGGGCGAGCCGGCCTCGGTGGTCGGCACGGGCACGCTGGACCTCCAGACCGAGCGGGTGAATCTCGTCTTCCGCTCCGGCCCGCCGCACCTGTTCCACGGCCCCGGCGCCGAACTGTGGGCGCTCACCACCGGCGGCCTGCAGACCACGCACATCACCGGCCCCTGGCGGGACCCACAGCAGAAGACCGTCCCGCTGAGCCAACTGACCGACCTGCTCAGGGAGATCGGCGGAGCGCCCTGACCGGCGGGAAATGCGAAACGCGAATTTCGAAACTCGAAACAACTTCCAAACAACCAAACCAGCAAAACGGAGAAACGTGAACGGCCAAACGGCAAAACCGGCCTTTTCCCGTTTGCCTTCTTGTCTGAGATTTGTTTCGTGTTTCGTGCTTCGCGTTTCGGATTTGCCGAGCGGCCCGATAAGCTAAGGTCTCGGTAGTTGGTGCAACGAGGGGGTGAACGGGAGACGACGATGGCAACGTGCAAGGTCGGCATTATCGGCGGGACGGGACTGGGCGATGCGCTGTGCGGCGAGATGGACGGTCGGCGGACCGAGGTGGACACGCCGTTCGGCAGGCCCTCCGATGCGATCCTCCAGGCGACCTGGGGCGATGTGGATGTGGCGGTGCTCAACCGCCACGGGCCCGGGCACCTGATCGGCCCGACGGCCGTGAACTACCGGGCGAACGTCTACGCGCTCAAGGCGCTCGGCTGCACGCACATCCTTGCCAGCGGCGCCGTCGGCAGCCTGCGCGAGCCGGTCGCGCCGACCCACCTGGTGGTGGCCGACCAGATCATTGATAAGACCTTCGGCCGCGAATCGAGCTTCTTCAACGGCTCGCTCGCCTGCCACGTCGAGATGGCCTACCCGTTCTGCCCGGTCCTCCGGCGCCACCTGCTCGCCTGCGCCGCCGACGTCGACACCACCGTGCACCCCACCGGCACGTACGTCTGCATGGAAGGCCCGGCCTTCTCTACCCGCGCCGAGAGCGAAATGCACCGCCAGTGGGGCGGCGACCTGATCGGCATGACGGCCATGCCGGAAGCCAAGCTCGCCCGCGAGGCCGAGATCCCCTACGCGCTGGTCGCCCTGGTCAGCGACTACGACTGCTGGCGGCCGCATCCCGACGACCTCGACAAGCACGAGCTGCTCAAGGAGATCATCGCCCACGTCCACGTCGCCACCGGACACGCCATCACCCTGCTCCGCCGGGCGATCGAACGCTTCGGCGAAATCGCCGGCGTGCCCTGCCCCGCCCACAACGCCCTCGAACTGGCCATCTGGTCCGACCGGTCGAGCATCCCGCCCGAAATCGCCGAACGCCTCGGCCCGCTGCTGAGCAAGTACGTCTGAGCCGACCCCGGCGGCGTGTTGGGGGAGGATTTTCTCGGCGGGGAGGTCCTAAAGGCTTGCATGAAGTTTTTTTCAGGAGTACAGTTAAGGCAAAGACCTTGCAGGAGGCCTTCCCATGCGCACGGAAGTGAAAATCGGTCTGCTCATTTGCGTCGTGGCCGTCGTGCTGGTGGCCACGTATCTGATGATTTCAAAAGAGGATAACGAGGCCACGCCCGCCGACGAGCCCGCCGCCGCGACCGAGGAGCCGACCAAGACGCCCGCTCAGCCGGTCCCGTCGCCCGAGCCGCCCACGGCCGAGCGTGGGATGATCACGCTGCCGGAGCGGGATGACCTGGACCTGGAGGCTTTGCCGCCGTCGAGCCCGCCGACGACCCAGCCCGCCCTGGCCACGGCCAACCGGCCGGCGCGGGTGGGGGACGTGGAACTGACGGGCATGCCGTCACGGACGGATCTATCGTCCGACAACGCCACGCCCTCGTTCGACGGCTCTGGCGGTCTGCGGCTCGATCCGCCGCGGAC
>CAZHRW010000258.1:0-7210 GCA_964535025.1 uncultured Planctomycetales bacterium
CGCCCCCGGCCGAATCGCCCCCCCCCCCCCCGGGCCGCCCCGCGCCGCCGCCGCCGACGCCGACGCCCGAGCCGGCGCCCGCGCCGCAGCCGGCGCCCCAGCCGGCGCCCCAGCCGGCGCTCGAACAGCCCCAGCAGGACCACGGAAAGGACCGCCACCATGGCGCTAACCAGAAGCACCGTCGACCGAACCGCGGCTGACCACATCCGCCAGCTCGCCCGGTACGGCCACGTCACCGACCGCCGGAAACGCGAGATCCGCAAGCTGCACGAACGCGTCGCGCAAAAGGTCGAGCGGAAGATGCGACAGGCGTAGGAACGACGCGTTTGCAGCGCTGAACTGCCGGACGTCATAGCGAAAGGGTACCATCCCGTGGAATCGATCATCAACCTTAACCTCGCCGCCGGCGAGCCGCTCACGCCGCTCAACGCCGGCGCCCCGGTCCGTTACGTCGGGTGCAACCTGACCAACCGCCGGGTCCACGCCGGCAGCGAGGTCGTCGACTGCCAGGAATCGCAGATCGTCTTCGTCGACGGCACGCCCCACCGCGTGGGGCGGGGCGTTCGGGGCGAAGTGACCGCCGCCGACGTCCAGGCCGTCCGCGACGCGATCGACGGGGGTGAAGCATGATCACGTGGTACGTCGATCTGTCGCGAACCCTGGACGGCACGCACGCCAACACCGGCCAGAGCCTCGGCTCGCCCTGGGGCGGCCCGGCCGGGGCCCAGCGGGCCGTCGCGGCGGCGGCGGCGGGCGATACGATCCTCCTGCTCAACGCCGAGACGCCGCAGGCCAACGTCGCCCTGACGTCGCTGAGGAAGATCCCCGTCCTCTCGACCGCCGCCATGGACGCCGGCGACCTGCTGACGAACCAGACGCGGGACGGCTCGGCCCGTATCGCCGCCGTCGTGACCGACGACTTTGTCCTGGCCGAGTGGGTCTCGGGCGACTTCGCCGCCGGCGATACCGTCACGCCCGACGGGGGCGCGACCACCACCACCGTCGACGCGGCGGCGACGCTGCCGGGGCTGCTGATCGTCGGCGAGCTCGCCGCCGACGGCACGGCGACCGCCGCGATCACCCTCCGCGGTGTCGCCGCCGACGGCGCGACGGCCCGGCAGGCCTATCTCGACGGGGCGTCGGCGTGCGACTGCCTGACGATCGACGGGCTGTCCTGGTGGCGGTTCGACCACCTGCTGCTCCACCGCGGCGCGTCGTACGGCCTGACGTGTCTCGGCAGCGCGTGCGGGACCGGCTGCCGGTTCACGCACATCACCGCCGACCTGGCCGGCGTGCACGGGTTCAACAACCTGGCCATCTGCCGACGGGCCCTGATGATCGACTGCGCCGGCCTCGACGCCACGCTCGAGGGGATGCACACCACGCCCGCCGCCGCCGCCCTCGTCGGCTGCCGGATGACCGGCAACGGCTCGTTCGGAATCGCCGCCGCCGATGACGTGACCTGCTACGGGTGCCTCCTGGCCGACAACGGCGGGCCCGGCCTCGGGACGGCCGCCGGCGCGTTCGCCCTGGCGCTGCACTGCGTCCTGGACGGCAACGCCGTGGGCCTCTACGCCGTCAGCGCCCCGGCCCTGCTGGCCGCGATCGCCAATCGCGTGACCCACAGTGACGAGCACGGCTTCTTCCTCAGCAGTGCCTTCGCCGGCCAGTGGTCGGACTACAACGTCTACTACGACAACGCCGGTGGCCCGTCCGTCAATGTCACCCACGGCCCCAACGATCACGGCCCGGCCGGCTCGGGCCTGCCGCACGAGGATGTGACGGCCGACGGCTACATCGACCGCGCCGCCGGCGATTACGGCCTGGCCGAGGAGGCCGTCGGGCGACGCCTCACGCTGGCCGTCGGCGACACGACCGCCCACCTCGCCGCCGGGCTGACCCCCGACGACCGGCCCGGACCCGACCACCAGGTGAGCTTCCACGACTACGAGGTAACCTTCCCATGAGCCAGAGCACACTGACCGTCCGGATCGTCATCGACGGCCTGCCCGCCGCCGGGCTGGACGTCCGCCTGTCGGACCCGACCGGGACGTACGGCGTCAAGCGCAACGACACCGACGCCGTCGTCGTCGCCGCGGGAACCCCCATGACCGACCTGGGCGGCGGGACCTACAGCCACACCTTCGACGACCCGGCGCCCGAGCTGACCTACACCGGGTGGGTCGAGTACGTCCACGACGGCCAGACCCACCACGCCGGCCATACGTTCGACGGCGCCGCCGCCGAGCCGGCGCCCGCGACGGCCGCCGGGTGCTGGGAGGCGATCATCCCCTACGAGGACCGCGCCGCGGTCCACACCTCCCGCTGGCGGCTGCGAGGCGTCGTCACCCGCGCCGGCGCGGCCAACACCGACGGGGGCGTCCTGTGGCTGAAGATGACACGCGACGGCGAGACGGCGACGGCCGAACTGTTTAAGGCCGAAACCCTCGACGCCGCCGCGTGCGTCGCCACCGGCGCCGCCGACCTCGCCGGCCTGGACGGCACGGCGGCCGGCGCGGTCGAGGTGACGCTCGACACCGCCAACGCCAGCGGGCTGTGGGGCAGCTTCCGCCTCCACCGCTGCGACGCCGACGGGGCGTGGCCCGTCCAGGTGGCCCTGTGCGCCGATGAGGACCTGGACCTGCTGTACGACGGCATCGAGCAACTCAGCGGCTACGACAGCACGTACGGCCTGGCGGCGTTCATCCGCCAGGCGGGCGACGATTGCCTCCGCCAGGTCGGCCGCCGCTTCCGCGAGGCGCTCGGCGGGCCCGGCGCCGCCTGGTTCATCACCACCGGCGACCGCCGCGACCCGGACCTCCGCCGCCTGCGCAACGGCGACCAGCTCCGCCTCGCCTGCGCCTGCCGGGCGCTGGAGCTGGCGCTCGGCCGCGACCACGCCGCCGCCGGCGACACGGCCTACAGCACGCTGCGGGACCACTTCGCCCGCCGCTACGGCGAGGCCATCGCCGCGGTCGAACTGGCCACGCCCGACGGCGCCGTCGGCCAGCGGTGGCGACGGCTCGACCGCGGATGAAACCCGCCCACCGGAGACGACCATGACAGCCATCACCCTCACCAACACCGACGCGGCCATCCTCGCCGACCTCGCCGCCGCACTGCGGGACGCGACCGTGGACAGCGCGGCCGTCTTCGCCGACGTGGCCGTCGCCACCGGCGGGCTCGACACCCGCCGGGCCGGCGCCTCGCCCAAGGCCCTGGTCCGCTACCGCGGAACCGCCGAACGCCACGCGCCCGAGCAGCGCCGCGCCTGCGCGATGACGGCCGACGTGACCGTCCTGGCCCGGCGCTCGGCCGGCGAAGCCGACGGCGATCGCGTCGCGGCCCTGCTGAGCCTGCTGAACGCCGTCCGCAACGCCGTCGAAGCCGCCCCGCCGGCCGCCGCCTGCCGGGCCTACAGCGACGCGGGCCTCCTGCCCCGCCTGCAGTGGGGCAAGCCCCAACTCGACGACGGCGACGGTCCCTGGGCCCGCGGGCTCATCGAGGTGACCGTGGCGTACATGGTCGATGGCCCGACCGAACATTGAGAACGCGAAGCCTCCTTGTTTGGTCCTTTTCCGTTTAGCCGTCTTATCCGTTTGTTTCGTATTTCGTGCTTCGCATTTCGAATTTCCCGCGAGGGTTTGAGCATCATCTTGTCAACACACTCGGAAGGAGCGGCCCGTGGCTTACAACGTCTATCACAACCCGACGAACGTCTCCATCGGCGGCGCGCCCATCACGGGCGTGGTCGCGATCGTGGTCGCGCAGTCTTACGCGGAGCTGCACGCGGTGGCGGACGGCGACACGCACGAGTCCGTCGCCCGCTACACGACGGCACGCACGAGCGGGGCGATCCGCCTGGTCGATCCGGCCCAGGCGGCCGCCGCGGCGGGGGCGACCGGGGAGCTGTCGTTCACCTGGACCGACGCCCAGGGCGCCGCCGACAAGACCGTCACCCTCGCCGGCTGCTCGCTGGGCGGGTGGGAGGCCACCGTCGCCCGCGACGCCGTCTCCGCCGCGACGGTGCCCTTCATCGCCGAATCGGCCCCGGTGGTCGCCTGATGGACCGGCCCGGCTGGATCCGCCGCCTCGAAGTCGCCCGCCGCCGGCCGGGCATGCCCCACCCGGACCGGTGCCCCCGGCTCCGCGTCGAGGGCGTCCCGTTCGCCCTCCCGCCGGCGCCGGGGCGGTGGCGCCCGCGCTTCGACGGCGACACCGTCACGCTCGAACGCGACGGCGCCGACCGCTGGGGGGCCCTCCCGTCCGTCCTGGCCCGCGTCCGTCGCGCCACCCGGCGCGGACGTCTCCGCCTCACCGCGACCGACGCCGACGGCCTGCTGACGGAACTGCTGCTGCTGGCCCGCGACGCCCTGCGGGAGCACTATGACCTAAGCGACGACGAGCTCGGCGACCTGCTGGCCCTCCGCACCGACCGGCCCACGATGTGGATCGCGGACCTGATCGCCTGGGCCCAGGGCCTGGCGACCGACGACCCGCGCTGACCGCTCTCCCCTCGGGGAGAGCGGGGCCCGCAGGGGCCCGTGAGGGGGGCCTTCGGCGCCCCCCGGTATTCCCACGGGGCGGACCTGCCCCGGAGGCGAGCATCGGCGACGACGCATGACCAGGCGGACAGTCCGGCGCGGCCGGGCCGTCGCCCCCACGGGGCCCAAAGGGCCCCAGCTCCCCCTCAAGGGGGAGCGGTAAGGAACCTGCTTATGACCGACACGATCGACATTCCACTCGACGCGACCCTCCTGGCCGCACTGCGCGCCGGCGGTCGGCACGTCGGCGGCACCGTGGCCGGGGCGGTCCTGGCCCTGGTGGGAGGGCGGCCGGCCGCCGGACGGCTGGAAACCGTGGACGCGCCGGCGCCGCCGGTAGTCGACGAGGACGAACGCCTCGAGCCGATCGAGGCCGAGCCGGGCGCCTTCGAGCACGCCGCCGCGGAGCTCGCAGCGCCGGACGATGAGAGGATGGACCTGACGGCGCCGGCCGCCCCGCCGCCGGCGTGGACGGTCGACCCCGCAAGGACCGTCCCGGCGTCGGACGATGCGCCGGCGCCGCGGGGGGATGTGTACATCGCAAACTACTATGCCCGCCTGCCGGGCGAGACGGCCGTGAACGCCTACACGCGGCTGGGAGGCTTCGAGCGCCATGTCTGAACCCCTCTTCGACGGCGTCCCGCTGACCAGCGCCGCCGGCCGCGTGAGCGTCGGCAGCCGTCGCAACCGGACCTACACCGAGACGATGCCCGGCGTGAACGGCGCGTACGTGCAGAGCTGCGGGTACGGGCCGCGGCCGCTGATGGCGACGGGCCTGCTGGCGGCGCAAAGTGCGACCGCCGCCGGAGCGCGCACGACGGTCATGGAGATGTTCCGCCAGCGGGAGCGGCTCGTCGACGGGGCCCGGATGGGCACGTTCATCGCCACCGACGGGCACGGGTACGCCAACTGCTTCGTCCAGCAGCTCACGCACGGACGGCTGCGGATCGGGCGCAGCGGTGATGCGTACGTCGCCTACCTGCCCGTGCGGGCCATGCTCCTGCAGGTGACGCCATGACGCCGACCACCGAGGGCATCAGCGTCCGGCAACTGACCCATCACGGCGGGCGGGTTCTGCTGCGGGCGGGCAGCGAGCACGCCGACCGCGTGCTGCAGTGCTACGTCAGCGGGGCCCTGGCGGCGGTGCAGGAGGCGCCCGGCTCGCCGTGGATGTGCGAACTGCCGGGCCTGACCGACACCGACGTGGTGGCCCTCGTCGCGGTCGATCCGGCCGAAAGCTACGTCAACGTCTGGGCGACGGCGGTCGGCCCGTCGCTGCCGCCCGGCCGTCTGCGGGTCCGCCTGCCCCAGACGATCGCCCCGTACGGGCCGGCCGATCGCTGGCGGGTGTACCTCGGCGCCGCCGGCGGCGTGGCGGCCGAGACGATCGCGCATGCCGCCGCGATCTACCCCGGCGGCCGTTACGCCTGCGGGTTCGGCTCGCACCTGGGCAGCGGCTTCGGCTGGGACGGCCACGAGGCCGCCGGCTGGGGCGCCGGCTGGGGCGTGGGCGAGTGGAGCTTCGACTGCCGTCTGCCGGCGTGGCGCTCGGACCCGCTGGCGCCGGGGGTCTACCCCGTGGCCGTCACGGTGCTCAACGCCGCCGGCGACGAATCGCCCGCCTTCGAAACGACGGTGACCGTTAGCAGTTACGCACGGCCGGCCCGGAACCTGGCCGTGTCCGGCTACGATCGGCCGACCGACACGCTGACACTGACCTTTACCCAATCGGAGGACCTCCTCGATGGCTGAACTGCCCCTGACCGACGCTGAAGCCGACGCCCTCGGCGGCACCACCGACGACGCGCTGGACCTGACCTATCCGACGATCGGCCAGTCGCCCTACCACACGACGCTCTACCGGCTGATCGAGCGGCTGGCGACGCTGGCGAGGCTGCCCAACGCCCTGCGGGTCTACCGCGACGGGACGCTCACGTTCGGCGTCCGCCCCGGCCGTGCCTGCGGCGCAGCGGCGATGTACAGCTACGCCGGGGCCGCTGAGCAGGCGCTTACCGACGATGCGACCAATAGCATTTACCTCGTGATCAACGGCGGCGACCTCGAGCTGACGGTGAGCACCTCGGGCCTGCCCGATCCGGCCGTCACGCCCCACGTGCCGCTGGCGACGATCGACACGGGCACCGCCTCGATCGGCGGGGTCAGCGGGACCTACAGCGCCGCCGACATCACCGACCTGCGGGCGGCGGCGATGCTGCGGGTGGTGGGCGCATGAGTTTCACCGGCTACCGCCTCTATCGCGGCCGCGGGGGCCCGTCGTCGATCGACTGGACCACGCCCGTGGCGACCGCGGAGGCCGCCGCCGACGGCATCGTCCTCACCGGCGCCGGCCACGAGGCCGGCGCGGTCTACACCTACGCCCTGCGGCCGGTGCGCGACGACGTCGAATCGCCCGACTGGGCCTGCGTGGCCGAACTCGCCCTCGACGGCGACGGCCAGTGGACCGGCGAGCGTCCCGCGCCCGTCACGGCCCTTACCACCGCGGCGGCCGCGGGGACGGTTCGCGTCCACTGGCACTGGCGGGGGGGGGGCGGGGGGGGGGGGGGGGGGGCCGCCCCGGCGTCGATCTCGGCGCGGACGGCGATGTAGACCATCGACGCACCGGGCGCCACGTCGGCGGCGTAGATCCCGTCGCCTTCGGCCTCGAC
>CAZHRW010000259.1:0-8480 GCA_964535025.1 uncultured Planctomycetales bacterium
TACGCGCTACCACCTGTCGGTCCTCAGCGCCGCCGGCGCCGAGTCGTTCCCGGCGACCGCCTCGCCGGGCTACGTCTTCATCCCGTTCGCCGCCGGCAAACCCGGCGACGCCGACGGCGACGGCGACGTCGACCTCGATGACTTCGCCATCCTGAAGACCAACTTCGGCAATACCTATTAGACCGCCCGCGCGGTTGAGCCTATGGATAACGCCCCGTGGGCCATCCCACGGGGCGTTTGACGTCTCCGGCGAAAGGCAGGGATGTTCGACGACGGCTCAGAACGCCCAGCGCAGGGCGGCGTAGACGTTCGAGTTGTCCTGGAGCTGGCCGAAGAAGGTGTGGTCATCCTCGCCGAGGAAGACGTTGCCCCCCACCTCGACCGACCAGTGGTCGTCGATCTCGTAGGCGACGGCGGGCCGCAGGTAGGCGTCGTGGTCGCTGGGGCTGTAGTAGGCGAACAGGCTCACCGCGAGCGTCTGGTTGTACAGCAGCTTGGTGATCCGCCCGGTGACCACGTGGCGGTCGCCGTCGGCGGCGCGGGCGCCGGCGGGCAGCGAGCGGCGGTAGGCGCCGTGATCCATCATGAGCTCGACGTAATACTGCGCGCCCACGGTCAGATCCCTGGCGATCTCGGGCAGATCCATCTCGTAGCCGGCCAGCAGGCGCACCTGGCTGTTGGGGGTCCACGGGTCGGTGCCGTCGCGGTCGTCGCGCGAGTCGTAGTAGGCCGCCTCGACGTTGGCGATGCCCCGGCCGGCGGGTCCGCGAAGGCTGGCGCCGTAGCTGTCGAGGCGGGGATAGACGGCCTTGCCGCGGGCCGGGTCGAAGCCGTCGGGGGTCTTGGCATAGCCCCAGAAGCCGTACGCCGCCAGCTCGTAGCTGCCCAGCCGCCGCGACAGGCGGACGGCGTACTCGGCGTCGGCGAACCAGCGGCCGGGAAGGTCATCGTCGATGACGGCGTCGCGGCCGGCGAGTCGTCCGAGCGTCGGATGGTAGTAGCTCAGCCGCCGTCCGGAGAGGAAGCGGCTGGGATTCATCAGCGGGATGTAGACCAGGTCCACCGCGCCCCAGTCGGCGAAGGCGCTGACCTTCACGGCGTCGGAGGGCGCCTTGAGGTACTCCACGTCGCGTCCGAGAAAGAAGGCCTGCCAGTCCTTGGGGAACCGATCGTTGACGAACAGCAGGTCGCCCGTGCCCCACGTGAGGACCTGCCGTCCGAGCTTGACGTCCATCCACGCGACGGGGCTGAACGCCGCCCACGCCTCCCGCAGGTCGAACCACCCGCGGCCGCGCCGCAGGTCGATCTCGCGGTCATCGTCGACGGCGTCGTAGATCAGGTCGCCGGTCACGCCGATCCGCACGCCGTCCTCGCTCCGGCGGTACTGCAGTTGCAGCCGTGCTTCGCCGATCGACGCATCCTTTTCATACGGATCGGACCGCGTTCGAACGCCGCCGCGGGCTTCGAGGAAGCCGCGCACGCCCGCGTCGTTGAGCCGCTCGAGAAACGTCGGCGCCTCGGCGGCCTCGGCCGTCTCGTCGGCCCCGGCGCCCAGCCCCGACGGCAGGGCCGGGTCCTCGGCGGACGGCCCGGTCGGCGGCGGCGCCAGCCCGGCCGGCAGGGCCGGCTCGCTTGCCGCGGCCGGCGCCGCGCCGGCGAGCAGGACCCACAGGCTCGCGACACCGATGGTCGACAGCACCCGTGTCATGACCGCGGCTCCTCCAGGACCTGCTCGGGAGGCCTTCGCAGGTAACGCTCGGAGAACAGGTCCTCGTCCAGGCCGATGTCGTAGGTCACCGCCTTGTACGCCAGGTCGGTGTGGCGGCCGGCCCGCAGGTCGGTCATGCGGCTTTGCGTGACGGTCCAGTAGTCCTGGATCTGCTTGACGGCGCGGACCTCGTACCGCCGGTAGGGGCGGTCGCGGCTGTCGTAGTACTCGGTCTTGACCACCAGGAACGTCTTGCGGTGGATCCAGGTGCGATACGCGCTGAACTCGACGCTGTCGGGATCCTTCGGCGTGCTGCGGAGCACGTAGTAGGTATCGCTGGTGGACTCCAGCGTGTGGACATCGTCGGCCGGGTTGCGGCCGGAGATGTCCTCGTAGAAGAAGTCGCTGCCGACGAAGCTGGTCCGCTTTTCGCTGCCGGCGATCCGCTTGACCAGGTCGAGCTTGGGCAGGTAGAGCCAGCGGTCGTCGTCGCGATCGAGGTGCTTGTGGACCAGGAAGGCCATGGCGTTCACGTCGGCCGGTTCGTGGAAGAACACGTAGAACCGCTGCTCGCCGGTGAACCGCTCGGCGGCCTTGGCCGGCCGGGTGGCGGGCGGCTCATCCTTCGCGGCGGCGTCGGTCTGGTTCGGCGCCGGCGCATCCCAGCGCAGGATGGTCAACTCGCGGCGGCGGGTGCGGCCGGCGGCGTCGACGATGGTCATGGTGACGCGGGCGCGCCCGTCGGCGCCCTGGTAGTAGGCGGTGAAGTTCGACCGATCGACGATCTGGTCGACGGTCAGCTCCTCGGCGCCGGCCGCGATGGCGGTCAGGGCGAGGGTCAGTACGACGGCCAATGGGTCACGGCGTTTCATGAGAGCACCTCCTCGGTCACCGGCTCGGGTCGTCTTGCCGGGCCCGTCGCGACCGGTTCGTCGGCGACGATCTCCGCGACGTCCGGGCGGGCGGGTTCATTGGGACGGAACAGTCGTTTTTCCAGCAGGCGGATCAGCGCCGGCAGCAGCAGCAGTGCGGCGACGCCGCTGACCAGTAGGATCGTCGCCATCAGCGCGCCGACGGTGCGGTAGGGCATCAGCGGCGCCAGCAGCAGCGGGGTGAAGCCGGTGGCGATAACAATGATGTTGCGGCCGATGGCGCGGGCCGGTTCGCCGAACACGTGCGGCGCCGTCGCCCGCCAACTGCCGTAGCGGCCGTACAACCGGCGGGTCCGCGCGAGGAAGTGGATGGCGAAATCGACCGCCAGGCCCAGCGTCAGGCTGCTGAGGACCGCGACGGGCATGTCGTAATCCTTGCCGATCAGGCCGATCGCCCCGTAGATCGCGACGATCGTGACCGTCAGGGGAATCATGCTGAGCAGTCCCCACAGGGGCGAGCGGAACAGGATCGTCATCAGAATGAACACGACCACGAAGCTGCCGGCGAACGCGGTGAGCATGCCGGCGACCATCTTGTCCTGCCAGATCACATTGATGTACGTCAGGCCGAACCACTCGGCCTCGAGGGCCGTGGGGGGCGGCGAGCTGTCCATGTAGGCCCGGGCGGCGCGGACGACCTCGGCCATGTCGCGGTTGTCGCCACTGGTCAGTTGGAGCCAGATCGTCCCCGTGCGGTAGGCGTCGTCGCCGCTGACCGTGACGAAGTGGGCCAGGTCCTGCGGCCGGTGCGACGATTCGAACTGG
This sequence comes from uncultured Planctomycetales bacterium, assembly GCA_964535025.1. GTDB lineage: Bacteria > Planctomycetota > Phycisphaerae > SM23-33 > FEN-1343 > JAAYZK01. Next base: position 3,406 of record CAZHRW010000259.1, read on the forward strand.
ATCAGCGTCTCGGCGACGGCCTCGGGCGTATCGGGGATGCGGTAGTACGCGTCGATCCTCGGATCGTCCACGTCGTCGGCCAGCAGGTCGCGGTGGACCGTCTTGACGATGTCGGCCAGGGCGTTGCTCTTGCCGACGGCCGGGTGGCGCTGCAGCGCCGCCTGGAGGTCCGACTGCCAGCGGAGCACGTCGGGCCGCTTGAACACCTCCCCGCCCTCGTCCTCGGTGGCCGTCAGCGCCAGGTAGGCCATGTACGTCCCGCCGAAGTGGTCGTTGAGCACCGTATCGGCCACGCGGATGGGATGGCCCCGCGTGAACCACTTGACGGGGTTGTCGTTGATGTGGATCCGGCTGATCCCGTAGGTAGCGATGACCGCGATGACGGCCGTGACGGCGAGGATCGGCTTGGCCCGGCGGACCGTGGCGGCGCCCATCCACTGCAGCAGGCGGGCGAGCCGTCCTTGCGGCGCGGCGACGCGACGGCCGGCGTGATGGACGGCGCCGAAGGTCTCCAGGCGCCGGGCCGGAATGAACATGACGAACGCGGGGATGAACGTCACCGTCAGCACCCAGGCCGCCAGAATCCCCGCCGCCACGAACAGGCCGAACACCTGCACCGGCGGGATCGGCGTCAACGCCAGTGACGCGAACCCCGCCGCCGAGGTCAGCGAGGTGTAGAGCATCGGGTCGAACAGCTCGTCCATCACCGCCATCATCGTGCCGGCGCGGTCCCGCGTGGCCTGGTACTTGTCGAAGAAGTCGCTGATGATGTGGATGCTGTCCAGCACCGCGATCGGCATGATGAAGATCGGGATCATGCTCGACATGATGTGGATCGGCAGCCCCCACAGGACCAGCGCTCCCATCGTGAGGATCACCGAGACCACCGCGACGATCATCGGGCTGATCACGATGATCAGCTTGCGGAAGAACAGCAGCATCAGCAGGAAGATCGCCGCCATCGCCGCCGGCGCCGAGATCGCCATCTGGATGAACATCTCCACGCCGAAGGTATCCTCCGCCACCGGCAGTCCCGTGATGTGGAACGTCTCGGGGCCGGCGCCCAGCTCGGCGATCTTCGCCTGCAGGGCGCGGTAGATCCGGTAGCTGAGGTCCTTGTCGGTGATCGGCAGATAGATCGCCACCGCCTGCCCGTCGTCGCTGATCAGCGTCCCGTCCAGGAAGGGGATCCGGCGGGCGGCGGCGCGGATGGCATCCGCCTCCGCCTGCGTCCGCGGGGGCTCATCCATCAGCCAGTTGAAGACGATCGTCCCGCCTCGCGGCTCGATGGCGTCGACGGTCGAAGGGGCGATCACGTCCCGGGCGATCACGCCGCGAAAGTCGTCCCGCCGCGCCGGGGTGGGGCCGGCGCCGGCGGCGGACGGCGGGGCGTCCAGTCCGGCGATCGGCGACGGCTCGTCGAGCCCGGCGATCGGCGACGGCTCGTCGAGGGCCGCCGGCGCGGCCGGCGGGGCGTCCTGGCCGCCCGGGCCGAACTGCAGGCCCTGGGCGAACCGCGTCAGCTCGTGGATCTTCCTCAGCGAGTCGGGGTTGAACACGCCGTTCGGATCGGTCTCGTTCACGACGCCGACGACCACCATGTCGTGCAGATCCATCCGCGTTTTCATGGCATCATGGAACTGCCGAACCCGCTCATCCTCGGCGAGCATGTTCTCCGGGTCCGTGTCGACGGTGATCCCCGGCAGGAACCCCAGCGCCCGGGACACCGCCTTGGCCGGCTCGCCCAGCCGCTCGATTCGGCCCAGCGAGGGCACCGCCGCGGCCAGAAATACCGCCAGCGTAACGCCCGCCGTCGCGGCGGCGACCCCCCGATGATGCTTCAGCGAAAACGCCGTGATTCGAGTTCCGATCTTCATCACTCACCTCCCGCCGTCGGCGGATCGTTACGCGGCGTGGTGCCGCCGGAGGACCGCCGCGACGTCCGAAACGGGCCGCACGCCGATCAGGCGGTCCACTTCCTCGCCGTCCTTGAGCACGACCAGCAGCGGGATGGCCGAGACGCCGAACCGCGCCGCCAGCGCGGGGTTCTCATCCACGTTGACCTTCGCGATCGTCACCTCCGGATGCCGCTCGGCCAAGGCCTCCAGGACGGGGCCCATCATCCGGCACGGGCCGCACCACGGCGCCCAGAAGTCCACCAGGGCCACGCCCTCGCCGGTGGCTTGGGCGAAATCCGATTCCGTCAGGTGTTTCACTTGCGTCTGTTCCATGGCTTCTCTCCATTGCGTCCGGGCTCTGCGGCGAGCCCTTCCCAGGTTCCAAGTCCTTGGCGGGATCAGCCCCGCTCATCCGCCCACAGGCAGACGCAAGGCACGTGCCAGAAGGGAAGAAGATGCTAACCGTCTATAGTGACGTGACTAATGGAATTGCCTTCCAACGGGCGATCATTGCAGTTGCGATGGCTGCACGATTGCGGTACATTGCGTTTGCACGAGCATCCGGAGTGAACCATGACCTGCATGAGTGCCGAAGCGTACCGCGTGATCCTCAACTCGCTCTCCGAGGGCGTCTGCGCCGTCGACCCGGACGGCCGCGTCCGCTGCTTCAACAGCCAGGCCGAGGCGCTGGTCGGCAGGACGGCCGAGGCCGTCGTCGGCGAGCCGCTGGAGCGCCTGTTTGACCCCCACCAGGGCGACTGGCACGACATGGTCGCCGAGGTGCGGCGGTCGGGCCGGTGCGTCCGGGATGTGCGGACGCACCTGGTCAACCCCCAAGGCGAGTCGGTCCCCGTGACGGTCAACGCCGTGCCCCTCCGCGACGGGACCAACGGCCGTTCGGGGGTCATCCTCACCTTCAAGGACACCCGGGCGATCGAACAGCTGCGGCGTGAACTGCGGCAGGAGTTCACCTTCGGCGACATCGTCAGCAAGGACGAGACGATCCGCCAGATCCTGCAGATCCTCCCCAACGTCGCCGCCAGCGACAGCACGGTCCTGATCCTGGGGGCGACGGGAACGGGCAAGGAGCTGGTGGCGCGGGCGATCCACGCCGCCAGCGACCGGCGCGACGGGCCGTTCGTGGCGGTCAACTGCGGCGCCCTGCCCGAGACGCTGCTGGAGTCGGAGCTGTTCGGCTATCGCAAGGGCGCCTTCACCGACGCCCGCGGCGACAAGCCCGGCCGCTTCGCCCTGGCCGAAGGCGGCACGCTGTTCCTCGACGAGATCGGCGACCTGCCGCCCGCGATGCAGGTCAAGCTGCTGCGGGTGCTCGAGACGCGGCAGTACGAACCCCTCGGCGGCGTCGCGCCGGTCGCCGCCGACGTGCGGATCGTCGCGGCGACCCACCGCGACCTCGACAAGCGGGTGAAGGAGGGCACCTTCCGCGCGGACCTGTACTACCGGCTGAACGTCATCGCCTTCCGCCTGCCGTCCCTGGCCGAGCGGCCGGGGGACGTCCCCCTGCTGGTGGAGCATTTCGTCGACGTGCTCAACGCCGAGCGGGGCCGGTCGATCCGGGGGGTCACCGAGGCGGCCATGGCGGCGCTGATGCGCTACACCTATCCGGGCAACGTCCGGGAGCTGCGGAACATCATCGAACGCGCCTACATCCTCTGCGAGCACGACGAGATCCACCCCGAGTGCCTGCCGCCGGCGATCTTCGAGCCCGCCGACGCCCCGCCGCCCTGCCCGGGCCGTCCGTCCCACGCCCCGCCCCTGCGGCGGCTGCCGCCCGACGAGCAGCGACGGCTGATCCGGCGGACCCTCCGCGCCCACCACGGCCACCGCCGACGGACCGCCGACTCGCTCGGCATCGACCCGTCAACCCTCTGGCGCAAGATGAAGAAGTTCGACATCACCGACGGCGGCGCCTGATCGGGCGGCTACGGGGCCGTGATTAGCGGCAGGGCCGTGCCGCCGCCGGTGAGGTGGGTCATGACGATCGTCCAGTCGGCGGCGTTGACCTTGCCGTCGCGGTTGTGGTCGCACGGGTTGTCGAGGGCGGCCGGGAGGCCGAAGTTCACCTTGAGCACGGCGAAATCGTCCAGGTCGACGTCGCCGTCCAGGTCGTAGTCGCCGTCGGCGAAGGTCACGCCGTCGCCGGCACGGCCGAAATTGGCCTTGAGCGTGGCGAAGTCGTCCAGATCCAGTCCGGCGACGTGACCGGCGCACTCGACGGCGTCGGCGTCGGTCACGCGGGCGTCGGCGGTCGAATCGCCCGACTCGCCGGGCGCGCTGCCGACGTAGAACGTCTCGTCGGCCACCAACCCGGTGACGGCGTTGGCGACCATCGTGACCCTCAGCCACGTGCCCACGATCGTTCCGTCCGGCCAGGTGAGCGTGACACGATCCGACCGCCCCGACCCGGCCCCGAAGCGAACCGCCACGGACGGCTCGACGGCCACGGGCGTCCAGGCGGCGCCGTCGCCGACGCTGCAGAGGAACTCGGCGGCGGTCGGCGCCGCCGGCAGGTTGACCACGTCGATCATCACGCCGTTGAGGCCCGCGTCGTAGCCGGTGTAGTTGGCGAACGTCGCCGGGCCGCTCCGCAGCGGCGTCTTGTCCGGCGCGATGGCATCGTCATCATCGGCGTTGGCCGCCGGGTCGTCGCCGTCGAAGCTGGAGTTGTTGTAGAAGACGTACCGGCCGACCACCTCGGACGGCGGGGCCGTCGCCATGACCAGCTCGATCCCGTCGCCGGTGCCGAGGTTGCGGGAATACTGCTTGTCGACGCCGTTGTTCCAGTGCTCGTGAACGCCCAGTGAGGCCATGCGGACGCCGTCGTTCTCCGGATCGTAAAACGTCCCCGACGGCGGATCGTCGGCCAGGGCGCCCTCATGGAGGTAATCGTCCGTGCCGGCGATGTGCGGCAGGTGCTCGTTGCGGTGGTGCTCGGCGTCGGTGAAAGGGTAGTCGTCCCACGAGACGCGGTCTTCCTCGTACCAGAAGTCGAAGCCGACCGAGTCGATGGCGATCGGGTCCTGGCTGATGAACACGCTGGAGGGGTAGTCGTCGTTAAACGGGCTCATCCGCCACGGCTGCGGCGGGCAGACCCCCCCCCAGCCGTACCCGCCCCACAGCCCGTCGAGGATGTACAGCAGCGTCTTGCCGCCGGTG
>CAZHRW010000260.1:0-11163 GCA_964535025.1 uncultured Planctomycetales bacterium
GCGACTCGAACAGGGATCTCCGATGTCCGGGACTTCACAGATGGCGATCATCGGCTTGGGGGCGGCCGGCGCGGCCGAGGCGCTGATGGCGCTGGCGCCCGCTCTGGCATTGGCGCCGATGCTGGCGGTGCTGTTGTTCGCCCCGCCGCGGTGGCTGGCACCGGCCCTGGCGGCGACCGTATCGGCCCAGGTGGCGCTGACGCTCATGCATCTGAAGGCGCTGCACGGGTCGGTGGGGGCGGGCGAGGTGGTGGCGGCCGCGGCGATGGCGATCGTCGTTTACGCAGGCCTGGCGGCGGCCCTGTGGGCCTACCGGCGGCGGATACGCCGGATCGTGGCCCGGCTGAGCGGCCGTCAGGACCCGGCCATTGGCCTGCTCGCCGGCGGCGTGGCCCACGACCTGGCCGACCTGCTGAGCGTCGCGTTGGGCACGGCCCGCATTGTCGAGCGGAGTGACGCCTGTCTGCCGGCCGTCCGGGAGGACCTGGAAGCGATCACCGACGCCTTGCGGGGCGGCACGGCCCTGGTGCGGGAGCTGTCGGGGGTGATGGTCGGCCGCGAAATGCCCGCCGGGCCGGTGGAGGTCAACGCCCTGCTGGCGCGGACGGCCTGCCAGTTCGACCTGGCCTTGCCGAAGACCATCGATCTGAAGGTGCGGCCGCACCCCTCCGGCCTTCACGTGCCGGGGCCGTCCATGCAGGTCAAGCGGTGTCTGCTGAGCCTGCTGCTCAATGCCCGCGATGCCATCGACGGGACCGGGCGGATCGAGCTGATCGCCTCCCAGGCCGAACTTCGCGGCGGCAGGGCCCGCCGCCTCGGCGTCGCCGCGGGGTCTTATGCGGTGCTCTCGGTTGTCGACACCGGCTGCGGCATGAACGGGCGGACGCGGGTCCGGGCGTTCGACCCGGCCTTCACCACGCGGCCGGGCCGGGCCGACGGGACGGGGCTGACCCTCGTGGAGGGCATCGCGCACGACTTCGGCGGGTTCGTGGATGTCATCAGCCGTCCGGGCGGGGGCTGCCGCGTCGATCTGTATCTCCCCCTGTTCAACGCCGCCGCCCCCGCACGCCCGCGCGACGTGTCGACCGAGGCCGAGGCGGCCGTGATCCACGAACCGATGAAGCCCTGACGATGGGTCCGACCGCCGGCCCATCACGGCGACGGACGGGGCTCGATCGCGTCGATCCATTCGGCGATCAGCGCGTCGATCATCTGCCGCGCTGTGTCGTTGCCCCCGCGCACGTCATTGCAGAAGACGGCCATCGCAACGGCGGGGGTGCCATCGGCGTCGAGGATATAGCCGGCGAGGGTCACCACGCCGGCCAGCGTGCCGGTCTTGGCCCGGACCCGCCCCTGGTGGTCGGTGAGCCGCTTGCGGAGCGTGCCGTCCACGCCGGCGATCGGCAGGCTGTCAAGGAAGGCCGGATGCTCGGCGGCGAGGCGGCGGAGGATCGTCGCGGCCGCTTCGGCCGAGAGGCGGTTGGTGCGGCTCATCCCGCTGCCGTCGGCGACGGCGATCTGATCGGGCGCCACGCCGTACCGCTTGACGAGGACGGTCCGGGCCAGCTCGGCGGCGGCCTCGAACGTCCCCCGGCCGGTCCGCTCGACCGCCGCTCGCAGCAGCAGGCACTCGGCGGCGAGGTTCAAGCTGCGCTTGTTCGCTCGCCGCAGCACCGTCGTCAGCGGCGTGACCTGCTCGTCGACCACCGTGAGCATCTCCGGCAGCGTCCGGTCGGCCTTGGCGACCTGCGCCCGGACCATCGGCGGGGTTCCCGCGATGCCCGCGCGGGCGAGGCGGGCGGCGAAGACCCGCCCCAGCAGCAGCGACGGCTCGTCGACCGCCACCGGGAACGGCTCGGCCGTCGGCGCCTTGACCGTGCCGCTGACGGTCACGGTGCGGCCGGCGGCGTCGTAGGCGACCCGCCAGAGCTGCCGAGACCCGCGGCGGAGGCGGTTGACGACATGCAGCCGCCGGCTGGCGGGGGAGATCGCCACGACCGGCGCGCCGTCGGCCAGCTCGATCCGGACATGGAGGCAGTTGTCGTTGAAGTTCAGCCCGGACACCGGCGCGCAGTACCACCGCCGGCGCTGGGCCTCGGGCCAGTCGGCGTGCCGCCGCTCCTGGAAGATGTCGTCGTCGAGCACCAGGTGCCCGTCGATCCGCGTCAGGCCCCGGTCGCGGAGGGCGCGGGCCCAGCGGTCCAGCGTGTCGTAGATCGTCCCGCCGTCCCGGGCGGCCAGGTGCGGGTCGCCCAGCGTCGGGTCGCCGTCGCCGATGACGAACACGTCGTCGTCGTGCACCGCCAGCCGCGTGCGGAAGGCGAACGTCTCGCCCAGCACGTCCAGGGCGACCGCGGAGGTGCAGAGCTTCTGCACGCTGGCCGGCATCATGGGCCGGCGGGCCCCGCGGGAGGCGATCACCTGGCCGTCCGCCAGGCGGACCGCGCAGTACGTCACGGTGGTGTTGTGCCGCTCCAGGTAGGTTCGGACGGCCGGAGAGGTCTCGACGTCCGGCCGGGCGGCTCCGGCGGCGGTCAGCAGGCACATCAGCCCGATGGCGGCGTGTGATTTCATGGTCGTCTGTCGCTTGGCGCGGCCGGCGGGAGTCGGTACGCTAAGACGCGTCGGCTACAGCCTATGAAACGGACGGAGGGCGTTCAAGATGGCACAGGCACCGGTCGAGCGACGCACCCATCCGCGCCGGCGGATCGTCGCGGCCCTGCAGCTTCGACATCAGCAATCCGGCCTCAGTTTTCCCTGCCGCTGCGTTGACATTTCCCCCGGCGGCGCCCGCCTGGCGGTCCCGCCCACGATGCCCGTCCGCGCCGGCCACGGTGTCGTCATCGACGGCCTGGCCACCGCGGCGCCCGACCTGGCCTTCCCCCCGGCCGCCGGGGCCGCCGAGGTCGTCCGCGTCGATCGCGAGCCGCTCGTCACCCACGGACATCTCGTCATCGCCGTGCAGTTCGCCGGCTAACGCCATCGCCGGTCGTAGTGGACCGCCTCCAGGCTCAGCCCGTCCGGCGGCGCGGTCGGACCGGCCAGGGCGCGGTCGCAGCCGGCCAGGATCCGGTCGATCCGCTCGACGGGCCAGTGGCCGCGGCCGATCTCGATGAGCGTGCCGGCGATGTTACGGACCATGTTGTAGAGGAACCCGTCGCCCTCGACGAGGATATGGATCTCCGGCTCGCAGTCGGCCACGTCGCACCGCCAGACGTGGCGGATGGTGTTCTCGCGCTGCTCGGCCGAGCTGGCCAGGCCGCGAAAGTCGTGGCGGCCCAGCAGCCGGCGTCCGGCGGCCTGCATGCGGTCGACGTCGAGGGTCTTCCAGGGGTAGACATACACCTGCCCGGCCGCCATGACCGGCCGGGCGGCGGCGGTGTGGATGCGGTAGCGATACGTCTTGCCCGTCGCCGAGCGCGAGGCGTGGAAGGCCTCGCCGACGGGCGTCGCCGAGCGGATCGCGATGTCGGCGGGCAGGCGGGCGTTGATGGCCTTGCGGCAGTTGGCCGGGCCGATAGCGAAGTTCGTGGTGTAGAAGTTCGCCACCTGCCCGGCGGCGTGGACGCCCGCGTCGGTCCGCCCGGCGCCGAAGACGACGACCGGGTGGCCCATGACCCGCCCGGCGGCTTCCTCGATCCGCTGCTGGATGGTGTCGATCCCGTCCGCCTGCCGCTGCCAGCCGTGATAGGCGGCGCCGTTGTAGGCGATCACCAGCTTGAGGTTCCGCCGCGGCGGCAGGGCCGGCGGTGTCGCACTGTCCGCGGCCGGGTCGTTCATGTCATTCGCTTACAATTGCTCGGCGATCTGCACCGCGTTCAGCGCCGCGCCCTTGCGGATCTGGTCGCCGGCGACGAACAGGTCGATGCCCCGACCGTCGGGGATCGACGGGTCCTGGCGGATCCGCCCGACGAGGACGTCGTCGTGGTCGGTGGCGTCCAGGGGCATCGGGAAATAGCTGGCCTGGCGGTCGTCGACGATCTTGACGCCCGGCGCGTCGGCGAGGATCCGACGGACCTCCTCCTCGCCGACCGGCTCGTGGAACTCGATGTTGATCGCCTCGCTGTGGGCCCGCAGGACGGGCACCCGCACGCAGGTGGCCGAGATGCCGATGTCGGGGGCGTGGAAGATCTTCCACGTCTCCCGGCTCATCTTGTTCTCTTCCTCGTTGTAGCCGTTGTCGGCGACGGGCGAATTGTGGCAGAAGACGTTGAACAGCGCCTGGTGGGGCAGGACCTCGGCGGTCACCGGCCTGCCGGCCGCCCAGTCCCGCGCCTGCTGCTCGAGCTCGGCCATCGCCTTGGCGCCGGCGCCGCTGACGGCCTGGTAGGTGCTGACGATGATCCGCTTGATCGGATGGGCCTTGTGCAGCGGCCAGACCGGCACGTTCATGATGATCGTCGAGCAGTTGGGGTTGGCGATGATCCCGTCGTGGGTGGCGATGTCCTGGGGGTTGACCTCCGGCACCACCAGCGGCACACCCTCGGTCATCCGGAACGCCGAGGTGTTGTCTACCACCACCGCGCCGGCGGCCGTCGCGGCCGGGGCGAACTGCTTTGAAAGCGACCCGCCGGCCGAGGCGAGCACCAGGTCCACACCCTTGAAGCTCTTGTCGGTAAGTTCCTCAACCGTAAGCTCTTCGCCGTTGAACGGCAGCTTCCTGCCGGCCGAGCGGCTCGAGGCGAGCAGCTTGAGGCTCGCCATCGGGAAGTCCCGCTGCTGGAGGATCTTGAGAAATTCGGTTCCCACGGCGCCGGTGGCGCCCATGATCGCAACATGCTTAGCCATCAGTATCGTTAACCTCGTTGGCGTATTCGTGTAAGCAGGGACCCGGCCCCGCGACGTATCCCGAAGTCCAACAAGTATACCGTCGATGCTCGCGCCGTGCAAGGGCCGCGCAATGCGCGGGCCCGGGAGCGGTGGGAGCGCCGCTCCGGGCCCGCGTGGCATGAGTCGCCCGGTGTGGGGAGCCGGGCGTCAGAACGTCACCAACTCCTGCTCGTCCATGGGGATCGTCTCGGCCGGTGCAGGCGGGGCGGCCTCTTTCGTCGGCGTGGTGTGACGTGAGACGGCATGAGCCGCGAGGGTGGGTTGCTTCGGTGCCGCGGTCGCGACGGGATGATCCGTTCGGGATGGGGCCGTCGCGGCACGTGTCGTCGCGGCCGCGCCGCCGACGAGCGCCTCCAGCGCCTGGACCATGGCGTTCAGCTCGCCGGCCTGGGCGTTGAGCTCGGCCGCGGCCGAGGCCGATTCCTCGGCGTTGGCCGCGCTGGACTGGGTAACCTGGTCCATCTGGGTCACCGCCGTGGTCACCTGTTCGATGCCCTGGGCCTGCTCGTTACTGGCGGCGGCGATCTCGCTGACCAGGTCATTGACCTTGCGGTTGCCCTCGGCGATCTCGTGGAGCGCCTCGGCGACCTCGCCGCTGATCTGCACGCCGCTGTCGGAGTTGGCGACGGATTCCTCGATCAACTGGGCCGTCGTGCGGGCCGCCTCGGCCGACCGCTGGGCGAGGTTGCGCACCTCCTCGGCGACCACGGCGAAGCCCTTGCCCGCCTCGCCGGCGCGGGCGGCCTCGACGGCGGCGTTGAGGGCCAGCAGGTTGGTCTGGAAGGCGATCTCGTCGATCGTCTTGACGATCTTGGCGGTCTCGTCGGCGGAGGTCTTGATCCGCTCGATCGCCTCGGTCATCCGCGTCATCGCGCCGGAGCCCTTGTCGGCGCCGGCCTGGGCGGCGTCGGCCAGGCGCTTGGCTTCGGCGGCGTTGCCGGCGTTCTGCTTGGCCATCGAGGACATCTCTTCGATGCTGGCGCTGGTCTCTTCCAGGGCCGCCGCCTGCTCGCTGGCGCCTTCGGCCAGCGACTGGCTGGCGGCGGAGACCTGGCCGGCGGCGCTGGCGGTGTTCTCGGCGCCGGTCGTGAGCCTGCCGGCGATGCGGTTCAGCGCCGCCGTCAGGGACCGGACGATCCCGAAGGCGATGGCCACGCCGGCGACGATCGCCACGATCACGCCGATCGCCAGCGTCAGGTTGCTGGCCGTGACGGCCTTGGCGCTGCCGGTGGACGTGGCGATGACCCGGTCGTTGGCCTCGCTCAGTTGCGTCCGGGCCATGCTCAGGATGCCTTCGTAGACCGGGGCGCGTTCCTTGTCATTCCTGGCCAGATCCTGGCTGAGGCCCTGCATCGACTGAACGCCGGCGCGGTAGCTCGACGCGGTCTCGGCGATCCGGTCCAGCAGGTCGCGATCGGCCTGCTCGCCGGTCAGCTCCCGGGCCGTCCGGATGTGGCGGTCGAGGTCCTCCAGGCGCTCCAGCACCCCGGCGGCGCGGTCGGTGGCGCGGGTCATGATGAAGTACACCGCGTTGACGCGCAGATCGGCCAGGTCGGCCGCCAGGGCGCCGGCCACCTCGGTCGTCTTGCCGGTCGTCTCGCCGCCGGCGGCATACTGCCGCTGGGCGAACTGGCCGATGCTCTCGCTCAGGGCGGCCCCCAGCGTTCCCAGCGTCCGGCCCTGCTCGTTGAACCGCCTGAGCAGGTCGTAGTAATCCGTCAGGTACTCCACGTAGCGGGCGTTGAGCTGCTCGGCCTTGGTCACCTGGGCCGACAGCGCGGTCAATCCCCGCTCCTCGGCCATGGTCCCCAGCTCGCTCAGTGCCTCCTGGGCGTCACCCAGCAGGGCCAGCGACTTGTCGGCCAGCGCTTCATCGCCGTACAGCAGGTAGCCGCGGACCTGGAAGACGGCATCGAGGGCGTTCATGCACACGTCGCCCGCCTTGACCCCCGTCGGGGCGACCTCGTACGCCAGCATCTCCGAATCGGCGCCGATCCGTGCGCCGCTCCAGTACGCCATGGCCCCCAGGGCGGTGGTGATCAGCAGGACGACGGCGAACCCCAGCGCCAGCCGTTTTCCGACGGTCATTGACTTGAACACGTGCGATCTCCTTCCCACGTTTGTGTGTGCCGCATCACGTCGCCGGGCATCGACGCATACGCCGGACCGTTCCCGACCCGAGAAGGCGTCAGCGGGGTCGGCCCCAGGGCCGATGTTCGCGACGCACTTCGAAGATCGGGTCGTTCGTCGCATCACACGAGCGGCCGCGCGGGGGAAGGGAGGGGGACAAACAGGGGACCCTCTGTCCCCCTCCGGCGACCACGGTCCGGCCTCAGGTCACCGGCGGGGCGCTGTCGGGGTCGGCCGGAAACGTCGCGGACAGGGGCGATTCATCGTTCGGCAGTTGCTGGAGATACGTCGTGAGGTTGACGTCGCCGGCCTTGAGGTGCAGTTTGCGGCGGACCCGTTGGCGGTGGGTTTTGATCGTCTCGGTCGAGACGGCCTCCATTTCGGCGATTTCCTTGGTGGTGAGGCCTTGGCGGATCAGCGCGCAGATGCGCAGCTCCTTGGGTGACAGGGCGCTGAACGCATGGGCCACGTGGCTGACGAAGGGCGAGGTGATCTGGCGCAAGGCGGCCTCGACCTGCCCGATCAGGCGCCGTCGCCGGTCGGAGGCGCCCCGGCGGAGCTGATGGAGCATCGGCAGGACCGTCTGCTCGAGGTTCGCCAGCAGGGCGTGGGACAGCGTGGAGCGCTGGGCCTGGATCGTTTCCATCAGTTCCATCAGGGCGGCGTTCTTGCGCTGGAGGGCCTCGTTGGCCTCGGCCAGCGCCACCTGCTTTCGCGAAAGTTCCCGTTGTGCCTGAATGCGGTCGGTGATGTCGCGGAGCGACTCGATCCCCCCGGTCAGCCGTCCGTGCGAATCCTGCAGCGGGGTGGCCTTCAGCCACAGCTCGACGCCCCCGGGCCTCACCGCCGGCACGTGGACCTCGGCGGTGAGGCTCCGCCCGTCGCGCCGGATGTTCCTGTATCGCTGCTCCAGCTCGGCGGTCGGGTGGATCGCCAGGTGGATCAGGCCCGGGCGCCGTCGCCCGTAGAAGGGCACCATGCAGGCGTAGTCGCCTTGGCCGATCATGTCGGCGGCGGCGACGCCGGTGAGGTCCTCGATCGCGCGGTTCCACGCGATCACGCGGCCGTCCAGGTCGATCGCGAAGGTCGGGTCGGGCAGGTTCTGGATGATGTCCAGCAGTTCCTGCCGCGATTCGGCAAGCGCTTCGGCGTGTCGCCTGTCGGCGGTGAGGTCGACGGCGCTGATGATGCGCACATCCCGCCCGTCGGTCAGGCGGAGGATGCGGCCGCGGAACGCGTAGGCCCGTCCGGACGGCGCCTCCGTGTGCTGCCAGACCGCCGCACCGTCGTCGTCCTTGCCGGCGCGGGCGAAGCTGTCGGCGCCCCCGCAGCCGATCGCCTCCCACCAGCGCTGCCCCAGCCCGTCGCCCCACGCCCGTCGGGCCGCCGCGTTCATGCACACCACCGTCTCGCCGGCCAGGTCGGCGGCACAAGCGGGGATATCGATGCTGTCGAGGAGGCCTTGCAGGGGGGCCGCCGCAGACGCATGGCTCCCGGTGCCCCCACGGCGGTTCGGGATGGAGGGCGGATCGCTTGACACGGCCGAATCCTGCGATCGTCGGGCCTGCCGTCACGGTTTGACCCCGCCAGATCGCGACGGGCGATTGAGAGGGTCATGGTTGTGCGGCTGTGAGGAGTATCGGTCAATCCGGCGCGGGAGCTACAGGGTGAGGCGGGATTCGCGCGGATCGTTCCTGAGGTCTTGGCGCCGCGTCTCAGCCGGCGGCGTCGGCGTTGGCCCCCTTGGGGGTGCCCAGCAGGTAGGGGTCCTGGCGGACCCAGGCGGTGACCTCGGTCAGGAGGCGCCGGCCGTCGCACAGGCGCAGGGGGGCGCTGCCGAGACGGCCGAGGGTCATGATGCCCTCGTCCAGCAGTCGCGGCTCGATGGCCGTGAAGTGGCGGGGCGTGTCGGTGGTGTAGCCGCGCACGCGGATGCGGTGGCCGCAGCCGGCCGGATCGAGGGTCAGCGGGGCGAAGAGTTCGCCGTTGAAGACGTACGGGGCGGCCCGCTCCTCGACGCAGTGGAGCGTCGTGTTGGCCGAGCAGTCGACCCCGATCAAGACGATGGTGCCCCCGGCCCTCGCGGCGCGGGCGAAGGGCGAGTCCTCGCCGGTCGGTCCCTGCCCGTCCTGGTTGCCGGCGAACAGCTCGGCCGCCGCCGGCCCGATGGCGATGGCGGGGTGCGTGGGATGGACGGAGCGGACGGCGTCGCGGCGCTGGCCGGCGGCGCGGGGGATCGCCCCGTTGTGGCTGGGCCGCCGCCGCAGGTCGACCACCTCGTGCGTGCGGAGGAACGCCGTGACGGACCCGTCGAACGTCAGGGCGGGGAACATCACCGTCCCGGTCGGTCCGACCGTGTGGACCAGCGCCTCGACGACGGCCGCGGCGCCCCCGGCGACGTAGCCCATGCTCCGCAGCGAACTGTGAACCACCAGCAGATCGCCCGCGTCAATGCCGGAGAGCCTCAGGTCCGCCATCATGTCGTCGATGGTCCAGCCGTTGGGGGGATGCTGACGTACCGCAATCATCGTCGGGATCCTCGAGGGCAAACGTTGATGCCGTTGCTGTTACCGGTGCTGAAACCTGCCATCAGTAGGCGGCGGTCTTCCTGGGGTATTGTCGTTCCACGCTGAACCAGCGGTCGAGCAGTTCGGCTCGCATGGCGTTCAGCGCGTCGCCATGGGCGGCGTCGCCGGCGACATTGGTTAATTCGTTCGGATCGGCGGCGAGGTTGAACAGCAATTCTTCTTTCTCGTTGGAACGGCAGTACTTAAACTCGTGCGTGCGGACCGTCTTCCAGGAGCCGGCGAACGGCGCGCGGAACTCGATGAACACCGACGACCGCGGCTCGTACGGCTGCCCGGCCAGCAGGGGACGCAGCGACCGGCCCTGGAAACTCGGCGGCGCCTGCACGCCGCACCAGTCGACCAGCGTGGGCGCCAGGTCCACCGCCTCGACCAACTCGGCGGCGCGACGGCCGGGGCCGATCTGCCCGGGGTAGCGGATCAGCAGCGGCACGTGCGCGCAACTGTCCAGGCCGGGCGGGCCCTTCTGCACGCGGCCGTGGTCGCCGAGGTGCTCGCCGTGATCGGAGGTGAACACGACGATCGTGTTGTCGCGGAGGCCCAGCTCGTCCAACGCCGAGAGGATCCGACCGACCTGATCGTCGACGTGGCTGACGAGGGCGTAATAATACGCCTTGACCTTACGCCATTGTTCGTCGGAAAGCCCCAGCGAGTTCTCCCCTTCATTCATCGCCGGCAGCGGCAGGGTCGACGGGTCGTAGAGGTCCACGAAGCGCTGCGGGGGATTGAGCGGCGCGTGGGGCGCGAAGAATCCCGCGATGGCGAAGAAGGTCCGGTCCCGGTGGGCCCGCAGGAAGGTGATCATCCCGTCGGCCACGAAGGCCGAGTGCGTCAGGTGCTCGGGCCCCTCGAAAACGTACGGGTGGATCGTGTTGCGGGGCTGCTTGTCGATCCGCGGCCCCACGCACGCCGGCGGCGAGCTGACGCGGCACGCCTCGACGGCGTCGCGGTCGTGGGCGGCCACCCAGGCGATGTAGGCGTCGTCGTAGCAGCCCGGCTCGTCGGAGACGATCATCGTGTCGAACCCGTAGGTCGGGTGCGGCTCGCGGTGGTCGCGGTTGGAGTGGTTGAGGAAGTGCAGCTTGCCGATGTTGGCGGCGTGGTAGCCGTAGGGCCGCAGCACGGTCGCCAGCGTGGGCACGTCGGGTCGCATCTCGATGCCGTTGCAGCAGCAGCCCAGCGACGAGGGGTATTGCCCGCTGAGCATGCTCTGGCGGCTCGGCATGCACACGGGGCAGTTACAGAAGGCGTTTTCGAACAGCACCCCCTCGGCCGCGAGGCGATCGAGGTTCGGCGTGTGGATGTGCGGGTTGCCCGCGGCGGCCAGGGCGTCCCAGCGCTGCTGGTCGGTGTACAGCAGCAGGATGTTCGGGCGTTGCATGGTCAGTCCTTCCGGGCGGTCGCCGCCGCCTTCTTCTTGGCGTCATAGGCCTGGCGCACGTCGCGGCGGAAGGCGTCATCGGTGGCGAAGCGGTAGCCGACGTTGGCCAACGCCTCGGCGGCGGCGAGCATCTGCTTGAGCCCGTAGGCGCTGGCCGCGGCGGTGGCGAACTGGGGGGAGTGGCTGGGGGGGGCGGGCCTGCGGGGGGGGGGGGGGGGAACGTGCGCGCCGCGGGGG
>CAZHRW010000261.1:0-20567 GCA_964535025.1 uncultured Planctomycetales bacterium
ATTCGTTCCGGGTGTCCGTTTCCCATGCGGCTGTCCGCCAATGGCTTGTGCGCGGGAAGGAGCCACCCACGACCCCTTCGCCACAGGATGTTGAACCGATATTTAACCGCGCCGGGCGGATGCTGTCAATCCGTCGGCCGGCGAATCAGGGCGCCGAATGGTTCCGTTACCGAGCCTGACGCCGGGTTTTGTGCCACGAGGGAGCGTTCTGCCGGCCCTCGAGGGCGGCCACAAGGGCCGCCCCTACAAGCGCGTCGCCGTGGCTTTGGTCGTGACCGTGGTCGTCGTGGCCGTCGCCGTCGCCGTACCTCAGACCTTCCGGCTTCGCCTTCAGTTACGCCGTGACAAGCCAGCCTCCCGGCCTCGCCCCGCCTGCGTTGAAGCTACGGCGGGCTTCGACGCGGCAGGCCAAGCCTCATGCCTGGCTTCCGTGCCCTTTGTGTTCTCTGTGGCGATGCCTTTTCTTCGCCGTTCCGTGGCCGTCCCCCGTCGGCCGTGGCCGGTTTCTGTACCTCTAGCCTACCGCCGCGCCGTCGCCATAGCGGCTTTGGCGTGTCGGCGACTCCAGCCTCAAGCCTTCTTTTGGCCGTCCTTCGTGCCCTTTGTGTTCTCTGCGGCGACGCGGTTCCTTCGCCGTCAAGCCGTCCATCACATTATTGAGGCGATATTCAATAAAATGATCCTGGAGAGCAACAATATTGCACCGCCGCGCAATAAAGTGTCGCGTTCGCTAAACAATCTTCGCCTCACGCCCCACAAATGAGCGCACGGCCGAATTCCTGAATCCTGATGCCGGAATAGTGGTCCGAGAATTCGGAGAATTCGGACTGTGCGGGTTTTATGCCGTCTTGGGGCCTGAACGGGTCGGAGAATTCGGAGAATTCGGGTTTTGGTAAGACGCTGTCGACACGGAGAATTCGGATTATTCGGGTTTTATGCCGTCCCGCGCAAGGTTATCGGACGTTTCATGCCGAGGCCGAGGAAGGCTGTCCCCTTTTCAGTCGACACCCAAAACGCGATCCCAAGCCGCAGGGCCGTCAAAAACCCTTGGCTAAAAATGGGTTGTGACGCTCATGCGAAAACAGACGTCACTGTTAGTCGAATAGGGGACGTGACAAACGCACTGCGAATCGCGCTCCGTCGACGGCAAGCTCGGCATGCTAAATCCCGCCGAAGCCTACGTATGCGCCTTGCAACCTGCCCAAAAAGACGGCATCCACGGCAAGGTGAAAAACCAAACTTTACAAAACGCGCCGCCGCCGGCGCCGCCGCGTCTCAGCCGCCGAAGTTCGCCTTGAAGACGGCGAAATCGTCGAGGTCCACGTCGCCGTCGCCGTCGCAGTCGCCTTCATCGGCGGCGGCGTCGGCGCGTCCGAAGTTGGTCTTGAGGATAGCGAAGTCATCGAGATCGACGTCCCCGTCGCCGTCGAAGTCGCCGGCGAGGGTCGAGGGCGCGACGGTGACCGTGACCGTGTCGACGTCGGAGGTGCCGTCCGGGCCGATGGCCTCGAGCGTGAGGGTGTGGACGCCGACGGGCAGGGCGATCCACTGGACGGCGTCGGCGCCGAGGAGCGTATCGCCTTCACGCCACAGGTAGTGCGTCACCGGGCCGTCGGCCGCCCAGGAGCCCGTGCCGTCGAGGACGGCCAGCTCCCAGCCGTCGTCGTCGGCGTCGGTGAGGTGCTGGTCGTCGCCGGCGTCGGCGATGACGGTGGGGCTGCGGACGGTGATGACGACGGTGTCGGTGTTCGAGGCGCCGGTCGCGTCGAAGACCTTCAGGGCGATCGTGTGGACGCCGACGGGCAGGACGGCCGTCTGGACGGCGGCGGTGCCCAGCAGCGTGGCGCCTTCGGTCCAGTAGTACTCGACGATGGGCCCGTTGACGGATGTGGAGGCGGTGCCGTCGAGCGTGACCAGTTCGATGCCGTCGCGGTCGAGGTCGTTGATCGTCCGATCGTCGCCGGGGACGGCGTCGACGGGCAACTCGAGCGGGAGGATGTAGATGTGCTCGGCGAGGGCGTCGAAGTCGTCTTCGAACGAGCCGTCCGCGGCGGTCAGGAGCGTGGTGGTGCCGTCGTCTTCGAGGCGTTGGACGGTGGTCCCGGCGGCGAGGCCCTCGACGGTGAAGGTCGCGTGGCCGGCGCGGGGGCTGATGGGGTCAAACTGCCCGAGCAGGTGGGCGTTATGGCCGAGGTCGGTGTTCTGGGCGAAGATCCACAGCTCGTCGCCGTACTCGGTGGCCTTGAAGTGGCACGTCAGCGTCGTGCCGCCGGGGGCGGTGGCGAGGTCCATGTCGATGTCGAGTGCGGTCCGCGGGGCGAGGATGGCGGGCGCGAGGTCGGTGATCTGCCCGTTAAGCCGCTCGAGTTCATCCCGCATCTCGGGCGTGGGGGCGAACTCGGTAAACTCCGGCTCCCAGGCGTGGGTAAAGTAGCCGATGGCGGTGGCGCCGGCGATCAGCGAGCCCCAGACCTCGAAGCGGGTGTGGATCGGCAGGACGTCGGGCTGATTTTCGTATTCCATCCACTGGCTGCCCTTGGAGGTCTCGATCCACGCGTAGACGGGCTTGCCGTCGGCGAAGTCGACCAGTTGGGCGGTCCCGCTGGCGGGGTAGTTCAGCCAGTTGGGCCGTCCCCAGCCGTAGATGGGGTAGATGTCGAAGCCGACGACGTCGGCGGCGGCGATGAACTGCGGATAGATCGTCGCCTGCTCGGCGGCGGAGTAGCTGCCGCGGAACTCTTCCATGAAATTCGCGGTGAACGTGAGGAACACCGGCCGGTTGATGTTCAGGTCTTGGTACCACTGGTACCGTGCCGCGATCGTCGCCGGCGAGGTCCGCGGCGAGCCGCCGTCGGGCATGTCCGGCTCGTCGCGGTGGTGCCAGGCGAGGATGGCGGTGTGCGACCGCGCGGCGATGACCCCGTCGGCCTTTTCGTCCTCGTCATCCCCATAGGCCTGCACCACGCAATACCCCCCGGCCGATGCGGCCGCCTGGGCCTGCTGCAGCGGGGTGACGTAGTTGCCCATGAACGTATTGAAGTTCAGGCTCCGCAGCAGGGGGAAGCGGGTGGTCCGTTGTGCCCACGACATGATCGGCAGGAACGGCTCGCCGTTGACGATGAACTGGCCTTCCGGCCCGAAGTCGACCGTCGCGACCGGCGGCAGGGGGTCGGCCGCCGCGACGGGGGCGGCGGTCGCCGCGCACAGGACGGCCAGCATCAGACAACGCAGGGGCATCCGGCCTCTCATCATCATCTCCTCCGAACCACGGCGTGGGCGATGACCGCCGGCAGGGCTCCGGCGGTCCCGGGGCATGATGATCGATTATAAGCCCCGACGGGCATTCGCACAAGGGCGTTTGCGGTCGCGCCGCCAGTGGCGTGCTCCGCGCAAGCCCGGATCGGGGAGACGGTGTTGCGCCAACGCTGCCGCGGGCGGCCGGAACCGGTCTGTCGTCAGAGCACTTCGAACAGTGTCTGCGTCTTGACGACCGTGTTCTCGTGGGGGAACACGTGGTAGGCCATCACGTGGAGGCTTTCGGGCTTGACGTGATAGTCCAGGTGGCAGAACGGCACGTACTCGCCCTGCTGCCACTGCGGGTAAGGCACGAGGATGCCCTGCTTCTGGGCGGAGGCGAACAGGTCAGCGTGGGTCTTGGCGAACAGCCGGTCGCTCATCGCCTCGACCTGGAAGTTCATCAGGTACCGGATCGACTCGGCGTGGACGTACTCGTGCTGGCGCTCTCCGCGGCAGCGGAAGCTGGCGACCAGGCCCCGGCGGGGCAGTTCGTCATTGGCCTGAGCGATCACCTCCGTGACCGACTCGGCGGCGACGCTGAAGCGCACCAGGTGCGAACAGCCCGTCACCCACAGGTCGGCATCGAACAACGCCTGGTCGATCCGATGGCGGTTGTGAATGTCGAACAATTCCGGGTGCAGGGGGCGTCGGTACACCACCAGCTTCAATGATTCGACCGTCTGTTTCTGTCCGAGATCCATCCCAAGGCCTCACTTTCGCTACCGCCCCCCAGCAACGCCCCCATTATACAGGAAAGCCCCGTCCGGCGGGTCCACAAAAAAGCTAACCGACATAGGGGAAATACCCTTATTTTACAGGCTGATTCTTACTTCCCGTGGTCCAAGCGCTTGGAGCCGTCCGGCCCGGCGGGCCGCCGGCGATCATGCCCCGCGGAAGACCAGAATCATGTTGTAGACGACGTGCGCGCCGACGGCCACGCCGTACCCGCGCAGGAGGTAAACGCCCGCCAGGTAGGCGCCCGCCAGCAGCAGGAAGGCGAATCGCCCCCAGTGGATCGACTCGGCCCCGACGAAATGGTACAGGGCGAAGGCCACCGCCGAGGTGAGCACCGCCACCGTGACGGCGACGTCCTTGGGCAGGCTCAGCAGATCCACCAGCACCAGCCCGGCCAAGGCCAGCCACGCCAGGCGGAAGAGGAACTCCTCGTAGATCCCCGCACCGACGCCCTCCAGGACGCCGCGCAGCAGGCTGCCGGTCGGCGGCGCCGCCGGCGCGCCGCCATTAAGCATCGCCAGGGCCAGCAGCGGCATCGCCAGCACCACCGCCTCGAGGGCCATCAGCCCCGGCACGACCGGTGGCAGCCGCCAGGGGTGCCGCCCCGCCGCCTGCTGGGCCAGCAGCACCGCCACGATCAGCACCGCCGAGAGGTACTCGGCCCCGGCGCCGACCTCCCTGAGAAACGACTGGATATGGCCGCGCGACAGCAGCAGGTCCGTGCCCGTCAGGGCCACGCCCACTTCGTAGGCCACCAGCAGCGGCGCGACGAACACCAGGTTCGCCAGGGGCTTGCAGCTCTGCGCCCAGTAGGGGGCCGGTGGGGCCGGTGACCGGGTCATGGCTCGCCGCCTTCCGGGGTGGGCGCCGCCTCGTCGAACGTCAGGTACCCGGCGATGCGTTCGGCGATCGTCTCGCCGATGCCGGCCACCGCCGTCAGGTCGGCCGGCCCGCGGAAGGCCCGACGGCCCTCGTGGTCGGCCTCGAAGGCCTCGCGGTAGGCGCAGATGCCCTTGGCGCGCTTCGGGCCGATCCCCGGCAGCCGTGCCAGCGACGCCCAGGAGGCCGTGTTGGGGTCGATGACATCGCAGACCTCGGCCATGGGGACGGGCGTGACCGTCAGGTCGGCGCCGAGACGGCTGCCGCGGCGGTGCAGGCGGACGGCGACGACCGCCGCCAGCAGCGCCGTCAACGCCAGCAGGGCGACGACGTTTTGAGGGGTCCACGACCAGCGGCCAGACGACGGTTCGTTCATCATTGGGCGGTGTCGGACGCGCCGCCGCGCGGGCGGCTCATGACGGCGCGGAACTTGCGCAGCCGATCGTGGGCGGGCTTGGGCGACAGGTCCGCCGCGCACAGCCCGCCGTGGGGCAGGTAGTGCCCGTCGACGTCGGCCAGATCCCGCCAGCAGACGGTTGCAACGAAGGGCTTGGAGAGGGCCAGCCGGCAGAACATCTCCAGCCAGTCGGCCTGGACGGCCGGGCTCCACGCCGTCCGCCAGGTGCCGGCGTTCGCCGGCGGCGCGGCGCCCTCCCAGTGATCGGCCGGGTCGGCCCCCGTCGCGCTGGGGGCGCCGAACCCGGTGATGTGCAACGGCTTGGCATACGGGGCGAAGTCGTCGAGCTTGGCGCTGATCTGCATCAGGTCCCGCACGTACAGGCCCTCGGTCGCGGCGCCCATGAAGACCTGCACGCCGAACGCATCGAACCGGATGCCGCTCTGGATGCACATGTCCGCATAGACCAGCGGGGGGATCGTTCGCGGGTTCGACGCGGCGTACTCGCCCCACGGCAGGGGCAGATCGATCACGATCGACGACCGCGGGGCCAGTTGCCGCACCAGCGAACAGCTCATCCGGGTCAGCTCGAGAACCTGCTCGAAGCTGAGGTTGAAGCTGTTGTAGGCGTGGGCGCCGCTGATGACCTTCCAGGTGGTCACCCGCTTGGCGTAGCGTTCGACGAGCATCTTGATGTGCTCGTAGATCACCTCGCGGAGCGACTCGAAGTCGTTTTCCCAGAGGAACGTCCGTTCGGGCAGGAAGTCGGGCTCGAAGTCGATCAACGGCCCGGCCGACAGGGGCAGCTTGTGCTTGGCGGCCCACTGGACCCAGGCGTCGAGGGGGTCGAGGTTGGTCTGGCCCTCCTGGGGCTCGACGAGCTTCCAGGGTGTCGGCAGGTTGAGGAAGTCCGCCGCCTCGAGCAGCCGCTTCTGGTAGGCGGCGGAGGTCTGCGTGGGGTTGATCTCGCAGCCGAACGTCGGGCGGCCCCGGGTGTTGCGGCGCCGGCGGTTGAGGAAGATGTCGGCGTGGAACACGGCGGTCTGCTCCGACAGGGCGATCGCGTCAGCGAGCACCGCGTCGGCGAGCGACGCGGCGGCGGGGCGGTCGGTGGCGTCGAGCTGGACCGCCTCGACGAACCGCTTGCGCAGCGCGGCGAACTGCTCGGTAAGCGACTCGGCCGAGGGATAATCGATCAGGCCCCAGTCCTCGAATTTGCGGATCATCGCCGCCAGGCGGGCGCGGGCGAGTTCGAGGTTGAGGTTGTAGGGCGTTTCGGCCTCGGGCAGGCGGGTCGTGGCCAGCAGCAGTTGTCCGGCGGCCCCGGCGCGCCAGGGCAGCGCCAGGGCGACCGAGCCGGCGGTGCGACGGGTGCAGCGGATCGTCCCGTCGGCGAAGGTCACCTCGCCGCGGATCGGCACGCCCTCGGCGCCGAGCAGGGACGCGGCGTCCGTGGCGAACCGCCTGGCGGGTTTGCCTTGATCATAGACCTCGAACAGGAGCATAAAAGCCGGTTCCAGCCGCTGGTGGTTGTTCTCTGGCCGCGCCGTCGCGGTCATCCTCTGCCGTGGCCGTTCCTGCAGGCAGCCTGCAGTCTACAGCCTGCTGCTAAAGAGCATACTCGCGGCCGGTACGCTTGGCCACCATTCGCTTGGCCAGGCGGACAAAAACCGGCAGCCCGTCGGGGCCGATCTCAACATCGGCCTGCCCCTGGACCAGTGGGCGGAGGTAGTCGCGGAAGGCGTCGGTGACGCCGTTGCCGGCGTCGTTGATGTATTCGCGGGGCAGCAGCTTCTCGCCGTTGGCCACCTCCCGCAGCGGCGCCAGGCCCGTGGTGCAGGTGTAGCGGCCGCCGGTCTCGTCGCGGACGAGCGTGACCATCTTGCCGTGCTCGCCGGCGAGGACCGCGTCGACGGCGGCCTTCCCGGCCAGGTAGGCCTCGGCGACGTCGGTGGCGCTGGCGACGTGCATCGCGTTGCGCTGGGCGGTGCCGGCACGGTTGGTGCGGGCCTTGACGCCGATCTCGCGTTCGACGATCGCCTTCAGCGCGTCGGCGGCGCCGCCGAGCTGGACGTGGCCGAAGCTGTCGGTGTTAAACTTGCCGCCGGCGTCGGCGATGTAGGTGCCGTCGGCGTCCTTGACGCCCTCGCCGCAGACGATGAAGCACCCGCCGCGCTCGGCGAGGCAGGCTTGGACGTCGGCGACGAAGCGGCCGAGGTCGAAGGCGACCTCGGGCAGGTAGATCAGGTGCGGCGCGTCGGCCGCATCCCGCCGCGCCAGGCCGGCGGCGGCGGCGATCCAGCCGGCGTTGCGGCCCATGACCTCGTGGATGGTGACGGTGTCGGTGGTGTACATCGCCTCGGTGTCGCGACCGGCCTCCATGACGGCGGTGGCGGTGTACTTGGCCACCGAGCCGTACCCGGGGCAGTGGTCGGTGCACGCCAGGTCGTTGTCGATCGTCTTGGGCACGCCCATGGCGATCAGCTCGTAGTCGGCGTCGGCGGCGAGTTGGGCGAGCTTGTCGGCGGTGTCCATCGAGTCGTTGCCGCCGATATAGAAGAAGTAGCGGATGTCGTGGGCCCGGAACACCTCCAGGATCCGCTCGTAGTCGGCGCGGTCGGCGGTGAGGTCCTTGAGCTTGTGACGGCAGCTTCCCAGGGCCGACGAGGGGGTACGCTTGAGGCCCTCGATCGTCGCCGGGTCCTCGGCGGCGATGTCGTAAAGCTCCTCGGCGAGCACCCCGCGGATGCCGTTGAGCCCGCCGTAGAGGCCGGTGAAGGTCTCCCGATGGGCCAGCACCGTCTGGATCACGCCGCAGGCGCTGGCGTTGATGACGGTGGTCGGCCCGCCGGACTGGGCGACGATCGCTCGTCCCTTGATCGCACTCACGTCTTGCTCCTTCCAGGTTGATCCGCCGGGGCACGCGCCGGCCGGTCGGTAGTGTACGGATTTGGGCGGCCAAGTCCAGCGCGCCCGTGCGCGGCCGCGGCGTCGGGTCGGGTCTGGACGGATCGCGCCTTGTGCGTTAGACTCGTAAGCCGTGCTTTAGCGCTTATGCCGTAGACGCTTCGGGCGTCTGCGGCGCAATCCGCCCGGAGGAGATGTCGTGATGAAGCCCGCCCCCTGCGCCGCCCTGGTCATGGTGTTGTTGATGGTCCTCGCCGCCGACGTCGCGGCCGCGATAGCCCCCGTCGCCGACGCCGGGCCGGACGTGCGCCTGTGCGACAGCGACGACGACGGCCTCGCCACCGTCACTCTCGACGCCACCGCATCCTACGACCCCGACGGCACGCTGGTCGCCTACGGGTGGACCCTCGACGGCGCCGCCGTCGCCGACGGCCCGACCGCCCGCGCAGCGCTGCCCGTCGGCACCCACATCATCACGCTGACCGTGACCGACGACGACGGTCTGACCGCGTCGGACACACTCACGGCCCAGATCGATCCATTCAGCCCCGCCGTCCAGCTCGACCTGACCGCCGGGTTCAACATGGACGCCATCGCCGGGCCCCGCGAGTACCAGCAATGCCTGCTCGCCGGCGACAACCTCGGCAGCCTGTTCGGCGGGCTGTCCGGCGGCAACGGCAGCTACATTATGGGCCAGTCCCGCCACATGGTCGCCGTCGGCGACGGCGAAATCTTCGCCTACTCCATCCCCACCTCGCCCGGCCACCCGGCCAACCTCGCCGCCGGCCAGGGCGTCCCGGCCGACGGCATCGTCGTCGCCGACGGCCGCGTCTATCACATGGCCGCCTGCGAGGGCAACGCCACGCTCGGCGGCGACTGGACCGAGGTGGCCGACCCGGCCACGTACGTCACCCAGCCCAACGCCGTCGTCGTCGGCGCCTCCCACAACATCGCCTCCTGGCAGATCCCCGCCGTCACCGTTGAGCTGCCCGCCGACCAGAAGGGCCGCTACGGAGACGTGAACTTCGTCCTGGCCGCGATGAACATGGCCGACCGGGCCCGCAACATGCGGATCGTCGCCCTCTACGGCCCCGACGGCGCCGACGAGAGCGTCCTCTACGCCTTCAGCGGCGACGACGGCGGCAGCGGCCCCATCATGCTCGACGCCGCCCCCGAAGCGGGGTTCGCCGCCGTCCTGACCATGAGCAAGAGCATGGACCTCGCCGCCGGCGCCTCGGGCGTCGTCCGCGACCAGACCTCCCACCTGTACGCCTTCGCCCAGCCGCTGCCGCTGGATGACTCGCGGGCGCTGTGGGGCTTCCGCATCGAGGATGCGGCGCCGGGTCTGAACTGGAACAGTCGCGGCCTGGCCGTCTTCGCCGCGACCGCCCAGACGCCCTGCGACGGCCTGGCGCCGCCCGTGGCCGACGCCGGGCCCGACCAGTCCCTCACCGACACCGACAACGACGGCCTCGCCGCGGTCACCCTCGACGGGACCGCCTCGAGCGATGATGGAGCGATCGTCGACTACGCCTGGAGCGAAGACGGCGCGCCCCTGGCCGCCGGGGCGACCGCCGCGGTCGACCTGGCCGTCGGCGACCACACCCTCACGCTGACCGTCACCGACGACGACGGCCTGACCGACAGCGACACGACGGCCGTGTCGGTCCTCTATGGCGGCGTCGTCGCCGACGCCGGACCCAACCGCAACGTCGTCGTCGCCGATGCCGGCGATCCGGCCACCGTCACGCTGGACGGCTCGCGCTCGACGACGCCGGTCGGGACGATCACCGACTACGCCTGGCGCGAAGATGCCACGCCGCTGGCGGCGGGCCAGACCGTCGACGTCGAGCTGGCGTACGGCAGCCACGCCATCACGCTGGAGGTCACCAACGACCTGGGCTGGTCCGACACCGATACGATCACCATCACGCTCATGACCGCCCCGGCACTGACGGGCAACACGTTCACCCACTACAAGAGCGGCATCTCGCTGCTGCCGGGGGGCGTGCCCGGCGTCGACTGGGTCTTCGAGCGGTGGTACCACGACCCGATCGTCGACGACCACGGGGTCATCTACATCAACAGCGCCACGCTGCTCGAGCTGGCCCACAACGCCATGAACCGCAACGCCAACGAGACCGACCCCGTCATCGGCGCCGACGGCCTCGACGGCATCGGCGACTCCGGCGACGAGGGGCTCATCCGCATGAAGGTCGACATGGACTGGTCCTGGCGCTACCGCTGGACCTATGAAAAGGTCGAAGGCGACGTCGCGCCCGAGTATCTCGTGCCGGCCTACACCGGGCCGTTCTCCTTCGGCGAGCTGACCTACTACGAC
Source organism: uncultured Planctomycetales bacterium (assembly GCA_964535025.1). Taxonomy (GTDB): domain Bacteria; phylum Planctomycetota; class Phycisphaerae; order SM23-33; family FEN-1343; genus JAAYZK01. The sequence goes on from CAZHRW010000261.1 coordinate 10,557, forward strand.
GGCACGCCTGTCGTCGGGGCGACCGGGCCGAGCGAGCCGCTGACGACCTACCCCGAACCGCGGAGCACCACCTTCTACTTCCGCGGCCTCGCCGACGCGTTCGGCGACGAGTGGCACCTGCTCACCGTCGGCGACGACGATTTCATGCTCTACAGCTCGTGGTACGAGTCGTGGTCGTCGGACGGGAAGATCTTCTACTTCGTCGTCGATCCGGTCACCCCGGCGATCAGCTTCGCCGCCGGCGCCGACGACGCCCAGTGGTACACCACGCCGATCAAGGCCTACTTCGTGCCCCAACTGCACGAGCAGACCACCTACGTCACGCCCGGCGTCGGGTTCGCCCTGCACAACATCACCAACGGCGAGCCCGTCCAGTACCGCATCGATGAGCTGCACGGCGATGCGTGGCTGACCTTCGACGACGCCGTGGTGCCGCTGGATGTCTTCGGCCTGGCGGCCGACACCGTCTACACGCTCCGCTACCGCATCGGCGCCGACGGCGTCGAGAAGACGCGGACGATCCACTACGACCCGGCGTACCCTTCCGACGCCGAGCCGCACCCGTCGGTGGTGCTGTTTCCCAATGCCGAGGTCGAGCAGCGCATCCGCGACCAGATCGCCGACCATCCGTCGTTCAACTGGCGATTCAATTCGCTGATGGACCCGTTCTCCGGCGGGCACGGCGCCTACGCCCGGCCGCTGATGACGGGGGTCCGTTACGTCGGCGAACGCGGCGACAACAAGGCGCTCAACAACGCCTTCTGCGTCTACATCGACGGGCTCGGCGCCCACCCGTTCCAGGAGCAGCTCGCGCGGGACTACATGCTGGACAACTGCCTGACGCTCGATCCGATCGGCACGGAGATCTCGCACCTGACCAGCGTCCCCTGCCGCGAGCGTGTGGGCTGGGGGTACTACCATGTCCGCGCGCCCATCAACGTGGCGCTGGCGTACGACCTGCTGATCAAGGACTTCCGTTACCCGGAGTATCCCAACGGTTTCACCGCCATCGAGGACTACAGGATCCGCGACATGATCGGCGCGTTCGCTCTCGAGACGCTGCGGTCGTATTCGTCGCCCTGGCCCAACCGGGACGGCTCGGGGCCGGCGCGGGCCGGGATGTGGACCACCGCGCGGGAGATGGGCGTGGCCCTGACGGCGATGGTGATGCCCACCTACGACACGCCGTACTACGGCACCTCCGGCGGCGACGGGCGCGAGGCGGTCCATCCCTGGACCCCGTACCCCGATACGCCCGTGACGTGGTTCGACGCGACGATGAACGAGGACTATGACGCGGGGATCTACGGCGTCCTCCGCGCCGGCGACCCGGTCCGCTGGCTCGACCGCGAAGGCTACTGGGAGGGGACCGGCCTGATGGGCCAGTTGTACTACAAGCTCGCCAACGCCCGCACCCACTGGGACGGCCGGCGGTGGCCCTTCTTCGAGGAGGCCTTCGCCCTGGCGATGACCGGCGAGCTGCAGAGCTCGAAGGTCCAGGGCGGCGACGACGGCTGGGCCTACAAGACCACCGGCCTGGTCGTCAACGAGTACTTCCCCGAACTGGCCGAGCCGATGGAAACGATCCTCACCGCCGGGACGGGCTCGACCGGCGAGGAGTCCATCGGCGAGACCCTCTGGGCCCAGGGCGTCTTCGCCCTGTGCTACATGCGCCTCGACTGGCGCGACCACGTCGAGACCACCGTTTCCGGCGACACCGACGGCGACGGGGACGTCGACCTCGACGACTTCGCCACGCTCAAGATCAACTTCGGCACCCCCGCCGGCGCCACCGCCGCCGAAGGCGACTTCGACGGCGACGGCGACGTCGACCTCGACGACTTCGCGATCCTCAAGCAGAACTTCGGGACCTGACAGCCGCCGTTGCTCAGGCGCTCAGGTCTCAAGCCTCAAGCCTTTCCTCTCGGCCGCGTCAGGTAGAGCAGGAGGCCGCCGACGAGGACGACGCCGCCAACGAGCCAGGCGTGGGAGATATCGAGGGTGTCGCCCCAGCGGGCGTCGCCGAGGTTCCAGACCGATTCGAGCGGCGGGACGATCCAGGGCGCCAGCAGGATGAACAGCAGGGCCCCGAGGAACATCGCCAGGACCGCCACGAGGGCGTCGAGACGGCCGCCGGCGGCGCAGGCGAGGCCGGTGCCGGGGCAAAAGCCGGTCATGCCGAAGCCCAGCCCCAGCAGGCCGCCGCCGACGAGCGCCGCAAGCATGACCGCCGGCTTGATGCTCAGCGTCGCCGCGTCGCCCTGTTCGAGGACCCACACGCCGACCATCGAGGTAAGGACGAACATCGCGATCGTCCGCAGGGCGTGAAAATCCCGCAGCCGCAGCGCGCCGAGGATGCGGTCGGGGTTGGCCAGCTCGGCCAGGACGAGCGCCCCGCCGAACAGGCCGCCCAGGCCCAGTGCGAGAATCTGTTCGCCGCTCATAGTTTGTCCGCCTCCTGGTTGGGGACCTTGGGGTAGAACCAGCGTGCGGCGAGGACGCCGACGCCGAACAGGCCGATCGTGAACGGCAGGGCCGAGACGGAAAGCTGGGCCCACCCGCTGGCGAACTGCCCGCTGGTGCAGCCGTGCGCGATCCGCGAGCCGAAGAGGATCAGCACCCCGCCGATCGCCGCCAGCACCAGCCGCCGGGGCATTGACATGTTCGCCCGCGACCACGCGCACGTCAGACGCGGCCGCCACCGGTCGGCCAGCAGGGCCGTGACGGCGGCGCCGCCGATCAGGCCGATGTCGAACCACCAGCCGTAGCCGGGCGCCTGGTACTTGGCGGCCTTGAGCACCGGGTGGTCGGCCACGTAGTCCGGCGCGGCTTTCTTCAACGCAATCCCGTGGGCCACAACGAATTGCGTCGAAACGCCCAGCGGCTTTTTCACCGCGACCGCCAGTGTCATCACCAGTCCCAGCAACAGTCCCGCCGCCCACCACGGCAGCAGGGGGGGTCGTTTCGGCATGGGCATCGCCCCATCTCCTTTCCCGGGCGCACAGACCCGCGCCCGCATGCACATCCCATGATACGCAGCTTTGCGTAATTGTAGCACGGCGAACGGTTAGGGCGAGCGCGGCTCGGGGGAATCTACGGCCGCGCCCACCGGCGGAGCACCCGCTCGGTCGCGTCGGCTAGCAGGCGGTAGCCGTCGGCCATGGCCTGTTCGACGTCCATGGCCGGCGGCGCGATGGCGCAGGTGTCGGCGAGACCGAGGGCGGCGACGGCCTCGGGATCTTCGACGGCGCCGGCCAGGGCGATGACGGGGATGGCGGCGGGGCGGGCGAGGCGGAGGATGCCGCTGATGGTCTTGCCGCCGACGGTCGTGGCGTCGAGGCAGCCTTCGCCGGTGAGGACGAGGTCGGCCCCGGCGAGCCGCTCGGCGAACCGCGACGCCGCCAGGACCAGGTCGATGCCGGGCGTGAGGGTGGCCCCGCAGAAGCCCACCAGCCCGGCCCCCAGGCCGCCGGCGGCGCCGGCGCCGGGCAGGTCGCGGATGTTGCGGCCGAGCTCGCGCTCGATGAGGCCGACGGCGTGGGCGAGGTTGGCCTCCAGGACGGCGACGTCGGCCGGCGTGGCGCCCTTCTGGGGTCCGAAGACGGCCGCGGCCCCGCGGGGGCCCAGCAGGGGGTTGTCGACGTCACAGGCGACCTCGATGCGGCAGCGGTGGACGTCCGGGCGCAGGCCCGACAGATCCAGGGCCGCGAGGTCGGCCAGGCGCCCGCCGGTCATCGGCTCGGTGATCGGCGCGCCGTCGCGGCGGCCGAACCGCGCGCCCAGCGCCTGGGCCATCCCGGCGCCCAGGTCGGTCGTCGCCGAGCCGCCGATGGCGACGATGAGGTGATCGGCCCCGGCGTCCAGCGCCGCGGCCATGAGCTCGCCGGTCCCGAACGTTGTGGTATGCAAGGGGTTGCGCTTCGACGGCGGCACGAGGGGCAGCCCCGCGACGGCGGCCATCTCCACCACGGCGGTCCGCCCGTCGCCCAGCAGGGCGAACCGGCCGGTTCGCCGCTCGCCCAGCGGGCCGGTCGCGGGCGCCGCGATCATCCGCCCGCCCGTCGCGGCGGCCAGGGCGTCGGCGGTGCCCTCGCCGCCGTCGGCCATGGGGGTGGAAACGACCGTCGCGTCGGGGCGGACCCGCGCCGCGCCCTCGGCCATCGCACGGCAGGCCTCGGCGGCGGTGAGCGAGCCCTTGAACGAGTCGGGGGCGAGGACGAGTTTCATGGCCGTATTGTACTGTGAAGGTGGGAGGCGTGCACCCGGCAAGGGGCCGTCCGGCGTACCGGGTGGTGGTAACGCAAGCCCCGGGCCCATCGTGCCGATGGGATCCATACGGAGGCATACGGGCCGTGGCGATTTTCAGGAGACACCGTGACCGGTGATGATTCCAAGCTCCCGGACGGCAACGCGTTGCCGGACAACCTCCGCGACGTGCAGAACCGGGTGGTGGACCTTGCGCTGACGGCGCTGCTGGTGCTGGCGCTGCCGGCGCTGGTCGCGTCGCTGACGCAGGTGGCCCGGTCGGGGGGGGCGCCGAACGTCTACGCGCAGGTGACGGCGTACGCGGTGGTGCTGCTGGCGGGGGTGTTTCGCGCCCGCCTGCCGTTCGCGCTGCGCGCGGGGCTGCTGTTCACGGCGGGGTTCGTCGTGGGGCTGGGCGAGCTGTTGACCTGGGGCCGCTCGGGGACCGGGGAGATCCAGTTTCTGCTGGTCAGCGTCTTCGCGGTGATCCTGCTGGGCGTTCGCATGGGGCTGATGCTGGCGCTGCTGGGGACCGTCGTGTCGGTGGTGGTCGGCCTCGGCCAGGCGCAGGGGTGGCTCAACGTAGTCGCCGGCGGCGCGCCGGCATCGTGGGTGGCCCACGCGATGAACTACACGGCCGCGGCGCTGCTGCTGGTGGTGTCGCTGGGGCGTGTGCACGCGGGGCTCGCCGGGGCGATCCGCGGCCTGAGCGAACGGGGCCGGCGGCTGGCCGAGGAGGTCGACGAGCGGACGCGGGCCGAGCGGGAGGTCCGCCAGCTCAACGACGAGCTCGAGGAGCGGGTACGGCTGCGGACGAAGAAGGTGAAGATGCTCTCCAAGGCGGTCGAGCACACCCCGGTCTCGGTGGTGATCACCGACGCCGCCGGCGTGATCGAGTTCACCAACGACGCCTTCACCCGTTCATGCGGGTACAGCCGCGACGAAGTCACCGGTCAAACGCCGCGGATCCTCGCGTCGGGCAAGACGCCCAAAGAGATTGTCAAGAACCTCTGGGACACCCTGCTGGCCGGCCGCGAGTGGCACGGGGAGTTCTGCAACCGCCGCAAAGACGGAACGGAGTACATCGAGGATACGTGGATCTCCCCGCTGTGCGACGACGAGGGCAACATCGAGAAGTTCGTCGCCGTCAAGCTCGACATCACCAAGCGGCGGGAACTGGAGAAGACCCTCGAGCGGATGAGCCGGACCGACGCGCTGACCGGCCTGTCGAACCGCCGGGCGTTCGAGGAGACGCTCCAGCGCGAGGTCAGCCGTGCGCGGCGAACGGAGCGTCCGCTGTCGCTGCTGATGCTCGACGTGGATCACTTCAAGCGCTACAACGACACGTACGGCCACCAGGCCGGCGACCGCGCGCTGCAGCGGGTGGCCGACGTGCTGACCACCGCGGGCCGACGCGGCGGCGACACGGCCGGGCGGTACGGCGGGGAGGAGTTCACCGTCATCCTCGCCGAAACCGACGAAGACGCCGCCGTCCACGTCGCCGAGGCGATTCGCCAGGGCATCGAGGCGTTGGCGGTCCCCCACGAATCGTCCCCGACGGCGCCGCACCTGACCGTCAGCATCGGGGCCGCGACGATGGCTCCCGGCGCCGCGGTCGACGCCGAGGAGCTCATCCGGCTGGCCGATACCGCCCTCTACAACGCCAAGGCCCAGGGCCGCAACGGCGTGCGAACGGCCCGAACGGCCGCGTGGCCGGCGTAGCCTCCCCCCCTCTCGCTTGCCCAGTTTACCCAGCCTGCAAAGGTCAGCCCCTCCGGCGGCCGGTTCGGCCATCCCGCGGCTTTGGCGCGAGCGGCATATCGTACGATTCCACTGAGAGGCAGCCGGAAGCGACGGCGGCCCGGGAGCTTGCCGTCGCGATCCGGCCGAAGGAGATGTGTATGACCAGGGATGCGTCAGAGCTCGGCCAACCGCGGATCCTGCTGATCGACGGCGATACCGCCCGGGCCGCGAAACGGTGCAGCCAACTCGCACGCAACGGCTGGCATGTGGTCGATGTGGGCAACCCGCGGGAAGCCCTGCGTGTGGCCGCGTGCGACGGATTCGACCTGGTGCTGATCCAGATGGCCCCGGCCGTCGCGGCGGCACTGGACCTGCCCGGAAGCCTGCAACGCGCCGCCGGGGGGGGCTTTCTTCCGGTCGTCGTCATCGGCGACGGGACCGCCGGCGAGGTGGACCGCTGCCGGTGCCTCGACAGCGGTGCCGACGAGGTCTTTGCCCCCTCGATCGGACCCGAAGAGTTGTGGGCGCGCATGCGGGCCCTCCTGCGGATCAAGGTGCTCCAGGACGCCCTGGACGACAGCAGGCGAGCCCTCGAAGACGCCCTGCGGCGCGAGCAGGCGCTAATCAACAAGCTCCGCTCCGACAACGACTTGCTGCTCAAGCAGGTGGTCACCGACCCGCTGACGCACCTGTACAACGTCCGCTACTTCCACCAGTTCATCGGCGACGAGTTCAAGATCGCCCAGCGCTACGGCCATCCCCTGGCCCTGCTGATGCTGGACCTGGACCATTTCAAGCAGGTCAACGACCGCTACGGCCACCCGATGGGCGACGTCGTGCTGCAGCAGACCGGCGCGATTTTCAGGCAGACCGTCCGCGGCGCCGACGTGGTGGCCCGGACCGGGGGCGAGGAGTTCGCCGTCATCCTCCCCCGCGCCGCCCGCCAGGCCGCCCACGAGTCCGCCGAGCGCATCCGTCAGACGCTGGCCGGCCACACCTTCGACACCGGCTCGACGCAATTGCAGGTGACCTGCTCGATCGGCCTGGCCTGCTACCGCGAAGACTCCGACGTGACCAGCCCGCACCACCTGATCTACTTCGCCGACCAGGCGCTGCTCACCGCCAAGCAGGCCGGGCGCGACCGCGTGGTCCACTGGATCGACATGGACCCCGGCACCAAAGCCAGGCTGAGGGCCCACGCCCGGAGCTTCGCCGCCGCCGATACGGACGAGGCGTCCGCGGGCCGAGTCGAAGCAGACGTTGACGTGACGGCCGGCGAGCGACCCGAGTGATGCCAGGGGGCGCCGTCCGCTTCAAGGGCGGCGAAAGCGAGACAGATGTCCACGGGAGTCTGCCTGCGGCGGGGGGCGTGGGCGTCAGGGACAACGGCTCCCGTGGGCATCTCGCTTTCGGCGAGCCGTCGACCCTACCACTCCCACGGCTGTTCGATCTCGTGGTCAAACCCGTTCAACGGACACGCCTGGCATCGGGGGTTCCGCGGGCGACAATACTGCTTGCCGACGGCGACGAGCTGGGCGTGGTAGTCGTTGAACAGGTCCACCTGGGGGGGCAGGGCCGACTCGAAGGTTTCCTTGATCTCGTCGTAGTCGGCCTCGGCGTCGAAGAGTTGGTGGCGGACGCCGATGCGGGCGGTGTAGGCGTCGACGACGAAGGTGGGTTTGCCGGCGGCGTAGAGGATGATCGAGTCGGCGGTCTCGCGCCCGATGCCGTTGATCGTCAGCAGGTCCTCTCGGAGCGCCGCAACGGACCGGTCGAGAAACCCGTGGAGATCTTCGCCCCACTCGGCGGCGACGGCGCGGATGAAGTTCTTGAGGCGCTTGGCCTTGCGGTTGTAGTAGCCGGCCGGGCGGATCAGCGCGGCCACCGCCGGCGGCTCGAGGGCGTTCAGCGCCTCCACGCTCATCACGTCGGCGGCCTTGAGATTGGCGATGGCCTTCTCAACGTTGGTCCAGTTGGTGTTCTGCGTCAGGATCGCCCCGACGCACACCTCCAGCGGGCCGTCCCCGGGCCACCAACCCTGGTGGCCGAACCGGCTGACCATGGCGTCGTACATGGCGATGAGGGTTTCGCTCGTGCGTGTCATGGGGGCATTGTAACGGATCACGCTCGGCGTGCGAGGCCTGTTGTGGCGCGCCCGTGATGGAGTATAATAAACCGTTTCATGAATGCCTTCAGCATCAACAGTCAGCTCTCGCCCGCCGGCGATCAGCCCGAAGCGATCGAGCAGCTTACCGCCAGTCTCCGGGGCGGCAAGAAGCACAACGTCCTGCTGGGCGTGACCGGCTCCGGCAAGACCATGACGATGGCGCACGTCATCGCGCGGCTGAACCGGCCGACGCTGGTGGTCAGCCACAACAAGACGCTGGCGGCCCAGTTGTACGAGGAGTTCAAGGAGCTCTTCCCCGACAACGCCGTCGAGTACTTCGTCAGCTACTACGACTATTACCAGCCCGAGGCGTACATCCCCCAGCGGGACATCTACATCGAGAAGGACGCCTCCCGCAACGACGACCTGGACCGGCTGCGGCTGTCGGCGACGACGAGCCTGTCCAGCCGCCGGGATGTGATCATCGTCGCCAGCGTCTCGTGCATCTTCGGCCTCGGCTCGCCCGAGGAATACAAGCGCTCCGTCGTGGCCCTCCGCGTCGGCGCCGCGCTCGAGCGCGACACCATGCTCGCCCGCCTGGTCGAACTGCAATACGACCGCAACGACATCGAGTTCAAGCGGGGCACCTTCCGCGTCCGCGGCGACACGGTCGATCTCTACCCCGCCTACGAGCAGTTCGGCTACCACGTCGAGTTCTTCGGCGACACCATCGACCGGATCGACCTGATCCACCCGACCAGCGGCGAGGTGCTCAGCTCGACCGACCAGGCCTTTGTCTTCCCCGCGGTCCATTACGTCGCGCCCGAGGACGCCGTCCAGAAAGCCGCCGCGTCGATCAAGGAAGAGCTGGAGATGTCGCTGATCAACCTCCGCAACGCCGGCAAGCTCCTGGAGGCCCAGCGGCTGGCGGCCCGGACCAACTACGACGTGGAGATGATGCTCGAGGTGGGCTACTGCCCCGGCATCGAGAACTACTCCCGCCACCTGGACGGCCGCCGCCCGGGCGAGCGGCCGTACACGCTGATCGACTACTTCGACGACGACTACCTGCTGATCATCGACGAGTCGCACGTGACGATCCCCCAGTTGCGGGCCATGTACAACGGCGACCGCAGCCGCAAGCAGGTGCTCGTCGATCACGGCTTCCGGCTGCCCAGCGCGATGGACAACCGGCCGCTGCGGTTCGAGGAGTTCGAGCAGCTCTGGAACCAGGCGGTCTTCGTCTCGGCGACCCCGGGGCCGTACGAACTCGAGCTGGCCGGCGGGGAGGTGGTCGAGCAGATCATCCGTCCGACGGGCCTGATCGACCCGATCATCCACGTGCGGCCGGCCAGCGGCCAGGTAACCGACCTGCTGGACGAGGCCCGCAAGCGGGTTGCCGCCAAGCAGCGGGTGCTGGTGACGACGCTGACCAAGCGGCTGGCCGAGGACCTCACCGAATACGTCAAGACCCAGGGTCTCAAGTGCCGGTATCTCCACAGCGAAATCGACACCATCGAGCGGATCGACATCCTCAAGGACCTGCGGCTCGGCGAGTACGACGTGCTGATCGGCGTGAACCTCCTGCGCGAAGGGCTCGACCTGCCGGAAGTGTCGCTGGTGGCGATCCTCGACGCCGACAAGGAGGGGTTCCTGCGGTCGGAGACCTCGCTGATCCAGACCATCGGGCGCGCCGCGCGCAACGAGGAAGGCCGCGTGATCATGTACGCCGACCGCATCACCGGCTCGATGGAGCGCGCGCTGCGAGAAACCGAGCGGCGGCGCGAGAAGCAGGTGGCCTACAACGCAGCCCACGGCATCACGCCGACGACGATCCGCAAGAACGTGGAGGACGTGCTGTCGGGCCTCTACAAGGGCGACACCGACATGGCCCGCGTGACGGCCAGGATCGACAA
>CAZHRW010000262.1:0-12572 GCA_964535025.1 uncultured Planctomycetales bacterium
GACGAACTTCGGCCGCACCGGCGACGCGACGTGGGCCGACGGGGACTTCGACGGCGACCAGGACGTGGACCTGGACGATTTCGCCCAGTTGAAGCAGAACTTCGGCACCACCGGGAACTGATCAGCCCCCGCGGGAACCACCGACGACCCGGCGCGCCGGCGGGGCTCCCAGGCAGCTCGCGCGGCGAAATAAACTGTGGCACTGTCCTGCTAGCGCTGCCCGCACATCCGCGCGATCGTCTCCGCCAGTCGCATCGAGGGCACGGCGTCGGCGAGCGTGGGCCAGTACGGTCCGGTGCCGGCGACGGCGTCGAGCAGGGCTTCGGTTTCGCCGACCGTGCCGTTGGCGACGACGGCCGGGGCGTCGGGCTCAGGGTCGATCCGCTCGATGAGTCTGCCGTCCTGGTGGATCGTGACGGCGCCGGTGAGGGCGTCGGCGGTCACGGTGAAGTTCGCCCCGTAGAACTCGTAGGTTTCCTCCAGAACCCCGACGTCCGGGGCGACGACGGCCGCGGCGCGGGCGCCGTCGGGGAAGTCGGCCTGCCAGGTGACGATGCCGAGCCCGGCCTGCGCCACCCGCTGACGCGCGGCCGCGACCGAAATCGACGTACCGAGGAACGAGGTGATCGCGTCGACCTGGTGGATGGCGGTGCCGAGGATGAACCCCTCGTCGAAACGCTTCCGCCGCAGCAGCCGCGCGAGAATCAGCCGCGGCCGCCGCACATCCGGGTCGGCGGCGATCCACCGGCGCACCCGCGCCAGGGCGGGCGTGAAGCGGCGGTTGAACGAAACCATGTGCGGCGTGGCGTGCTCGGCGGCCAGCGCCGCGAGGCGCTCGGCGGCCGCCGCGTCGGCGCCGGGGGGTTTCTCGATCAGCAGCGGCACGCCGCGACCCAACAGGTCCGCAACGATCCGCTCGGTGCGGGCGATCGGCGTGATCGCCAGCACCGCGTCGGGGCGTTCCAGGTCGAGCATGCGGTGGTAGTCGCCGTACACCGCCGGCACGTCGAACCGCTCGGCATAGGCCCTCGCCCGCTCGGCATCGAGGTCGCAGACGGCCACGACGGCCAGCGACCCCGGCCGTCGCCGGCGCACCACCTCCAGCGCCCGCCCGTGGACCTCGGTCGAATGATTCCCCGCACCCAACACCGCCAGACGGATCATACGATTTCCTTTCCAGTGAACGCCATGATGCCGTGCCCACACCGCCCCCGCAAGCGGAAAGGGCCTCCGACCGGTCCTTGGACTTCCCCCGCCGGATCTGCGACAATGGGCCCGACACACGTCCGCGCACGGAAAGGACCTTCCATGCACCTGCAGCTTCGATGGGGAGGGATCATGGCGATGCTCATCACGTCGGCGGCAGCGGCCGAGACGGCCGCGTGGCCGCGGATCGAGATCCGCGAGGATACGAAGGGACGACTGGAAGTGGTGCTCGAGAACGCCCTGCTGCGGGCCCGCTACGCCATCGGCCCCGGCGGCAAGCGGGGCCACGAGTGGGCGATCCGCGACCTGGTCATCAAGGCCGCCGGCGAGGACCAGGCCGGGGCCTTCGTCGATTCCTGCGCGACACGCGGCTTCCTGGGCGAAGCCTCCGTGATCGTCGAGCGGCCGGGCATGAAGACGGTCCGGCTGACCTTCGACGACGGCAACCAACAGGATGTGACCATCTGGGCCGCCAAGCCCTACCTGCGGATCGACTACCACCGCTACGGCGTCAACGTGGTCGACATCGGCGCCCCCGGCGGCGCCGTGGGCCTGTACCGCTTTCATGGCGGCGACGGATGGCACCGCCAGCATGTGAACCACCCGTCGAGCTACTACAACCGCTTCGAACAGGACCTCGGCAAGGAGAACGTCGACGCGCTCGACGCCGCCGACGCCGCCCCACTGGCCTACCGCGGACATTTCATCATGGCCGTCGTGAACGCCGAGAACGGCCGCGGATTCGGGCGGGTGGCGCCGGTGCGGCACGTCAACATCATCAAGCTGCTGTGGGGCAAGGGATTCGAGCTGTTCGCCCATCTCGGCGAGCATCGCTACCCCTGGACGGGCTGGCTGTTCATCGTCACCGACGGCCCCGACGCCGCGATGGACGTGGGCAGGCGGATCGTCGACGAGGAGATCCTGCCGAGCGAAGGCGTCGGTGGCCCGCGGCCGGGGGATGTATATCGCGAGTACGTCTGGCGGGATCGTTTTCACGAGTGCGACCCCGCCGCGACCAACGACGGCGCCGCCGAGTACGCCGCGTCGTCGCGCCGGCCGCGTGTGATCCGCGTGGACGACCTGGACGGGGCGACGCGGGCGGAGGTGTCGGTGCAGTACTGGGGCGGGCACATCGGCACGGGCGGCCAGCGGTTTCGCGTCAACGGGCACGACTGGGTCGACATCCCCCAGCCGGCCGGCACGCCGACCGAGCCGCAATGCTACTACCGCACGGTGCTGGGTGACAACGCCGTCGATATCCCGCTGAGGTGGCTGCGGGAGGGCGACAACGAGTTGATCTTCGCCGCCGGGCCGCAGATCCGCTACAGCTTCGGCTGGGGCTTCTACTGGGTCTACTCGTTCACCGTCCGCGTCTATTACGGGCCGGACAAGCCCCACGTGGCCGGTCGGATCGTCTCGCCGGCGCCGATGACGGTGCTGGACGACCGCGTGACCATCGAACTCCAGCGCGCGGGGGGTGACAACAAGGTCGCGAGCGCCGACGTCATCGCCCTGTACGAAGGGTTCGACTGGGAAGGCAACGGCCTGTTCCGCCAGTGGCACTACCAGTACCGCCGCGGCGAGCTCGCCCGCCACGTCGGCTCGGCCGACGCGCTGCCGGGGCGGGTCACCTGGGACACGACGTGGGTGCCGGACCAGGACCGGGCGATCCGCCTGACGGTGCGCGTGGTCGGCGACGACGGGATCATGAGCCTCTCGCCGTCCGTGGACAACCTGCGGCCGGCGCGCGAGGGTCGGTCGGTGCGGATGGTCCGCGCGACGGCGGTGCCGGAGAACTTCGGCGTGCGGGTCGGCCGGCGAAAGCAGTGCACGCTGGAGGTCCCGGTCGATCCGGCCGTCGTGACGGAGGCACGGCTGCTGCTGTCGACGTGGTCGGCGGCCCACGCCGAGGCGATCGACTTCAACGGCGTCCGCCTGGCCGACAATGTCGGCGTCGTCCACGACGTCAGCTTCGACACGCTGGCGGTCCCGCCGGAACTGCTGCAACAGGGGCCCAACACGCTGTCGATCTACTCGAGCACCGAAGAACACGCCGCGGAGATCAACTGGCCGGGACCCGCCCTGCTGCTGGAAACGAAGTAAGCACGGCAGGCTCAGGCCTCGCGCCCGGTGTTGTTTCTTTCCTTGCGAGAATCGGTCGATAGGCCTACTATCAACAACAGCATCCGGCCGGCCGGACGGCCCGTTCCCAAGCCCTTTGTGCCGTCAATAAGACAAGGACCTGCAGTATCATGGCCGAACTGGAGTTCCACGGCGCCGCCCAAACGGTGACCGGTTCATTGCACGCCCTTCACACCGACGACGGGACAATCTACCTCGACTGCGGGCTGTTTCAGGGCCGGCGCGAGGACACGCGGCGGATCAACCAGTCGTTCCCGACGCGGCCGTCCGACGTGAGGTGCGTACTGCTGTCGCACGCGCACATCGACCATTCCGGCAAGCTGCCGCGACTGTACCGCGACGGGTTCACCGGCCCCAGCTACGCCACGCGGGCGACGTGCGGCCTGCTGAGCGTTATGCTGGCCGACTCGGCGCACATTCAGGAGGAAGACGCCCGGTTCTGGAACGAGAAACGCGCCGAAGGCCCGGAAGACTTCATTCAGCCGCTCTACACGCAAATCGACGTGCTGGCGGCGATGGAGCATTTTCTCGGGGTCCCTTACAACCAGCCCCTGCCGGTGGCCAACGGCGTGACGGCGACGTTCCTCGAGGCCGGGCACGTGCTGGGCTCGTCGAGCGTGCTGGTCGAGCTGGACGGGTTCCGCAAGACGCGGCTGCTGTACACGGGCGACCTGGGCCGCTTTGACATGCCGATCCTGCGGGACCCGCACTACCCGCTGCCGGAAGTGGATTACCTGATCACCGAGTCGACCTACGCCGACCGCCGTCACAACGACGAGGCGGAGATGGAAGACAAACTTGCCGCCATCATCAACGAAACCCGCGCCGCCGGCGGGAAGGTGATCATCCCCGCCTTCAGCCTCGGTCGGACGCAGCACCTGGTCTACGCCCTCAGCCAGGCGATTGCCGCCGGCAAGCTCGAGCCGCTGCCGATCTACGTCGACAGCCCGCTGAGCGTGAACATCACCCAGGTCTTCCGCGAGCACCCCGAGTGCTACGACGCCGAAGCGCGGGACTTCTGGCAGGCCGAAGGCGGGGTCTTCGGGCGCGACCTGGTGCGTTATATCACGCGCGTGGACGACTCCAAGGCCCTCAATGCCATGGACGAGCCCATGGTGATCATCGCCTCGTCGGGCATGTGCGAGTTCGGGCGGATCCTCCACCACCTCAAGAACAACGTCGAGGACGAGACCAACACCATCGTCATGGTCGGGTTCCAGGCCCCCCATACGCTGGGGCGACGGATCGTCGATCGCGTCGAGCAGATCAAGATCTTCGGGCGGATGTACGACCTGCTCGCCCGCGTCGAGGTGCTCAACGGCTTCAGCGCCCACGCCGACATGGACGACTTCGCCAAACTCCTCAACCCCCTGGCGCCCAAGCTCAAGGCCGCCTTCGTCGTTCACGGTGAGCCGCACCAGGTCTCCGCCATGCGCGACGCACTCCTCGCCGTCGGCTGCCCCACCGTCCATGCACCGAGCAAGGGCAATCGCTTCAAACTGTAGGGACGACACGCCGGGTCCGTCGGGCGCCTATTCTGCCCCGCCGAATGCGACGTTCCCCTGGGCCGAGATGGCGGCGCCAAGGGCGTCCCAGGCGACCGTCCCGCGGTAGGCGACGCGGCCGGCGGCGTCGATGTACACCACCCGCGGCACCGCGTCGATGCCCCAGCGGAGCTTCGTTCCGCAGGTGTCGTCGAAGAGAACCGGCACGCCGAGCACGCCGCCGCCGTAGTGGTCGCGGACCGCCTGCTCGTCGTCGTCGAGGTTCACCGCCACGACCGTCACGCCCGCGCGGGCCAGCTCAGCCGCCACCGTCCGCAGGTCGGCCGCGGCGGCGGCGGCGGCGGGACAGACGGTGTCGATGAAGACGACCACCACGCCCCTCTCCCCCGCGTACGACGCCAGCGGCCGCACCTGGCCGGCCAGGCTCGCCAGGCAGGTGGAGGCCAACAGGGCCTCGCCGTCGCCGTTCCTCTGGCCGAACCGCGGCACGCGGGGACCGGGGTCGACACGCTCGGCCGCCAGGGCGGCCGCCCACGCATCGAGCGACGCCGCCGGCAGCGACCCGCGGTACCGCTCGCGACCGAACTTGCCCACCAGGATGAACGTCGGAACCGACCGCACATCCAGGGCGTGGCCGAGATGGACCTGCTCGTCATAGACCACCGGGAAAGGCAGATCCCTCTGGCGATAATACGCCTCGGTGGCCTGGGAGCGCGGGAGCATCTCGACGCGAAGGTACGCCAGCGACCCGACCGCACGGGTCCGCGCCAGGGCACACATCGCCTCGAACGCCGCGTCGCTGTGCTCGTTGCCGGCGGCCCCGAAACCGATCAGCGTCACCTTCCCGTCGAGGTCCGCCGCCGCCATCGCCTCGACAAGCGCCCGCGGCGTCTGGCCGCCACCGGCGGCCTTATCGTTGGACGGCTCGCGCTCCGACGCGCAGCCCGCGACGGCGAGGGCCGCCGCCAGGCCGATCATCCGGCATCGCTGTCCCATGGGGCACTCCATGTCGACCCCTCCCGTAATGCATTATCGGCTGAACCGTTACCGCCTATCACTTCCGCCTTGCCCAACGCCGCGCGCGGGGGAAACCGCGTGAAACCGTCGCGACCGGCCGGTAGGATAAAATTGAATCAATTAAGGAACCGACGATCATGACCCCCGACCCGCTCCCCGTCGAACGCATCGACGTCGCCGACTATCGCGGCACGATCCTGCCGGAGGCGCCCGACGCCGCCGCCGGCGCCGAGGCCCTCCGCGACGCCCGCCTGATGGTCCTGTCGGTCCTGGGTGTGATCCTGGACCGCCACGAGCGACGGCCCGCCTACCCGTTCATCGACACCAAGCTTAACGTCCTGCGGGGCGGCGACTACGCCACCGACGACCCCATCGGCGGGCGGGACCGGATCTACGGCTGGATCCAGGGTCGCGGCCTGGAGGCCCTGGCGGCCCACGAGCTGTGGCTGCGCCACGACGCCGCCGTCGCGCCAGGGCTTCGCGATGAGCTGTGCGGGCGGATCCGACAAATGCTGCGGACGACGCTCGACGCGATGGAGGCCCTCCGCCGCGCCAACGGCGGACGGCTGTTCTTCGTGATGACCCCCGACGGGGCGCCGCTGCGCATGGACGCCCGGGGCCGGTTCGTTCCGTTCACCATGGCGGCCGACGCGCCGTCGAACTACAGCGAGCTGTTCTACGTCAAGGGCCTCGCCGCGGCCGCGGCCGTCCTCGACGACGCCGACGCCATGGCCGGCGCCCGCGAGTGGTTCGCCGTGATCGCCCGCGACCTCACCGAGGGCCGCTTCCGCTCCGACCAGCAACCGCTGGACCCGTCCAACGCCGCCATCGCCAACCTCCCGGGCCGCAACCCGCACGGGCCCCGGATGATCGCCATCGGCGCCGCCGCACGGCTGCTCCAGTGCACCGGCGAGAACCTCTACCTCGACGCGGGGCTCGCCTACCTGGACGCCATCCTGGATCGGCACGTCAACGCTGACGGCCTCGTCGCCGGCTGCCGTCCGTTCGACATGTGGGAGTTCGTCGACAACGCGGGCCGCCCCTACCTCGAAGACGGCGGCGTCCTGCGGTCCGACCCGGGCCACGCCTGCGAGTTCGTCGGCCTGGCCCTGAAGCTGCTGCGGACCGCCGACCAGCTCGATCGCCTGACCGACGTGTCGGCCCCGCGGCTCGAGCGCTATCGCGCCGTCCTGCCGGACGTCCTCGAGCGGAACATCGCCAACGGCTTCCACGCCGACGGGCTGGGGATCGCCAAGGCCGTCGACCTGATCACGCGCCAGGTCATCCACGCCGACATGCCCTGGTGGTCGCTGCCGGAGACGATCCGCGCCGCCCTGGAAGCGCGTCGGATCGTCGAGCCCGACCGCCGCACGGCCATGGACACCATCGCCCGCCGCTGCTGGAACGCCTTCATCGCCCACTACGTCCGCCCGGAGATGCACCTCATGGCCTACCAGACCCTCGACCGCGACGGCCGCCCCATCGACGTCACCCCCGGCATGCCCGACGCCGACCCCGGCTACCACACGGGGCTGAGTCTGATCGATGCAATCGAGCTGTGGGAGCGGGCGGAAGGGCTTTTTTTGTGATTTTGGCGGTTGACAGGCCGCGAGTTGGCGGTACAGTTCCCTCAGTCGGGCCACGGCGTCCCTTTCTGTCACGGTCCGGCGCGGAGCAAGCGAAGGGAGTGACGCGGATGCGGATTCATTATCACAACCTGCCGAACGTCCGGCGCTGCGCGCCGTGGGCGTTCCTGCCGGGGTGAGCGGGTCCGCATGTGACGCTGTCTGCAGGCTCGCCACAACGGTGCGGGCCTTTTTGTTTGGGACGCGTTTCGACCGTCCGATCCCACCGGGCCCGCCATCGACACGCGGGCCCTTGTGATGCAGGGGCCCGAAGACGGGATGAACGATCATGCCTGGACGCTTGAAAACGCTGTGGCGAATCATGGAAGGTCAGCGGCTGCGCTACGCCGCCGCCATCGGCGCGACACTCATCGCCGCGGTGACCATGTACGGGCGGCCGCTGATCAGCCGTCTGGGCATCGACTACATCGTCCTCAGGGCCGGTGACCCGCCCCGGGAGAAGCCCCGGCCGATGGTGACGTGGCTGGCCGAGCAGGACGTGCGGCCGGAGACGGTGCTGGGGGTCCTGGCGGTGGCGCTGTTGGGCGTGTCGGTGGTCAGCGGGCTGTTCACGTTCCTGCGGGGCAAGTGGGCGGCGCAGGCGGCCGAGTCGATCGTACGGCGGCTGCGGAACCGGCTGTACGACCACCTCCAGAACCTGCCGGCCGGCTACCATGACCGCTCGGAGACCGGCGACCTGATCCAGCGGGCGACCTCCGACGTCGAAACCGTTCGCGTCTTCCTGGCCCAGCAGGTCAGCGAGCTCGGCCGCGCGGTCATCCTGATGACCACGGCGCTGCCGCTGATGCTGTGGATGGACGTGCGGATGACGCTGTGGTCGTGCCTGGTGCTGCCGGTGGTGGTGGTCTTCTCGACGGTGTTCTTCGTGAGGATTCGCTCGACCTTCACGGCCCAGGCCGAGGCGGAGGCGGCGATGACCAGTCGCCTGCAGGAGAACCTCACGGGGATCCGGGTGGTGCGCGCCTTCGCGCGGCAGGGGTACGAGTCGCAACGGTTCGAACAGACCAACGACGAATACCGCCGGCGCGCGCACCGGCTGATCACGCTGCTGAGCTTCTACTGGCCGATCAACGACTTCCTGCACCTCGGCCAGAACGCCGTGGTGCTGCTGGTCGGGGCAAGCTACGTGCTGGAGGGGTCGCTGAGCGTGGGGGACCTGTACGCGTTCATCACGTTTGTGAATATGTTCCTCTGGCCGGTCCGCCAGATGGGCCGAATCCTGGCCGAGATGGGCCGCGCGACGGTCTCGCTGGGCCGGATCGGGGAGATCCTGGCGGTCCCGGCCGAAGCCGACCGCTACGGCGCCGCGCCGCCGGCGGCGCCCGTCCAGGGGCGGATCGAGATTCGCGACCTGCATTTCGCCCACGGCGAACGGGAGGTGCTGGCGGACGTCTCGGTGACGGTCGAGGCCGGGCAGACGCTGGCGATCCTCGGCCCGTCGGGGTCGGGCAAGAGCACGCTGATCCACCTGCTGCTGCGGCTGTACGACTACGATCGCGGGGCGATCTACCTCGACGGGACGGAACTGCGGGACCTGCCGCGGCGGTTCGTGCGGTCGCGGATCGCCTCGGTCCTCCAGGAGCCGTTCCTGTACTCGCGGAGCCTGCGGGAGAACATCAAACTCGGCCGCTCCGACTGCCCCGACGACGCGATGATCGCCGCCGCCAGCGCCGCGGCGGTCCACGCATCGATCACCCGTTTCGACGCCGGCTACGACACCGTCGTCGGCGAGCGCGGCGTCACCCTCTCGGGCGGCCAGCGTCAGCGGGTGGCGCTGGCGCGGGCGCTGCTGATGGACCCGCCGGTGCTGATCCTCGACGACGCGTTCAGCGCCGTCGACACGCGGACCGAGCAGATGATCCTCGACGCCCTCAAGCGGCGGCACGAACGGCGGACGACGATCGTCATCGCCCACCGCCTGACCACGCTGATGCGCGCCGACCGGGTCATCGTCCTCGACCGCGGCCGGATCGTCCAGGACGGCACGCACGAGGCGCTGATCGGTGCCGAAGGGATGTATCGGAGGCTGTGGCATATCCAGAGCGCCCTCGATGAGGATCTGGATGAGGATCGGGAACCGGTGGCGTCGTAACCACCGACCAGTGTGACATCATGACGGCAATCGACACGACATTCCAGGAAGAGCAATACCAGAGCCGGTTCAGCCTGCCGGTGTGGAAGAAGCTGCTCGGCTACGCGTGGATCTACCGCGGGCATCTGCTGGGCCTGTGCGGCACGGCGGCGGTGCTGGCGGGCCTGGAGGTCATCCTGCCTGTCTTCAGCCGCGAGATCATTGACGCCGCGGCCGAAGCGCGGCCGGAACGGCTGCGCCTGTACGGGGCGGCCTACGCGGCCGTCGTGCCGGCGTTCGTCGCGTGCGTCTTCACCTTCCTCCGCGTGGCGGCGCGCCTCACCACGTCGATCAGTCACGACGTCCGCAAGGACGCCTTCGACCACCTGCAGCAATTGTCGTTCTCCTTCTACGACCACCACGCCGCCGGCTGGCTGGTGGCGCGGCTGACCAGCGACTGCGACCGCCTGAGCAGCACACTGGCCTGGGGCACCCTGGAGGTCATCTGGGGCTCGGGCATGGTGATCGCCCTGTCCGCGGTGATGCTCGTGTGGGACGTGACGCTGGCGCTGATGGTCCTGGCGATTCTGCCGGCCGTGGTGTGGATCTCGCTGGCGTTCCACCGGCGGATCCTCCGCACGTCGCGGGCGATCCGCAAACAGAATTCCACCATCACCGCCGCCTACAGCGAGGGCATCCACGGCGTGCGGACCACCAAGACGCTCGTGCGGGAGGATGAGAACCTCGCCGAGTTCACCGCCAAGACCGACGTGATGTACGCCCAGTCGGTGCGCAACGTGATCCTCGCGTCGGCCCTGTTTCCGACCATCCTGACGCTGGGCTCCGTCGGCGCCGCCGTCGCCCTGCGGGTCGGCGGGGTCCGCACGATCGCCGGCGAGCTGTCGATCGGCACGCTGGTGCAGTTCATGAACTGCGCGATCATGATCATCTTCCCCATCCTCGAGATGGCCCGCGTCTTCGCCGACCTGCCCAACACCCAGGCCGCCGCCGAGCGGGTGTTCGGCCTGATCGACACCGAGCCGGACGTCAAGGACACGCCCGAGGCCCTGGCGGCCATCGCCGCCCACCGGGCCGACGATGACCCGGCGGAGGGCGCCGCCGTCGATGGGATGGATCACCGGATCCGGCGGATCGAGTTCCGCGACGTCAGCTTCGCGTACGCCGACGGCAAGCCGGTCCTGGAGCACTTCACCCTCACCGTCGAGCCCGGGCAGACCATCGCCCTGGTCGGCCCCACCGGCGGCGGCAAGAGCACGATCGTCAACCTCCTGTGCCGCTTCTACGAGCCGACCGGCGGCGAGATCCTCATCGATGGGATCGAATACCGAAAGCGCAGCCTCCACTGGTTGCAGTCGAACCTCGGCATCGTTCTCCAGCAGCCGCACCTGTTCAGCGGCTCGATCCGCGAGAACATCCGCTACGGCAAGCTCGATGCCGACGAGGAGCAGATCAAGCGCGCGGCAAGCCTCGTGCATGCCCACGCGTTCATCACGGACCTCGACGACGGCTACGACACCGACGTCGGCGAGGGCGGCAACAACCTCTCGACCGGCCAGAAGCAGTTGGTCAGCTTCGCCCGCGCCGTCCTGGCCGACCCGCAGATCTTCGTCATGGACGAAGCCACCAGCTCCGTCGATACCGAGACCGAAAAGGCCATCCAGACCGGCCTGCAGGCGGTCCTCGAGGGGCGCATCAGCTTCATCATCGCTCACCGCCTCTCGACCATCCGCAACGCCGACGTCATCTGCGTCATCGACGACGGGAAGATCCTCGAACAGGGCAACCACCACGACCTCATCGCCCGGCGCGGCCGCTACTACGAGCTGTACACCAGCCAATTCACCGAGGAGCGCACCGTCCGCTTCCTCAGCGCCGCCGAGGAGTGAAGATCTCCGTGAGACTTCGCCATGACCCCCGAACCGGCGTCCGCCGCCCTGCTCCTGCTGGGAAGCCTGGCGGCCCTGCGCCGCCGGCGGCGGTCTTAGAGGAACGCCCGCAGCGCGAGGAAATAGACGGCCACGGCCGCGGCCATAGCGCAGGCGGTCGGGAGCATGCGGCGGTAGACGGGGCCGAAGGGCACGCCGAAGTAGCGGTTGGAGACGACGTAGCAGACGTGCAGCGGGCTGACCATCTGCCCGAGGTGCCCGAAGCCGTACGCCAGGACGATGTAGGGCAGGACCGACCCGTCGCCGACGTGGGCGGCGGCGACGGGGATGACGATCGGGAAGCTCACGCCGACCAGGCCGACGGCGATGCCGGTGATCATCCCGGCGATGAAGGGCAGCCCGACCACGACCAGTTCGGCCGGGACGTGCAGGGCCGCCAGCTCCGCGGCGATCCGGTCGGCCGCCCCGGTCGACTCGAGGACGCCCCGGAAGACCATGACGCTCATCACCAGGCCGATCAGCACGTAGCTCGACGGGTGGGCCAGAATCGCCAGGGTTGGCCGCAGGCCCTGACGGCCGACCGCCGCGGTCCAGACGAGGCTCGCCACCAGCCCTGCCAGCATCGGGCCGTACTTGCCGATCGCCTCGCCCCACGCGCCGCCCCGTCCGTCCAGGTCGGCCCACTGCACCGCCACAAACGCCGGCAGCCAGACCACCACGATCACCCAGATCGACGAGGTCGCCCACAGCAGCTTGCGCTTGGTCCCCGCCGGCGGGGGCGGCGCGGCAGCATGAAGCTCGCCGTGCGTGCCCCCGAAGATCAACAGGCCCACCGCCAGCATGGCGGCCCCGAGCGGCAGCATCGCGGCGGCGTAGGTGGCGTAACCGTCGGCGTAGGTCACCGCCAGCAGCACCCCGGGATAGAGCGGCCACCAGTGCTCCCAGATGTGGCGGAACCAGTAGTTGACCGCCGAGAGCAGCCCGCCGTCGCCGCCGGCGGCCCCGGCGGCGGCTCGGACCATCGGGGCCGAGAACAGCGCCCCGCCGGGCATGGGCAGCAGTCCGATCAGCGCCGGCA
>CAZHRW010000263.1:0-39270 GCA_964535025.1 uncultured Planctomycetales bacterium
CGGGCCCGCGGCGGGCGGCCCGGGGCCCCCCCCCCCGGCCCGCCCCCCGCCCGGCGCCCCAGCCCCCCCCCCGCCGCCGGGTCCGCCACCGCCTGGAACACCAGCTCGCCCGCGGGGACCGGCGCGCCGATCGTCCGGCCGACCCGCGCCGACCACCGCGGCCGGCCGTCCAGCTCGCGGCAGGTGATCCCGTCGGCGCGGTCCGCCGCCAGCAGATGCTCGCCGGCCAGGCGGAACGCCCCGCCGGCGCCGGCGTCGACCGGGCGGGACCAGCGCGCCTCGCCGGTGGCCGCATCGAGCGCCCGCAGGCGCCGGCCGTCGTCGCCGCGGGCGCCGTCGACGCAGTAGACCGTCCCGGCCCTCGCAGCGGCCGAGACGGTGATGGGATGGTCGGTCGGCGCGAACCACCGCACGGACGGCTCGTCGCCCATGGCCTCGCCCAGCGGGATCCGCGCCAGCCCCTGGCGGCCGGCCGCGGCGGCGGCGACGTAGAGCGAGCGGTCGAGGTAGGCCGCCGGCGCGCCGATCGTCGGCGGGTCGGTCGCGTCGGGCACGGGGTTGATCCGCCAGGCGTACTTGCCGCGCCCGGCGATGAGGCTGTCGTCCAGGCACCCGGTGCCGCCCGGGCCACCCCGCTCGCCGGGCCAGGCCGCCGCGGGGGCCGCGCCGGCGGGCGCGCCGAGGCACAGCATGCCCGCCTCGGTCGAGCCGACGTACACGTGCCCGCGGGCGACGGCCGGGGAGCTCATCGTGGTCGCGTTCAGGCGGACCCGCCACACCTCCCGCAGCGTCCGCCGGTCCAGGCCGTACAAGGTGCCGGCGGCCGTGACGACGTAGACGTGCTCGTCGGCGACGGCCGCGGCGCCGATGATGGGCCCGTGGGCGTCGAAGCGGCGGATGAGCGTGCCGTCGGCGGCGTCGAGGCAATAGAGGCCGCCATCGCGTGCGGCGGCATAGACCCGCCCGTCGGCGACAGCGGGCGAGCCGAGCACCGTCCCGCCGATGCGATCGTAGCGCCAGCGGACCTCGCCCGTGGCGGCGTCGACGCACCAGACCTGGCCGGCCTCCTTGAACGCGGCGGTGCGGCGGCGGATCTGGTCGGCGTCGGCGCCTTCGGCCCGCAGCCGCTTGCGGAGGTTCTCGGCGGCGCCGGCGGCGTCGTTGAGGTAGTCGCCGTAGCCCATCCCCACATAGACCCGCCCGTCGGCGACGGCCGGGCTGGCGAAGGCGGGGGCGGGCGTGTCGACCCGCCAGAGCCGTTCGCCCGTGGCGGCGTCGACGCAGCACAGCGCCTCCCCGCCGAGGCCCAGGCTGAAGTAGACGCGGCCGTCGGCGACGACGGGAGACGTTTCGCAATCGGGGTAGTCGTCGCCGTCGAGGTGCCAGAGGACCTTCGCGCCGCCGGCGCCGTCGCCGGCGAGGTCGAAGCAGTACAGCCCGTCGTCGCCGGCGCCGATATACACGCGCCCCTCGGCGATACAGGGCGACGACTCGACGTGGCTGGCGGTGCGGTACTCCCACCGCTTCACGCCGCGGCGGTCGCCGGCGGCTTCGGACGCCTCGGCATCGAGGCAGACCACGCGGGCGTCGTCGGTCAGGTGCAGGCCCTCGCCGACGACGACGCGGCCGTCGGCGACGGCGGGCGAGGAGAACGTCGCGCGGTAGCCCCCGCCGTCGTAGGCCCACACGACGCGGCCGGTGTCGGCGTCGAGGGCGTAGACCGCCCCGCGGTCGGTGAAGTATCCCTTCAGCGCGCCGGTGACGTAGACGCGGTTGCCCACCACCGCCGGGGAGCTGTAGAACGTCTCGAGGTTCCGCCCCTTGTCGGTGAACCGCCAGAGGACGTTGCCCGCCGCCGGCTCGGGGCCGCCGGCGTACCCCCGCCGCGCCGCCGAGCCGCGAAACAGCGGCCACGCCCGCCCCGCCTCGGCCGCCGCGACCTCGTCGCCCAGCGAGCCCAGCAGGGCCGAGCCGCCCGTCACGGCCGCGGCGATCGCGACGACGACGACGGCCGCCGGGAGCTTCTGGGCCCACAGCAACTGGCCGATCCGCTTGAGCACGGAGGGCTTGAACAGGCTGATCACCGCCGTCAGGACCCCCAGCAGGATGTACGGCAGCACCGCCAGCAGGGCCTGGAGCGGCCCGACCAGGACGGGAACGACGGCGAGATGGTCTGCCAGTGTCAACGGCATCGGGGGTTCTCCAGCGGACGGCTACGGCTTGCCGAGACGGACGCGGACCGGACCTTTCTCGCTCACGACCGTCCGGCGGTGTTCCTTGCCGTCGGGCGTGCGCCAGCGGAGGCGGATTTCCATCGGCTCAGGGATGCCGATCACCGCCGGCGGCCCGCCGGCGCGGACGACCCACGCGCCCAGCGGGCGGGCCTCGCTTTCGGCCGTGACGGTCACCGGGCCCGCCGTGCCCGCGTCGGCCGCCAACGACACGACGGCCGCCAGGGGCGGATCGTCATCGACTTTTCGTGGGAACAGGCGGATCGTCCCGTCGCCGTCGGCGACGGCCAGGTCGACGGCGCCGTCGCCGGTGAACTCGCCCAGGCACGCCGCCACGGGCGCCGGGTCGAGCGACAGGTCCAGCTCCCGCCCGTGGCCGAAGCTGCGGTAGCCGCGATTGAAGAACAGTTGGGGGTTCATCGTCCCGGGGTAGACGATCAGCACGTCCTGGAGCCCGTCGTTGTTGACGTCGGCCGTCTCGCAGGCGACCGCGCCGGCCTTGGGGATGTAGCCGATCTCCCCGGACAGCTCGAGGCGCTCGACGAACCGGCCCTTGCCCTCGTTGTGCCAGAGACGGCAAAAGTCCTCGGCGGCGACCATCACGTCCAGCGTGCCGTCCTGGTCCAGGTCGGCCAGGTGGGCGCCGTGGCGGCCGGTGCCGCAGAAGACGTCGACGTCGACGGGCTCGGCCCACTTGCCCGGCCCGGTGCCCCGCCACAGCAGGCTGCCCCGCGCGTGCGGCTGGAGGACGTCGACGTGGCCGTCGGCGTCGAGGTCGCCCACCAGGCACCTGGACAGACCCTCGGGCCTGGGCGCGGACGATTGGCCCGAGGGGAGCTCTTCGAGGGTCATCCCGCCGATGAGCCTTTCGACGCCGAACTTGACTGCGAGAGGCCCCCGCGTTGTGCTGACCAGCAGGGCCGATCCGCCGGCATCCATCGCGTCCAGCCCCAGGCACGCCGGCGGGTCGGCCGCGACGGCGCCCGGCGCGTCAGCATTCGCATCCTTCACCGTGAGGGTCAGCGACAGCTTCACACCCCCGACCGGGGAACCGACCAGGTGCAACGTGAACGTCGTCCCGTCGTAGCTGAGCAGGTCCGCCATGCCGTCGCCGTCGAAATCGGACCAGACGGCCATCCGCGAGCGCGTGGTCAGGTGCAACTCGGCGGTGATATCGACGGGTTTGCCCTCGACGAAGCGGTACACACGGTCGCCCGCGTCGGAGGCGACGAACAGCTCGCACCGCCCGTCGCCCTCCAGGTCGATCGCGGCCACCTGGCGGACGGTGCCATCGAGCTTGCCGACGGCGACGGGCTCGTCCCACTCGACGCCCACGGCGATCGGCACGACGGCGGCGGGGTCGGCGAGGATGTAGCGGACGGCCCGCATGAGCATGTCCGTCCCGCCGGCCCACGTGCCCAGCAGGAACGAGCGGGACTCGATCATGTCCCAGCCGTCTTCCCACGCCTCCAGCACCACCCACTGCTTGGCCGAGAACGCCCCCGGCCCGCCCAGGTGCAGGAACGCCTGCCGCGCCTCGCCGTCGTCCATAATGCCGCCGCCCTCCTTCAGCGACGGCAGCAGGCCGATGAACATCAGCCCGTCGGTCTGCCCGGAGCGGATCACCCCCATCACCTCGCGGCCCTGGGCCTCGAACGCCCCGGCCAGCAGGGCGAAGCGCACCTCGTCGCCGGCGGCCATCTCGCTTCCCTTGAACACCTCCACGACCTTCGCGACGGCCGTGCCGTCGTCGTCGACCCGCTCGAAGCGGATGTGGACGATCACGTCGGACTGGGCGACCAGGTCGACCGGCGTGAAGCTCGGGTTGATGAAGGCGTCGGCCGCCGGGGCCGACCACCCCATCAGCACCAGGGCGGTCACTGCCGCGATCGGCACGCATCGTTCCGGGTGGAATACAGTCACGGCGTTTCCTCCAGCCGCCGGGCGGCGGCGCCGGCGAGTTCGAACAGCTCCCGCGTCCGTTGATGATACCCGGAGGCGCAGAACCAGTAGTGTCCGTTGATCCCGGCCCGCGAGCGCCACTGGTCGGCGTACAGGTATTCCGGACCGGTCAACTGCAGATTGCTCTGGCTGGTATACACGTACAGCAGCCGCTCGTCCAGCACCCGCTGGGCCCGCTCGGCCAGCTGGTCGCCCAGCCGCGCCCGCCGGTCGGCGTCGGTGAGAATGGCTTCCAGGAAGATCCGCGCTTCGCACACCTGGACGCCCTGGCGGAGCGCTTCGAGGCGCGTCGTGGCCACCGGCCCGTCGTCGCCCGGCGCCAGCAGGGAGGTGTACAGGTCGAGGTTCCGCCAGGAGCTGTGGGGATAGCGGCGGGAGATCGGCCCGGCCGGACGGCCGCGGGCGTCGGTGAGGACGTCCCAGTAATCCGCCCCGATCCGCCCGACGCCGCGCTGCCGGCCCGTGATGGCCAGTTCCGGCAGGTGGCGCCACTTGGTGGGCGGGAACTGGATCAGGCTGCGGGTCCGCTCGTAGTAGGCGATGCGGAACGGGTTGCGCCACCCGTACATGCGGTTGTCCGGGTCGCAGGAGAAGTAGGTGTGCCACACCCGCGTCTCGTAGCAGATCGGTGCCGCCCCGTGCAGGCGGACGCCCGGGCGGTGGTTGAACCCGTGGTGGGAGTGGCCGACCCAGGGCAGCCGACCGGTGATCTCGGCGAGAGCCTCGCCCTCGGCCTTCGTGGGCACCGCGTCGGTCAGGCAGCCCAGGGCGGCCGCGTCGGCGAGGCGGCGGCGTTCGAGGCGTTCGTGGAGTTGGTCGAACAGCGCCGCCCACGCCTGCCGCGCCTGCGGGTCGGTCACGGCGGGCATCTCGCGGTTGGCGGTCCGGCCCGTGGCCGGGTCGACGAAGGTGACGATCGGCCCGTCGCCCAGCTCGGCGCCGCGCTTCTGGAGATACTCCAGCGCGCGGGCCTCGCCGCCGCGGGCCGAGCCGGCCTTCGACTTGGCGCCGACGTAGACGTCCCACACCTGGAAGACGACCAGGGCGGGCCCTCCGAGGTGCTCGTCGGCGACGTCGAGGTAGCGGTCCATCGGCGTGAAATCGAACGCGACCGTCCCGTCGCCCTTGTCGATCCAGCGGACCATCGACTCGGCGTTGCCGAAGTTCGTCTCGGCGATCAGCGGCACGTAGACGACGCGGCTGCCGACGGCGGCCATGTGGTCGAACGACCGGCCGATCAGCTCGAAATGCTCGTCGCTCCACGGCGCCACGTCGTACTGGAGGCTCAGCGTGTCGGGGAACTGGAGCAGCTCGACCCACGTTCGGAACTCGCCCGGGTCGGGTAGCCGCCAGTCGATCACGTCGACCGCCACGGCGGCGGTGAGCGGCTCGTGGCGGGCGGCCGCGACGGTCACGCGGCCGCTGTAGCGGCCCGGGGCGGCGTCGGCGGGCACGCGGACGGTCAGCCAGACGGGCACGACCGCCCCGAAGACCGGCTCGGGCGCGCCGGGCAGTTCAAGATCGTGACGGCCGCGCTCGACCTGCCGCACCGGGTAGACCTCCCGCGGACGTTCGGCCAGCGCCCCCAGCAGCCGCGGGCGGCGAAGGTAGCGGTTGTGCGGCAGCCCGTCGACGCCCTGCTCGTAGCCCCACGGCTCGGCGTAGCGGATCGTCACGGCCGACGCGGGGATCGTTGCCCCCGCCGGTCCGGCCAGGTCGCTGCAGGTGGCGGCCAGGCCGGTCATCGGGTCGTCGCAGCCGACGACGACCTTCCCGCACGCCACGCCGTTGCGGGGCGCGGCCATGGCGACCGGACGGAGCGGCTCGGCCTCAGCGGCGAAGTCCAGGTCGAAGTCCGACTGCATCGGGTCGCTGTTCCACAGTTGCAGCCCCTCCGGCCGTACCGCCTGGGTCGCGAGGCCCGCCGACGCCGGCGCCGTCAGGCTCACACGCCACAGTTGGCACGTATTGAAGGGCACGTCGTAGGGCGTGGGAAACCGGCTGGAGCGGTCGGTGACCTTCCTGGCCTCGACCACGCGGTGGTACGGGGCGCGGACGAGTTCGACGGCCAGGACGTTCACCCCCTCCCGCAGCCGTTCGGCCGGGAGGACGACGTCGTCGAGGCGGCGGACCCGCAGGTCGATCCGGCGCCCGTCGTCGCCGCCGGGCTTGACGTGGCGGCGGTCCCACACCAGCAGCGCGTCGTCGGCATTGACGAACACCTCGCGGGGGTAGCCCTCGGCGAGCGTCTCGGCCGTGAGCGGCCCGTCGGGCAGGTGGCGGCGGGCGACCTCGACGCCGTTGAGGTAGACGACGGCCCCGCCGTGGAATGCCAGCGACAGTCGCAGGTCCGCGACGCGGCGCGGCTGGTCCACGGTGAACCGGCCGCGCAGCCGCAGGCGGGCGACGTAGGGGCTGCGCCCGGGCGCCAGGGCCGTCGAGCGCAGCCAGGTCGCGTCGTCGAAGTCCGGCCGCGTCCAGTCGGCCGGCGGCTCGGGCGTGTGCCACCGCAGCCACCGCTGCGGCAGCAGGATCGGCTCGGGCTCCCCGTCCAGGTCGATCACGGGCGGCGCGAGCATCTGGTGGATCCGCCAGAAGCTCGTCGTATCGAGCACGACGGTGCGTGGGGCCTCGTCGGCCGCCGCGGCGCCGGCCGCGAGGGCGAGCAGGACCACCGCGGCCAGGGCCGTCATTTTCGTCGATGAAACGCGCATCAATGC
This sequence comes from uncultured Planctomycetales bacterium, assembly GCA_964535025.1. Taxonomy (GTDB): domain Bacteria; phylum Planctomycetota; class Phycisphaerae; order SM23-33; family FEN-1343; genus JAAYZK01. The sequence continues at coordinate 6,914 of CAZHRW010000263.1, forward strand.
TCCTTCGCGATCCTACCGCTTCGGGGCCAGTCGGCGGCTGACCTCGCCGGCGAGGTCGAACAGCTCGCCCGCGCGGTCACGCCAGCCGCTGGAGATGTACCACGTGTGCCCCGCCACGCCCGGCGACCAGCGCCAGCCCAGCGCGTTGCTCCAGCCGGGCCCGCACATCTGCAGGTTGCTGAGGCTCTTGTAGAGGATCACCCACCGCCGGCGGAGCACCTGCTCGCAGCGACCGGCCAGGTCGTCGCCGAGCCGGCGGCGGCTGCCCGGGTCGAGCAGGGCCTGTTCGATGCGGATCCTCGCCTCGCACTCCTGGACGCCCTCGCGGACCGCCTCCAGGCGGTCGGTCGCGACGGGCCCGTCGGGACCGGGGGCGAGCAGGGCGCTGGTGATGTTGAGGTTCATCCACAGGCTCTGGGGGTAGCGCTGGTAGATCCGCCCGCGACGCCGGCCGCGCGAGTCGATGATCACGGGCCAGAAATCGGCCCCCAGGCGGCCGACGCCGCGCTGGCCGCCGGTGATGTTGGTCGCGGCAAACTGGCGCCAGCGGGTCAGCGGGTAGGTGTCGAGGGCGGTGTTGCGTTCGAAGGCGACGGTCAACTGCGCCTGGTTCCAGCCGGCCAGCGGCTCGGCCCAGGTCTTCCCGTGGGTGTGCACGCCGTCGGTGAATTTCGTGTGCCACACGCACGCCTGGTAGCCGATCGGCGCCAGGCCGTGCAGCTTCTGATCGGGGGCGAAACCGCCGTGCCCATGCGAGACCCACGGCAGGCCGCCGCTGACATCGTGGAAGAAGGCCACCTCCTCGGGTGTGGGTCGCGCGTCGGTGACCATCCCGAGCATCATCGCCTCTTCCAGGCCCCTGCGGCGCATCCGCGCGCGGAGCTCGGCGAACAGCGCCCGCCAGGCCGCCGCGCCGGCCGGGTCGGTGTAGGCGGGCAGGTCCCGCTCGCCGACGGTGCGGCCGGCCGCGTCGACGGTCGTGACCGTCGGCCGCAGGCCCCGCACGCCGTCGTTGGCGTCGATGTAGTCGACCATCCGCCGGTGGCCGCCGGTCCCGCCGGACTGACGGCCGCCCTCGCGGGGCACGAGGAAGACGTCCCAGACGTAGAACACGACGATCTTCGGCGTCCCGCAGCGGCGCTCGGCGAGGTCGAGGTAGCGGTCCATGACGGAGAAATCGAACGCCGGCGGTCCCTCGCCGTCGATCCAGCGGACCATCGACTCGGCGTTGCCCAGGTTGGTCTGGCGGATGAGCGGCACGTAGATGACGCGGCTGCCGACCCCGCGAAGCAGTTCCAGCGACTGGCCGATCAACGCCCAGTGCGCCTCCGACCATCGCGGGACCTCGTACTCGGCCTCGAGCGTCGCCGGCGACTGGATCATCTCGACCCACGTGCGGTAGTCCTGCGGATCGGGCAGCGTCCAGTCGGCGACGGTGAGCTCGACCGGCACGCGGACGGCCGTCTCGCCGGCGGCTTCGACGGTCAGTTCGCCCTCGTAGCGGCCGGCGGCGGCGTCGGCGGGCACGTGGACGGTGATCCACACGGGCGCCACCGCGCGGCCGTCGGCGGGTTCGACGACCTCCGGCGGCCGGTCCGCCAGTGCCGACAGCAGCCGTCCGGCCGTCGGGGCGGGGATCTGCTTTCGGTGGTAGGTATTGTCGCGGGTCTGGCGGCTGCCCCACGGCAGTGCGTAGCGGATCTGCACGGCCTCGGCGGCGATGCGTCCGCCGTCGCCGTGCAGGTCGGTCGCCGTCGCGTGAAGGCCGCGGAGGGCACGGGCCGAGCCGGCGACGACCTTGCCGTTGAACGCCCCGTTCCGCGCGCCGGCGATGCGGACGGGCCGCAGGGGTTCGGCGGGGTTGGCGACGTCGCGGTCGTCGCTGCGGATCCACGGGTCGCTGTTCCAGACGTGCAGGCCTTCCGCTCGGCCGCCCGCGGCGTCGTCGGCGGTCAGCGAGACATCCAGCAGCGTGCACGTGTCCCACACCAGTTCGTAGGGGAACGACCCCTCGCCGTCCGGCAGGACGGGGTCGTAGGGGGCGCGCACGAGCTCGATCGCCAGGACGTTCCTGCCGCGACGGAGGGCGCCGGCGGGCAGGGCGAGGTCGGCGATTTGACGGCGGCGGCGTTTCATCCGCTCGATCGCGTCGGGCGACGGCGGGTCCGACGGCCGGCGGCGGGCCATGTCGTAGGGTCGCCAGGCCAGCGGCTCGCCCGTCTGCGTGACGAACGCCTCGGGCGGGTAGGCCTCGGCGAGCGCGTCGTCGCCCAGCGGCCCTGCGGGCAGGTGGGCCCGGGCGATCTCGCGTCCGTTGAGATAGACGACCGCCCCGCCGTGATAGGCCACCGTCAGGCGCGGGGCGGGCGTCGCGGCCGGGTCGGCGACGGTGAAGTAGCCGCGCAGGCGGAGGCGCGCGAGGCTCGACGTCCTGCACGAGCGGTCCGCCGGGCCCCGGTACCAGTCGCCGTCGTCGTAGTCCGGCCGCGTCCAGTCGCCCGGCGGCGGCGCCGTGGCGAGGTTCATCCACGGCTGGGGCATCCTGATCGGTTCGACGTTGCCGGCCGTGCCGATCACCGGCGGCCGCAGCTCGTGGTGCATCCGCCAGGGGCTGGTCCTGTCCAGCAGCACCTCGCCGACCGCGCCGGCCGACGCGAGGAGACCGACGGCGCAGCACAGCACCGCCAGCGGAAACAGATGCCTGGGGTTCATGAACATACGCATGTCCTACGAATCGCCACCGCAATGGGCAAGGGTGGGTCGTGCCGGCCACATGGGCACGCCGTGCGCCAACGCGGTCGAGAGTACCTAAATCGCGAGGAAACGTCAACCTGCGTTGCGCCTGCGTTCCCGACCCCGCGCGGGGTGGTCCTCGCCCCCTGCCGGACGGCCCGTTAAGATAGGCCGTTGGCCGGGGCACCACGGTCGCGCATCTTGAACGATTGGCAGGTCCACAACCTGTCATAGTGAACGATTAGGTGCCGAGGCTGAGGCCGTCGGTTTTCACAACCCTATCACTTTCAAGCAGATGCATCGATAGGCCGCACTGTGGCACGGGATTTGAAGCGGATACTCCCGAGATGAAGGTTGCGATACCTCACTGGCGAGGCCGGATCAGTCCCGTGTTCGACGTCGCCGGCAGTGTGCTGGTCGTCGAACTCCGTGACGGGGTCGAACAGGCGCGCCGCGATGTCGCCTTTAACTGCGAAGATTTGCAGCGTCGGGCGGCTCGCCTGGCCGAGACCGGCGCCGACGTGCTGATCTGCGGGGCGATCTCCCGACCGCTGGAGATGGCCCTGTCGACGGCGGGCATCGATGTGATCGGCCAGACCTGCGGCGAGGTCGAACAGGTGCTCGCCGCCTTCGCTCGCGGCCAACTGCGGCCCGACGCCTTCCTGATGCCGGGCTGCTGCGGGCGGCGCCGGCGGTTCCGCGCCCAACGCGGACGCGGGGACCGTTGAGGCCTGAGAACAGACAATAAGGTCAGCACGACCGCGAATCGAGAAACTTAGCAAGGAGGTGGATACGATGCCGGCAGGTGATAGAACAGGCCCTGCGGGTCAGGGTCCGATGACCGGACGTGGCGCGGGCTTCTGCGCCGGATCCAACGCACCCGGCTATGCCAACCGGTCGGGGATCGGAGGCTTTCTTTCGAGATTCCGTCCCTTGGGCTTCTTCGGCCGCGGACGGGTCCCCATGATGGGCTTCGGCCGCGGGTTTGGACGCGGCGGCGGCCGGGGCTTCGGCCGCGGCGGCGGCCGGGGACGGCGGTGACTCGGCTGGTAAGCCGGGGCCGCAGAACAGGATAACGTGAAAGGACGGTGATCCATGCCCAGAGGCGATGGAGCAGGGCCGCCCCAGGGGGGCGGACGAGGACGAGGCAGGATGGGCGGGCCCTTTTCGGCCGGCCCGGGCGGCCAGTGTGTCTGCCCGAAGTGCGGACACCGGGCGTCCCACGCACCGGGCCAGCCGTGCAACCAGAAAGCCTGCCCGAAGTGCGGAACGAAAATGACCCGAGGTTGACCCCAACCTCTCACATGCAGGAAGGAGTTCACCCATGCCAGGTGGAGATGGAACAGGCCCGGCGGGAATGGGCCCGATGACAGGACGTGCCGCGGGATACTGCGCCGGCTACCCGGCGCCCGGTTACACGAGCTTCGGCGGGGGTCGAGGCTTCTGGGGCTGGGGTCGCGGCGGCGGCGGAGGCTGGGGCTGGCGGAACCGTTACTACGCCACCGGCCTGACCGGCTGGCAGCGGGCCGCGACGGGCTGGCCGCCCTACGCCGGGGCCGCCCCGGTCGCGCCCTACGGCTACGGCGCGGCCCCGAGCGCCCAGCAGGAGCTCGACGCGCTCAAGGGTCAGGCCGAATACTTCGAGGACGCCCTGGACGGCATCCGCAAGCGGATCGGGGAACTCGAAGCCAAGGCCAACCAGGGCTGACGGCCTGTACGGGCGCCTGACCTTCGCAGTTCGGTCCATGCGCGCGGGACGCCGGGGTCGCGGGCAATGCCCGCCCCGGCGTTCTTCGCCCAACAAGAGAAAGTATAAGCATGAAAATCGCGATCACGGCCACGGGGCCGGACCTCGATGCGAGCGTCGATCCCCGCTTCGGCCGGTGTCCGTATTTCCTCATCGTTGAAACCGACGACCTGAGTGTCGAGGCGGTCGAGAACCCCAGTCTCACCCAGGGCAGCGGCGCCGGCATCCAGTCGGCCCAACTCATGGCCGACAGGGGCGTCCGGCATGTCCTGACGGGCAACTGCGGTCCCAACGCGCACCAGACGCTCGCCGCGGGCGGCATCACCGTCATCATCGGCTGCTCCGGGACGGTCCGCGAGGTGATCGACCAGTTCAAGGCCGGCCGCCTCGGCGGGTCGGAGGGTCCCAACGTGCCGGGCCACTACGGCACCGGCGCCGCGTTCGGCGGGGCGGACATGGGCATGGGTATGGGCATGGGCCGCGGCATGGGCATGGGTCGCGGGATGGGTCGCGGGATGGGCATGGGCGGCGGCATGGGCATGGGGCGAGGTCGCGGCATGATGGCCGGCGGCCCCGCGGCGCCCCCGCCGGCCGGCGGCGACGAACTGGACACCCTCAAGCAGCAGGCCGAGTTCCTCGCCGAGCAGATGCGCCAGATCCAGCAGCGCATCGAACAGCTTGAACAGGACAAGCCGTAGGACGCCACCGTGGAGACGATCCGCCTGAAGTGTCGTGCGCCGGGGGTGCAACCGCCGCCACCGGAGTTGGAGGCCACAACGCATGCGGATGCACACTATCGTCGACGAGTTGAGGATCCACGCCCCGTTCACCGCCTTCGGGGCCATGACCGGGATCGTGATCATGGCGCTGGTTATCCAGCTTCGCGTCCCGCCGGCGACGTCCTCGATGCTGTTCTGGACGTTCCACCCGCTGCATGTCGTGCTCAGCGCGCTGGTGACGGCCGGCATGTACCGGCTGCACAGCGCCGGGACCTTCTGGAAGACGCTCGTGATCGGCTACATCGGCGCCGTCGGCATCGCCACGCTGAGCGACAGCCTCATCCCCTACGTGGGCGAAGTGCTGCTGAGGCTGCCCAACCGGGGCATTCACCTCGGCGTGATCGAGAAGTGGTGGCTGGTGAACCCGCTGGCGCTGCTCGGGGTCCTGCTGGCCTATTTCCGGCCCCACACGAAGTTCCCCCATGCCGCGCACGTCCTGTTGAGCACCTGGGCGTCGCTGTTCCACATCACGATGGCCATGGGCACCGACGTCAGCGCCGCGATGGCCATCCTGATCGGGGCGTTCCTGTTCCTGGCGGTCTGGGTGCCCTGCTGTACGAGCGATATCGTCTTTCCGCTGCTGTTCGCCAGGACATGAGAGGATGTGCGGCATGAAGATCGCCGTGTCGAGCGGCAAGGGTGGAACCGGCAAAACGACCGTGGCGACCAACCTGGCCGTCACCGCCGCACGGGCCGGGCACAGCGCCGCCTACCTGGACTGTGACGTCGAAGAGCCCAACGGCTTCCTGTTCCTCAAGCCGACGATCCACGAGACGCGGCCGGTGAACGTGAGCGTCCCCGCCGTCGACCTCGATGCATGCAACGGGTGCGGCCAGTGCGGCCGGATCTGCCAGTTCAGCGCGATCGTGGTCATGAACAAGAAGGTGCTGCTGTTCCACGAACTGTGCCACGGCTGCGGTGGCTGCTGGCAGGTCTGCCCGACCGGGGCGATCACCGAATCGCACCGCCAGACCGGCCAGGTCGACCTGGGCACCGCCGACGGCGTGCACTGCGTCGGCGGGCTGCTCAACATCGGCGAGGCGATGAGCCCGCCGGTCATCGCCGCCGTCAAAACCGCCGCGCCCGACGTGGACGTCACGATCCTCGACTCCCCCCCGGGCACCTCCTGCCCGGTGATCGAGAGCGTCCGCGGCAGCGACCTCGTGCTGCTGGTGACCGAGCCGACGCCCTTCGGGCTGCACGACCTCAAGCTCGCCGTCGCCATGGTCCGCGCCCTGGCCCTGCCCTTTGCCGTCGTGATCAATCGCGCCGACATCGGCGACGACGCGACGACGACCTATTGTGCCCAAGAAGGGATCGACGTGCTGGCCGAGATCCCCGACGACCGTCGCGTCGCCGAAGCCTACTCCCGCGGGGAAATGGCCTGCGACGCCGTCGACGCCTACCGCCAGCTCTACAGCGACCTGCTCGAGCGGCTCCTGGACAGGAGGACCGCCCATGCCGGCTAAGGACTGGCAAGCGGAAACCGCCCTGCGCCAGGCGCGCGAGCGGAAGGCCCGGGCCCTGCTCGGCGTCGCGGAGACGGCCGACAAGCAGGCGATCCACCGGGCCTTCCGACAGATTACCCTCCACCACCACCCCGACGTGAATCGCGGCGACGACGAAGCGGCGCGGCGGTTCCACCTGGCGTGCTGTGCCTACAAGTACCTCACCGAGGGCGAGACCTGTGCCGCCCTGGATGAACTGGACAACCCGCCCGACGAGCAGACGGCGGGCAAGTATCGGCGGGACAGCGCGTGGGGCTACTGGTGCTGGTGGCGGGAATCATTTTTCGATACCTGATGACAGGAGACAAGCGATGCCGATCTTCGAGTACCGTTGCCAGAACTGCGGACACGTGACGTCGTTCCTCGAGAAGGCGGTGGCGAAATTCCCGCACGCCTGCGAGAAGTGCGGCTCGACGGAGACGGCGAAGGTCTTCTCGACCTTCGCCCCCCAATCGGGCAAGACCGGCTCGTCGAGCTGCCCGACGGGCACATGCCCCCTTTCATGACATGACCCCCACCACGGCCGAAACCTACTACGCGCAAATCACGCCCCGGCTTCACCGGCGGATCGGGCGCGAGCTGCGCCTGGCGCACCGGATCCTCGACCTCGGCTGCGGCGGATGCGACCTCGTTCGCTACCTGGCCGCCACCTACGACCAGGTGGTCGTCGGCGTCGACATCTCCGACGGGAGCTTCCCTCCCCGGCACGAGGCGGGAGACGAGGGGGGCTATCACTGCCTGAAGCAGGATGCCGCGGCCTTGACGTTCGCCCAGGACGGCTCGGTCGATGCGGTGGTCAGCATGTTCGCCCTTCACGAGATGGCCGCTCCTGAGGCGATCCTTCGCGAGGCCCACCGGGTGCTGCGGCCGGGGGGGGAGATGTTCATCGTGGACTTCCCCCGCGACTCGCTCGCCCAGCAACTCTGGCACGAGCGCTACTACACGATCGGCGAAGTCAAGGCCTTGCTCGGCAAGGCCCATTTCCAACAGGTGCAAGGCCGCCTGATCGAAGGCGGCCAGATCCTTTGGGCGCGGGGGTTTCGCGCTCCGTCCACCGGCGCGCCCGGCGGACGGGAGCACGCCGCGCAAATCATCCCAAGCGGAGACCCAGGCCTATGAATCGGACAGTCGTCATCGTCGGAGGCGTTGCCGGCGGCGCCTCGTGCGCGGCTCGGGCCCGGCGGCTCGATGAGAACGCCACCATCATCATGTTGGAGCGCGGGGAGTACATCTCGTTCGCCAATTGCGGCCTGCCTTACTTCGTCAGCGGGGAGATCGCCAGCCGCGAGAAGCTGCTGGTCACCTCGCCGGAGCGGCTGCGCAAACGGTTCGGGATCGACGTCCGCACACGGCACGAGGTGATCTCCATCGACCGCCCCGGCAAGACCGTCGAGGTGCGCGATCACCACGAGGGGCGAACCTATCGCCAGCCCTATGATGCCCTCGTCCTGTCGCCCGGCGCCCAGCCGATCAAGCCCCCGCTGCCCGGCATGGACGATCCGCGGGTGTTCTGCCTGCGGACCGTGCCCGACGCCGAGCGGATCCGCCGGTTCGTCGAACGGAACGACCCCCGCGCGGCCGTGGTGGTCGGCGGCGGGGCCATCGGGCTGGAGATGACGGAGAACCTCGTCCATCTCGGCCTTCGCGTTTGGCTGGTGGAACTGGCCGATCAGGTCATGCCCTGGCTGGACCGCGAGATGGCCGAGTGGCTCCACCAGCACCTGCGCTTCCAGGGCGTCCAGCTCCTGCTCAACAGCCCGTTGGAGCAATGCGACACCGCCCCGGACGGCCGGCTGCTCGTTCGCAGCGGGGGTGGGCGAGAGATCCCCTGCGACATGGTCATCTGCGCCATCGGCGTCCGGCCGGAATCCGATCTGGCGCGAGCGGCGAACCTGGAGATGGGTCCGCGCGGCGGGATCGCCGTCAACGCCCAGTTCCAAACCAGCGACCCGGCCATCTACGCCATCGGCGATGCGATCGAGGTCGAGGATCGACTCCTCCAGGAGCCGCGACTGATCCCGCTGGCGAACCTGGCCAACCGCCAGGGCCGCCTCGTCGCCGACCACCTCTGCGGCAAGGAGGTCCGTTACCCGGGCGCCTATGGGACGGGCATCGTCCGGGTGTTCGACCTGGCGGCCGCCGCCACGGGGGCCAACGAGCGGATGCTCCAGGCCAGGTCGCTGGCGTACGAAAAATCCTACACGCATCCGGCGTCCCATGCGGGGTACTACCCCGGCGCGGTGCCGATGGTCATGAAGCTGCTGTTCGAGCCCGACAGCGGCCGCCTGCTGGGGGCCCAGATCGTCGGCATCGACGGGGTGGACAAACGCATCGACATCCTGGCGACCGCCCTCTACGCGGGGCTGACCGTTTCGGACCTCGCCGCCATCGAGCTGTCGTACGCCCCCCAGTTCGGCACGGGCAAGGATGCCATCAACCTGGCCGGTTACGTCAGCGAGAATATTCTCGTCGGCGACGTGCGACCCGCCCACGTCGACGCGCTGGAACACCTCGGCGCCAACGGCGGCGTGCTGCTGGACGTCCGCACGCAGGCGGAGTTTCATCGCGGCCATATCGACGGCGCCGTGAACATCCCCATCGACGACCTTCGCGGCCGGCTGGAAGAGGTCCCGCGCGAGCGACCGGTCCTGGTCTATTGCCTGACCGGCATCCGCAGCTATTACGCCTGCCGGATCCTCCGGCAAGCCGGCCATGACGTCCGGAACCTCAGCGGTGGGTATATGGTCTACTGCGCCTGCCATCCGTCTCAGTGCCAAGGGATCCCCGGCCTCCGCCGCTGGAAGCGGACGTTGGCCATGGAAACATTCTGTTCGACACCCGAGGAGCGACAGATTCTGGAGAACCATTCCGCCCGTCTGCGCTCACAGGAGTAAACCATCATGCCATGGATTCAACAGGACATGTGCACGGGCTGCCGTCTGTGCATCAGGATCTGTCCCGTCGACGCCATCGCCTTGAATGACGAAGGCGCCGCGGAGATTGACGAGGTCGAATGCATTCGGTGCGGCCGCTGCCACGATGTGTGCCCCCGGCAGGCCGTGCGCCACGATAGCGAGCGCGTACCCCAGGAGGTCGCCGAGAACCTCCGATGGGTCGGCAGGCTGCTGGAGCATTTTGACGACCCGCAGGAGCAATCGGCGTTCATGGAACGCATGGTCCGTTTCTTCCAGAAGGAAAAGAAGGTCAACGAACGGACCCTCGCCGCCATCGGCGAGATCCAGGCCCCCTCGGCCGAGAGCATCGACGCCGCCATCCGCACCCTGGGCGCCGATGGTAAGCAGGGTGCATCGGGGTGATCGTCACCGATCATGGAGTCCAAGCCAAAAGAACTGGTGGTTATCAGCGGCAAGGGCGGAACGGGCAAGACGTCCATCGTCGCCTCGTTTGCCGCACTGGCCGACAGCGTGGTCCTGGCCGACTGTGACGTCGACGCGGCCGACCTGCACCTGATCCTGCAGCCGGAGATCCTCCGTCGCGAGGATTTCTCCGGCGGCAAGCGGGCGCGGATCAATCCCGATCAATGCACGGCGTGCGGCCTCTGCGGGCAACTCTGCCGCTTCGACGCCATCGTCCTCGACGGCCCCGGCAACGCGTGGGTGAACACGACCTACCGTGTTGACCCGATCGCCTGCGAAGGCTGCGGGGTCTGTGCGTGGTTTTGTCCGCGAAAGGCCATCGAATTCGGTCCGGTGATCAACGGGCAATGGTACGTCTCCGACACCCGTCACGGGCCCATGGTGCACGCGGCGATGGGCATCGCCGAAGAGAACTCCGGCAAGCTGGTCAGCACGGTGCGACAGGAAGCCGGCGCCCTCGCGCGGCAGCGCGGGAAAAAGCTGGTCCTCATCGACGGATCCCCGGGAATCGGTTGCCCGGTCATCGCTTCGATCACCGGGGCCGACCTGGTGCTGATCGTCACGGAGCCGACGCTCAGCGGTCTGCACGATCTCGGCCGCGTGGCGGATGTGGCCCTGCACTTCGGCATTCCGGCGATGGTCTGCATCAACAAATGGGACCTGAATCCGCAGATCACGACCGAGATTGAACACGTTGCCGCCAAGCGCGGCCTGGCGGCGGCCGGACGCGTGCGATACGACCAGGCCGTCACCACGGCACAGATCCACAAGCAGGCGATTGTGGAATACCAAACGGACCGCTCCGCGGCGGACATCCGGAACGTCTGGGCCGTCGTGAACCACCAGCTTAACCTCGCGGACAGCAAGTATGCCTGAGGATGCGGCCAGGCCAAGGGATCGCCGGCTGGGCTTGGGGCCGGTGGGCTCCCCCAAGGCGGCTTTGAAGCGCGCGCAAGCCGACGCGCGATGGCGACAGTCTGGGGCCCAACAAGGATGAGCGGTAGGCCATGGTGGAAGAGACAACCCGGCAGGGCGGAAGCCGATTCGACTTCTCCCCGCTGGCGGATCAATACGATCGATGGTACGACACCCCGGCCGGGCGGATCCACGACCAGGTGCAGAAGCGCGACGTCCGACGGTTTCTCCCGCCGGCGTTGCCGAACCAGACATTGCTGGACGTCGGGTGCGGCACGGGGCACTGGAGCGCGTTTTTCGCGGAAATGGGCTACCGGGTCACCGGCGTGGATGTCGCGGCGCCGATGATCGAGGTGGCCCGCTCGACGGTGCCCGAGTGCACATTCGAGGTAGCCGACGCGTGCCGGCTGCCCTTCGACGACGACACCTTCGACGTCGTGGCCGCGATGGCGACGCTGGCGTTCGTGCCCGACCCGGACGCGGTCGTTGACGAGATGGTCCGTTGCGGGAAACACGGCGGCCGTCTCCTGATCGGGGCCCTGAACCGGCTGGCCCCGTTGAACCGGCATCGCCTCGACCGACGCAGGGAGCCGTACGCTTCGGGCCGCCTTCTCTCACCCGAGGACCTGCGGCGTCTGCTGGGCGGTCGGGGCCGCCTTCGCATGGTCGCCTCCTCGCCTCCCGGCCACCGCCGACGATGGGCGGCGGGGCTGAAGCGGAAGCTCGACGGGCCGTTGATCGTTGCCGAGGTGCGCCTATGAACATTCAAGCCGAAATCAGCCTCTATCCCCTGCGGGTCAGGAACCTCGGCCCCGCCATCGAGCGGGTGCTCGACACACTGAAAGCCGCCGGCGTCAGTGTGCGACCGGGGACCATGAGCAGTATCGTCGCGGGCGACGCGGACGTCGTCTTCCCGGCCGTGGCAGCGGCCTTCCAGGCGGCCGCCGAGGACCACCAGATCGTGCTGGTCATGAAGGTGTCCAACGCCTGCCCGTCGGCCGACACCCTGGAAGGAAACAGCACACATGTCGGATAAACAACACAGAGTAACCTTTCAACCCGACGGCAGGTCGGTCTCGGTCCTGGACGGCACCACCATCCTGGAGGCGGCCGCCGTCGCGGGCCTCGTGATCGACACGCCGTGCGGCGGGGCCGGAACCTGCGGCAAGTGCCGCGTGCTGATCTCGCACGGCCGGGCGAGTGCCTCCGATGCGGACCGGAAGGCCTTGACGCGGGCCGAGCTTGACGCCGGCTGGCGCCTGGCCTGCCGGAACCTCGTCAACGCGAACATGGTGATCCATGTGCCGTCGGGATCGCTGTTCGGCAGCTATCATCAGATCGCCCACGATTCCACCGTGGGCGGCCCCGCGGAGGTCCGGCCGGCCGTGCGCAAGGTCCACTTCGACCTGCCGGCGCCGACGCTGGAAGACCCGCGGCCGGACCTGGTGCGACTGGAGGAGAAGACCGGCCCGTTCAAGGTCGACGTGGGCATGCTTCGACACGCCCCCGCGTGGCTGCGGCGACAGCGGTACACGGGAACCGCGGTGCTGTCCGACCACCGGCTGATCGATCTGGAGGAAGGCGACACGACGCCGCGATGTTTCGGCGCGGCCTTCGACATCGGCACCACCACCATGGTGGCCTCGCTGCTGGATCTCTGCAGCGGCAGGGAGGCGGCCGTCGTGTCGCGGATGAATCCGCAGGTGAGCTTCGGCGACGACGTCCTGTCCCGCATCGAGCACTCGACGTCGTGCCCCCACTGCCTGGACGAACTGCGCGACGCCATGGTCCATGAGATCGGCGGAATGATCGACGCCCTCTGCGATGAGGCCCACATCGATACCCGATCCGTCTACGAGGCCGCCTTCGCCGGCAACACGACGATGCAGCACCTGCTGTGCGGCGTGGACCCCTCGGCCCTGGGTGCGATTCCCTTTGCGCCCGCCTACGGACGGGGCGTGCTCCTGGCCGCACGCGACATGAACATCCCCATCAACAGCCGGGCGATGTGCTACGTCTTCCCGGTCATCGGCGGATTCGTCGGCGGCGATACCGTCGCCGGCATGCTGGCCACCGGGATCGACACCCAGAAAGGCCCCGTGCTGATGGTGGACATCGGCACTAACGGCGAGATCGTCCTGGCCCATGACGGCGACTTGATGGCGGCCTCCACCGCGGCCGGCCCGGCCTTCGAGGGCGCGAGGATCAGTTGCGGCATGCGGGGCACGCGCGGCGCGATCGAGAAGGTCGTGCTGGATGAGGACGTCCATCTCGGCGTCATCGGCAATGTGCCGCCGGTCGGCATCTGCGGCAGCGGCCTGATCGATCTGGCGGCGGAACTGCTGCGGCTGGGGATCGTCTCACCGGAGGGACGACTGCTGAAGGCCGATGAACTGCCGGCGGGGCTGTCACCGGCTCTGGCTCGGCGGGTGCGAAGCGACGACCACGGACACGCCTTCGTGCTGACCGAACCGACTGGACAGGCGACCGGGAGACCCCTCTCGCTGACGCAGCGGGACATCCGCGAGCTCCAGTTGGGCTCCGGGGCCATACGGGCCGGGGTGTCCATGCTCCTGCGGAGGGTCGGTCTGAAACCGGCGGACCTGGAGACCGTCCTGATCGCCGGGGGCTTCGGCGGCTTCATCCGCAGGGACAACGCCCAGCGGATCGGCCTGCTGCCGCCGGACGTGCACCACGAGCGGATCCGCTACGTGGGCAACGTCTCGCTGGCCGGCGCCCGGTGGGCGATTCTGTCGCTGCAGGCCCGCAAACACGGCGAAACCCTCGCCCGGCGGGTCCGACACATCGAATTGTCCGTGGATGGGGATTTCCAAATGGAGTTCGCGGAGGCTATGATTTTCCCCGGCGGGTAACCGGATGCGAGACGACCGGCCCACCCGCCCGGGCGGAAGACGGACACACCAGGAAAGGAAACGGACAGGACCATGGCGCCAGACCCCCTGACCCCGTACGGCAACCGGCCGATGGTGACGCCCATCGTCAACGCCGTCAACTACGAGTACCTCTCCTTCGAGGTGCTCCGCCAGATCACCGACGGCGAGATCGACGGCTACACCTACCACCGCGACGACAACCCCACCGTCCGCGAGGTCGAACGACAAATCGCCGCCCTGGAGGGCGCGGAAGACTGCGTCGTCTGCACCAGCGGCATGGCCGCGTGCACCATGGTCTACCTGACCTACCTCAAGGCGGGCGACCACCTGCTGATCTTCCACGACACCTACGGGGCCAACTACAAGGTCGCGCTCATCCTCGAACGGCTCGGCGTGGAGGTCACCTGGGTCAACGCCGACGACGCCGGGCGGATCGACGAGCACGTCCGGCCCAACACCCGCATGATCTTCCTGGAAACACCCAGCAACCCGCTCTGCAAGGTCATCGACATCGCCGCCGTCCGCCGGGCAGCCGACGCGACCGAGGCCATGGTCATCGTCGACAATACCTTCGCCACCCCCTACCATCAGCAGCCGCTGACGCTCGGGGCGGACCTCGTCGTGCACAGCGCCACCAAGGCGCTCGGCGGCCATAACGACCTCATGGCCGGGGCGATCGCCGGGACCAAGGAGCACTACAATCGGCTCTGGTTCACCCGCCAGGCCATCGGCACCACGCTCGATGCGTACTCGGCCTTCCTGCTCGACCGCGGGCTCAAGACGTTCGACCTCCGTGCCCGGACCATGGCCGACGGGGCCCGGCAGGTCGCCGAGTTCCTCGCCGATCATCCCAAGATCGGCCGCCTGTCCTATCCGGGACTGGAGGGCCACCCCAACCACGAGGTGGCGGCACGGCAGATGCGGCGCGGGTTCGGCGCCATGCTCGCGTTCGACGTGGGCGACGACGAGGAGGACGCCAAGCGGTTCATCGCAGCCCTGGAGACGATCTATCACGCCGTCAGCCTCGGGGCGACCGAATCGTTGATCTGCATCCCCTATCTGACGACAATGCTCTACCTGCCGCCCGAACGACGAACGATGTTCGGGGTCCGCAGGAACACCGTCCGCCTGTCGATCGGCATCGAGCCGGCGGACGTGCTCATTAAGGATATCAAACAGGCCCTCGCTTGCGTGGCCCAGGCCGTGGAGTAACACGATAAGGTGAGTTTATGAACGGTTTCGCCGAAACGGACGTATCGAAAACGATTCTGGACAGCTATTACGCCAAGTTCGCCAAGGCGCTGCGCAGCGACGTCGTCATCGTCGGCGCCGGGCCGTCGGGCCTGGTGGCGGCGTGGCGGCTCGCCCGGGCGGGCCGGCGGGTCGTCGTATTGGAGAAGCGGCTCAGCCCCGGCGGCGGTATCTGGGGCGGGAGCATGGGCATGAACGAGGTGGTCGTCCAATCGGAGGCCGTCTCCATCCTCGACGAAGCCGGTATCCGCCACCGTCCCGTCGGGCACCTGTTCGTCGTCGACGCGATGGAGTTGGCGTCGGCCCTGTGCGTCGAGGCGGTCCGCGCCGGGGCAATCGTGCTGAACCTGACGATGGCCGAGGATCTCTGCGTCCGCGACGGCCGCGTCACCGGCGTGGTCGGCAATCGCACGATGCTCGGCGACAGCCTGCCGATCGATCCGATCGTGTTTTCGACCGCAGCGACGGTCGACGCCACCGGCCACGAGGCCGTCCTGGCCCACTGTCTGCAGCGCCGCGGCCTGCTGGCCGCCGGATCGGTGCGCGGGGAAGGTCCGATGGATGCCCCGGCCGGGGAGCGGTTCGTCGTGGACCACGTCACCGAGCTCTACGCCGGCCTGTGGACCACGGGCATGACCGTCTGCGCCGTCCAGGGCGGCCCGCGGATGGGCCCGATCTTCGGCGGCATGCTGCTGTCGGGGCAGACCGTCGCCGAGCAGGTCGCCGCCGCCCTGCCCGAACACGCCGTGACAGACTGAATCGAGGTGATATCATGGCATACATCTTTGGGCCCGTACCGTCACGACGACTGGGGCGATCCCTGGGCGTCGACCTGGTCCCGTTCAAAACCTGCAGCTACGACTGCATCTACTGCCAGCTCGGCCGGACGACCCGCAAGACCGTCGAGCGCCGCGAATGGGTCCCGCTGGACGCGGTGCTGGCCGAACTGAAAGGCAAGCTCGCCACCGAGCCGGACTACATCACCCTGAGCGGCTCGGGGGAACCGACGCTGTTCTCCCGCCTGGACGAGCTGATCGCGGGCATCCGCGGCATGACCGACGTGCCCGTCGCCGTCCTCACCAACGGATCGCTGCTGTGGCAGGCGGAGGTCCGCCGGCAACTGGCCGACGCGCACCTGGTCGTCCCGTCGCTCGATGCCGGAAACGCCACCCTGTTCAACGCCATCAACCGCCCGCACGAGAGCATCACGTTCGAGGCCATGCTCGAAGGGCTGATCGACTTCCGCGCGGGCTACCGCGGCGCCTGCTGGCTGGAAATCTTCCTGCTGGCCGGCCACACCGCCATCGACGAGGAGGTCCGCCGCATCGCCGAGTGCGTCCGCCGCATCGGACCCGACCGGGTGCAGCTCAATACCGCGACGCGCCCGACGGCCGAGGATTACGCCGTCATGGTCGACCGCCCGCGCATGGCCGAGCTGGCCGCCCGCTTCGACCCGCCCGCCGAGGTGATCGCCGACTATCGCGGCGTCCACGCGCAAAGCCAGTTCCAGGCCGGGCGCGAGAGCGTCCTCGAGATGGTCCAGCGACGCCCCTGCTCCCTCGACGACATCGCCGACGGCCTGAACATGCATCGCAACGAGGCAATCAAGTACGTCGAGGAACTCGATGTGAGCGGACAAGTGGTGAAGCAGTCGATTGGCGGAAAGCTCTTCTATAGCGGCGTCCACGGCGGCGGCGACGCCTCGCACGGACGCTAAGGCCTAACGCTGCACGGCCACCCGGATCCGCCTCAAGCCGAACACGCCACGGTGGGGTCCTTCCGTCAGGGCGATCAAGACGTCGCCCGCGCTGTCCAGCGGGATCCACGGGCCGCGCACGACCAGGGCCGCCGGCCTGTCAGGATCGGTGTGCAGGGCAAGCCGGTCGGCGGTGGCGGCGACGAAGCCGTCGCCGAACCAGCAGGCGGCTGTGGCGCCGTCGACGAGAGCTTCCCGCCGGCCGCTGCCGAGGTCGACCACAACGAGGCCTCCCAGGTCGGCGCTCATATACAGCACTCGCCGCCCGTCACGACTGAACGGCCGCCCGCACGCGACCTGCGCCTGGAACAGATCGAACTCGGTCGGCGGAATCGACAGCGGCACGAGCCGTTCGGGCCCGAGCCGATCGGGCCGCCAGTGGCCCGCGTAGACACCCTCGCCGTCGGTTTCGAGGTAGACGATCCGCCCGTCGTCGGTCCACGCCGGGCTCAGCCGCCCCACGCCGGGGGCGGCCGGGGCAAGTTGGGGCGGGCCGTCCGCCCACGGGATGACCGCCAGACATCGCTCGGGTTGTCCGTCCGCTTCGACGATCGCGGCAATCGAGGCGCCGTCGGAGGCCGGCACCGGCATGATCACCCGGCGGAACGGGACAGCCTTGCGCTCGGTGCATCCGCCGCGGGTATCGTGGAGGGCCAGCTCGGGCCCGTCACCCTCGTCGATCACCCATGCCAGGTAGCGTCCATCCGCCGAAAACGCCGGCCACGACGCCCCGTCTGGACAAAGGACGCGGGGCCGGCCCTCCGGCGTGAGGGGTCGGATCTCCAGGCGCATGCCGCTGTCGGGATGCCCGGCGAGCAGGTCGTCCGGCCCCACCGGTGGGCCCTGACGGACCAGCCAGGCCAGGTGGGCGCCGTCACCGGCCGCCACGGGCAGTTGCACGCCGTTGTTGGGCACCTCCCCCAGCGGCGCGACCTGCACCTGCACGTGCACGGCGAACGACGGCGAACGGTGCAGCGAAATCGGCCCCGCGGCCTCCGGCGGGTCGTTTGTCCCGCCGAGGCAGCCGCCCAGGGCGATCAGGGCCGCCAGGATCCCACGTCGGATCATTGACCACCCCCGGCGGCCGAGGCCGAGGCGGCGGCCGGCGCCGGGGAGGCTTCGGCGGCGCCGGCGCCGTTGAAGACCGCCTCGAGCTGCTCGATCGTCTGACGCCCGCGATTGGCGTGGGCGTCGGCGCCCGTTTCGTTCGAGAGCACGAACGGCGTGATGAACACCACCAGTTCCCGGTTCCGCGTACCGGTGTCCACGCTGCGAAACAGCTTGCCCAACAAGGGCAGGTCGCCCAGGAGCGGCCAGCGGCGGACCTCGTCGAAGTCCTCCTGCGTGATGATCCCGCTGAGCATGACGGTCTGGCCGTCCCCGACGACGACGTGCGTGGTGACCTCGCGGCGGTCGATGGTCGGGTTGCCGAAGAACGTCGCCCCCGGGAGGATGCGGGAGATCTCCAGGTTGATCACCAGGTCCACGTTGCCCATCTGCGTGATGTGCGGGCGCACCTGCAGCATCGTGCCGACCGCGCGGTACTCGATGGCGGTGACCGTCGTGGTGCCCTCGGCCGATTCCCTCGATTCCTTCAAGGTGGGCACGTCCTGGACGACGAAGAAGTTAGCCGCCTCGTTGTCGCAGGTGGTCACGGACGGCTGCTGGAGGATCTTCATGTCGAACTCCTTCAGCAGCAGGTTCAGCAGGGCGAAGAAGCTGGTGCGCCCGTTGACGGTGAGCGTCTCGCCGAAGATGCCTTCATAGGCGGCGCTGCCGCTCAGCGCCACGGCCGTGTCGCCGAGATTGAGCAGCCCCGGATCGGTGGCCAGGCGCAGGCCCAGGGTCGTCTGCGTGTCGTGCTGGATCTCCCCGATCTGCGCCCGGATGGTCACCTGGCGGCCGGGTTCGTCGAGCTTGCCGATCAGCTCCAGGATCGATTCCTTGTAGCCTTCGGGCGCCATGACCATGATCGCGTTGCGCCGGTAGACCGGCACAATGCGGATCCGCCCCACCAGGTTGCTGGCGGGCACCTGGCCCTCGGGACGACGGAACGACTGCCACCAGAACACCATCTCCCCCGGCGCCGCCCGGGGCGGCTGGTTCCTGTCCCGCGACGGCTGGTTGCGGCTGTCAGCGGTGCCGGTGTCGGCGTCCCGGTCGTACTCGCTCAGCGAACGGTCCGCCCGGCGGATGCTCGCCAGCGTGCCGGGCTCGGCCAGCAGGGCGTTGAGCTGCTCGCAGAGGTCCTCGGCGTTGGCGTGGTTCAACTCGACGATCGCCGGCAGGCCCACCTCCTGGGGCTGGTCGATCCTCTCAATGATCTCATCGACCACCTCGAAGTGCGCGGGGTTCTTCGCACTGACCACCAGCTTGTTGGACGAGGACAGCACCTGGAAGGTGAACTGGCCCTGGAGCCGCCCGACGGCCTTGGCGGTCGAGCCGCCCCCCGTGCCGTAGTAACGATCCCAGAAGCTCATCTCGCGCTCGGGCTTGACGCCGAACATCACCTGCAACAGCTCGCAGGCCTCGCCGGGATCGACGTACTTGAGCGTGTAGATCTTCGGCAGCGCCTCGGCGACGCTGACCGGCTTGTCCTCTTCGGCGATGAGCTTGGCGATGTCCTCCATGGTGTCCGGGTCGGTGACGACCGTCACGGCGTTGCGGCGGGCGTCGGCGACGACCGTGACCTTGGCGGCGTCGCGATCGCGGTAATACGAGGTGCCCCAATCGCTCTTGTAGCTCACCTCCAGCCCGCTGAACAGCGACTCGATCCGCGTAGCCATCTCCGTCGCGTCGGCGTACTTCAGATCGAACGTCCGCCGCGCACGACGGCTGGCGTCCTCCACGTCCAGTTCGGCCAGCAGCTTGCGGACGATGTCCCGGCCGGCGGTCGACCCGAAGATGATGACCTTGCGCGACTCGACGAACGGGACCACGTACGTGGCCTCCCTCAGTTCGGGGTTGGGCATCTGGCCGATGGTCCGCTCCAGTTGCCGGGCCACATCCTCGACGTCGGCGTACTGGACCTCGACCAGTTCATAGCTTGCCTCGTCGTCACGGGGCTTGTCGAACTCCCGGGCCCACGCGACGATCTGCTTCATGACGGGCGCGGGGGCCACGGCGATGATCCAGTTGCGCGACACGTGCGGCACGAGTGTGACCGGCGTGGTGGCCGCCTCGACCCGTGTCACACCGTCCGAAGCTCCCGACGGCCTCGACGGGCCCCGCGACGACATCCCCGGACGACCGCCCCCGCGAGCCTCGCCGCCGGTAGTGATGTCCTCCACCTCGATCCCCATCCGCCCGGCGATCAGCCAGCGGAGAATCCAGATGATCTCCGAGGGGTCCCCGTGTTCCAGTTCGATGATCTCCGTCTTCGTCTGCTCGGCCAGCGGCGTGTCCAGCGCGGCGATCACCCGCTCGAGCCGCCGCACGCTGGCGGCCGTGTCGGTCACGACCAGCCGATCCGTGTTCGGGTCGGCTATCAGGTGCGCCCAGGACGACTTCATCGGCGTAATGACCGCCACCACGCGGTCCACGCCGCAGTGGGCGATCACGAACGTCTTGCTGACGATCACCATCGGATCGGCGACGGACCCGGCCGATTCGTCCGGCCCCAGTTCCGGCAGGTGGGCCTGCATGACCTCCTCAACCGGGCGGATGCGGGCGAACGTGTCCAACTGCTCGACCATCAGCCCCGCATCCAGCAGTGCGCGGCGGATCAGGGTCATCGCCACGTCCTTCGGCACCTTCTCCTTGCTCACCATGGTGAGCTTCTTGTCCTTGGCGGCTTCGCTGATCAGCACGGGCAGTTCCAACTGCTCGCTCAGCCAGTCGGCCACCTTGGTGACCTCCATGTTGTTGAACGCCACGCTCACGCCCTCCGGCTCGGAGGGCCCGGAGGTCGGCTGGGTCGCCGGCTGCGTCGCGGGAGCTTCCGCGACCTCACCGGCCGGCGCAGGAACGGCGCGCTCGGACGAGGTCGGCTGCGTATCGGTGCGGCCGGAGGGGCGCGACGCGGGCCCGTACAACACCTCCGCGCCGGCCGGCGCCGCCAGGACGGCCGACAGTACGATGACAGCGATGATCACGCGCTTGGACTTCATCCGTTTGAACCCTTCCTTCCGCATCCCACTATTCTTCCAACTGCTTTCGAATGTGCTCCGGCGCCTGGGCCAGCGCCTCCTCGCGCTCTTCGGGCGACATCTGCGCCAACGCCGCCCGGATCTGGGCCAATTGCTCGGGCGTCAGCGACGGCATGTCCTCCGGCGACCTCGCCGCCGGGCGCGGCCGCGGCCGAGGGGGCGGCGCGGACGGCCCCGGGTGGGGACGGCCGGCCATCGCGGGCCTCGGGGGAGGCGACGGCCCCCCGCCGGTCGGCCCGCCGCCGGCGCCGAAGACGTACAGCGTGTGCGGCTGGCCCTCGAACTGGAGGCGAACCCAATCCGGCCCGACCTCCAGGACCTTCGCGCCGTTGTGCGTATCGCCCACGCCGACGCCGTTGCCGCCGTCGAGATAGGCCGTCTGGCCGAGGACCCCGTTGAGCACCGCCTTGAACTCCCGCTTCGGCGGGTCGGGCGAGAACGGGTGCCGTTCGACCAGGCGTTCGATCCGCGGATCGGCCGCGCCGGCCTTGGTCTCGGCCGGCTGCGTCGCCGCCGAGCCGAGCAGGCGTTCGTAGCGGACGACGACGGCTTCGGCATCCTCGACCGCCGGGGCCGCGGTCCGCGCGGCGATGTTGGCGACAGTGAGCACACCGGCGACCACGACCAGGGCCGCCAGGAGCTTGTGCCGGCCGGCGAAGCGGGGCAGTGTCATTCGGCCACCTCCTGTCGCTCGCCGAGCGTGGCGAGGGTCATCGTTACGTTCAGGTGGTCGCGCTTCTTCGCATCGACCGCCACGGTGACCCGATCGATGAACAGCAGCGTCTCGGCGTCGCGGACGGCCGCCAGGCACGCCGGCAGCTTGTCCTGCTTGCATTGGCCCTTGACCTGAAGGGCGACGTAATCGACGCCGGGGATCTCCTTCAGCCGCCGGGCCCGCTGGGGTTGATATTCGCTCAGGGCCAGGCCCTTGGCGGCCAGCACCTCCTGCGCCGCCCGCAGCAACATCACCTCCGCGTCGTCGACCGGCTCGAGCGGACAATTGACCGCGCGGCCGTACCGCCCCACCAGGCGGCCGCGCAGGCCCAGCACGCCGGACACGCATTTCGTCCGCGCCGCCAGGGCCGCCTCGCAGCGGTCGGCCTCCTCGCGCGCCTGCTGCCAGGTCTCCAGGACGGGCAGAATCGCCACGCGCGTCAACACGATGAGCCCCAGGCCGATCGCGCCGAGGATCAATGCCCGTCGGTCACGGCGTGAAAGCGTCATGAGGCACCTCCTTCCCCGCCGCCCTCGGACGGTGCGGAGGCCGGCGCGGAGGCCGGCGTGGAGGCCGGCGCAGAGGCCGGTGTGGACGCGGGCGCCTCGGACGGCTGCGAGGTCGTCGCGTGGCTCCGTCGGATGAGCCGATCATTGGCCCGGCGGTCCAGTTCGATCCGGATCGTGAACTTGACGCCCCCCCCTTCGGGCTCCGGCCGCCAGGCAATGACGTCGCCCATCTCCATCGCCGCTTGGAGCAGCGTCTGAAACGCCTTGTCGTTCGGCGCCTTGCCGGTGAAATGCAGGACCGTGCCCGTACGGGACCGATCGAGGCTCCAGGTCGCCAGGACCGTCTGGTCCGGCAGCAGCGAGGTGATCACGTCCAGCGCTTCCAGGGGCGTCGGACCGTTGGCCTGGAGGTACTGGCCGATCGCTTCCTGGCGGGCCAACGCCTCCTGCCCGCCCGTCCGGGCCTGGAGGTCATCCATCGCCGCGGCCAGCCGTCGCGCCCGGCCGCGATCGGCGCCGAACAGGGCGACCAGGGCGACCGCGATCCAGGCGGTCACCGCGGCCCATCGCAGGAACGACCGGCGGCGGCGCCCGGAGGCCGACGAGCCGTCGGCCCGCGGACCATCGCTCAGGTCGAGCCTCGGCACCTCGGCGGCCAGGGCGGTCAGCGCGGCGCCGAGCGCCGGCGCCGCCTCGGCGAAGGAAAGGCCGTCGCCAACCCGCATGACGGCGGGCGGGCGGGCCTCCGTCGCAGGAAGCCCTACCGCCTCGGCGACGGCAGCGGCCGCGTCGGCGGCCGGGCATCGATCGAACACGATGCAGCGGGTGGGCCGTTGGGCGTCGTCCAGGTCGGCCGTGCAGTGATCGAACAGCTCCCGCAGGTGGAATGCCGAGGCCCCCACGGGCTCTTCGACGGCCCCGCACCGCACCACGCGGCCGTCGATCGCGACGGCCATGGCCGTGTAGTCCCCCGCCGCATCGACCAGGGCGACGGAGCCGCGGGTATCGCCCGACACCTGCCACAGCGCCGCCAGGCCCGACAGAACGGGCACCACCCGCCGCTCGGTCCCACCCAGCCGGCGGCAGGCGTCGACCGCCCGAGCCACCTCCTGGCCGCGGGCTGCCGCGACCCAGACCCGGCGGGTCGTCTGGTCGGCCTCGTCGTAGGCGTGCCAGGCGACCGCCAACTGCTCCGACTGCGGGCCGAAGAGCACCTCCATCTGCCCGGCGATCATCTTGGCCAGTGTCACCCGGTCGGCGAACGGCAGCGAGAACATCCGATGGACGATGCGCTGGTCAGCCACGCAGGCGACCACCGGCGCGTCGAGGGGTCCGTCGGCCAGGCCCGCGACCGTCTCGGCGACGGTCGCCCCGGCCCGTTGGGGGTCCAGGGGTGCGCGGCGGAAGCGATCGGCCCGGTAGCCCCCCGCGTCCCGCCTCAGGCGGACGAGGCAGACCGCCTCGGCGCCCAGTTCCAGCCCCCACGCCACGTTGTGTTGGGTCTGTGTAGTCACTCGTCCTGGTACCAATAGAGGACCGACATCGGTGTCGTGCCGCGATCGACGACCGCGACGATGCTTTGACGAATGCCCCAACGGGTCAGGCCGCTGGAGCGGATCTCGAAAACGTTGGATCGCACCGTCACCTTCTCGGCGACGGCCTTGAACTGCGATTCGGTCAGCACCCGCGCGGCCAACAGCTCCCCGACCGACGTGAAGGGCCCCGCGCCCGAGGCCCGCCGGCGGATCAAGGCGCCGACGGTCTGATCCGTCATCTCCGGCAGGGCCGCCAGCACGACCGCCGGGGCCGTGTTGACGTTGACGCGCGCCGGCAGGCGATCGTCGTCGCTCAGCGTCAAAACGTCGAGGTTCTCGGCCAGCCAGGTGAGGGTGATCTCGGTGAGGGCGCCTTCGTCGTCCTCGTCATCCTCCTCCGGCTGCGAGGTGACGTCGAGCAGGTCCATGAGGCTGTCGAACCGCTCGCCCCCCCCGCCCTGGCGGTTGTTGGCGCCGTGGTTGACCACTCCGCGGGCGAGGCCCTTGGAGAAACTGAACCGGTCGATGAGCGTCTGCTCGTCGGCGCTGTTGACGTTGACGCGTTCGTTGCCGTCCGCGTCACGGTTGCGTTCGTAGGTGTACACAGTGACGTGTGCGGCCAGGCCCCTCTGGAGGCGGCCGTCGGCGTTGTCATCGGGCCGGCGGGCGGCGCCGTCGTCCTCGTGGGGGTCGAGGATGCCGTTGTCGTTGACGTCCTCGCCCATCAGGTCCGTCGCGTCGAATCCGCGGACGAGGCGCAGTTCGTCGATCGTCCGCAGCGCGCCGTTGCGAATCTGGTAGGGGTAGCGAAGCCCTTCATAGAACGGGCCCTCCGCCCCGTTGGGGCTCACCTGCGTGTCTTCGTCGCGCCAGTCGAGCAGGGCCGCCACCTGCCAGTCTTCCAGGTCGCCCACCGCCGCCAGTTGCTCGGCGGCGGCCTCGTTGATGTTCAGACGGCCGGCGTGGTCGATCAGGCCGAACCGGGGCCGATCCGGCGCATCATTCGGCCCCGGCGGCGCCACCACGGTGAAGGATCCGCCCGTCAGTTCCCTGCCCCCAAAAGCGATCTCGTCGTCGTACCACAGGTCCCACTCGCCGTCGGCATCGGGCTCGTCGGCGGCGAGCGTGGCAAGCGCCTGCTCGACGCCCGCCCGCGCCAGCCAGTGGGCGCGGACGCACTCCAGCTCGTTGTGCGCCATCCGCAGCGTCCCGCGGACCCGCCGGTTGACCGCCAGCAGCAACAGCGCGGCGACGACGATGACCCACATCACGGCGATGAGGGCGAAGCCGCGGCGACCGCAGGGATGGAAGTCCGCGCGCTTCAAGGTTCATCCTCGGTCGATGCACTGTCATGGCCGCCGCGGTGCGGGAACGTCACGATCCGCATGAGCGCCACCGCATCGTCGGGCCTCCCGTCCGGCGAGACGACCAGGCGGATGCGGACCGCCGCGGGCAGCCCGCCCGGCCGCTCGCCCCAGGCGTCCCGCCAATCGAGCCCGTCGTGGTAGCTCAGGTCCAGGGCGACGACGTCCTCGGCCAGCATCGTCACGACGCCCCCGCCGTCGGGAGGCCTGTTGCGTGTCGGATCCACCCGCTGCATCAGCAACGGCTTGGCGCCCGGTCGGGCGGACGCGAGGAAGAACTCGCACTCGACCACGTCCGACTCGGGAAGCCCCGGGCGGACCTGGCGGCGGGTCACCGTGAACACCTTCAACCGGTCGGCGGGGTACTCCACGTCCGACGGCCAGTCGAGCGGAATCGCCTCGTCGTCCAGCACCGCGTCGGCCCCGAGCAGGAGCGGCTCGTCGCCGTTGCGGTGGACGTTGCGGATCGCCGTGACAATCGCCCGCATGGCGATCCGGGCCTGGTGCTGGGTCTCGATGGCGCCCGCGGCCCGCCGTTGCGTCCCCGTCAGGGCGCGCAGCATGCCGACCGTCGCGCCGGTCACCAGCACGGTGGCCGTCGTCGCGACGATCAGTTCGACCAGCGTAAAACCGCGTTGGCGTCGGTCTGCACTCACAGGCTCTCCCACGCGAGATCGGCCGGATGCGACTGGGGCGGGTCGTACAGGAGCGTCTGGACGTCGACCGCCCGCGTCGTGTTGAGGGCGTCCCAGGTCACGGTGACGGTGACGCGATACAGGTCGTCGGCGTCCGGCTCGATGGCGACCGCCCAGGCGAAGTGTTCGTCCGGCGGCTCGAACGCCCCCGCCGTGGGCCCGTCGGCCCCCACCGCCGCCGGGCCGAGCAGGTCCACCTTCGTCAGCACCCGATCGGCCAGGGACGCGGCCCGCTGGAGGTCCCCGGCCCGCTGGAGCGACTGCAGGGCCAGGCGCACCGACAGCGACAGCACCGCGCCCGCCACGGCCAGGATCATCCCCGCCGCGAGCGTCTCGACGAGGGTGAAGCCCCCGGCGCGATGTCGGCGGGCGCTACTCATCGAGGTCCTCCCGATCGCACAGCCATTCGCTCTGTCGTCCCTCCGCCAACTCCACCCGCCCGGTGGTCGGGGCGACGCGAAGGGTGTACGCGGCCCGCCCGTCGGTGATGCCCACGATGGCGGCGTCGGCGCGGCCGAGAGGATCGAAGTCGATGCAATCAGCCGTCCGCCCCGCGCCGGTCCGGTCCGGCAGCGGGTCGACGCGGATCGCGTCGAAGGCCAGACCTGCGCCCAGCGCCTCGCCCCGCCCCATCGCCCCGCCGACCGGCGTGAAACGGTCCGGCTCGCCGGCGGGATCGGCCTGGGCCAGCAGGGCGAAGCGGCCGTCGGTGCGATCCAGGGCCACCCGACAGATCCGCCGGTGCGTCACGGCGTGGTCGCGGGCGGCCTGGGCCGTCACGTGCACACGCCGCGCCGCCTCGCGCAGACGCGACCGGCCCGCCGCGCCGCTCAGCCGCGGCGCCGCCATCGTCACCAGCACGCCGAGCAGGACCACCACGACGGTCAGCTCGACGAGCGTGAAGGCCGTCCTACCAGTTCGTGACATCCGCATCGTCGCCCTCGCCCCCCGGCTGGTCGTCGCGGCCAAGTGTGAACAGGTCGTAACTGCCATCGTTGTGCTCGCCGGGATAGACATACTGGTACGGCCGCCCCCACGGGTCGGTTAGGTTCTTGGCCTTGATCGTCGGCGGGTTCCACTGCTCGGGGGGGATATCGTCGGGACGTTCGACCAATTCGGTGAGGCTGGCGGGCATCCGCTCGTAGTCGGTGCAGAACAGGTCGATCGCCTGCTCCAGCGCCTGGATGTGCTGGGCGGCGACGCTCTGCTTGGCCCGGCCGACGTGGCGGAAGACCTTCGGCGCGATCAGCGTCGCCAGGGTCGCGATGATGATGACCACGACGATGATCTCGACGATCGTGACCCCGCCCCGCCGGCGGCGCCTGGTGCGCTTGTTCATGCGTCACGTCTCCTTTCATTCGGCCTACAGGCCCGGCAGGGCCGACTGCATCTCGATGATCGGCAGCAGCACGCCGGCCAGGATGAACACAACGACCAACGCCAACAGGACGATCAGCACGCCCGGCAGCAGGGTCATCACCCGGCCGATCGCGGCGGCGGTGTCCTTCTCGTAGGCCTGGGCCGTCTGGAGCAGCAACTCGTCGAGCCGCCCGGTTCGCTCGCCCATGGCGATCACCTGGATCAGCAGCGGCGGGAAATCGCCCGTCTGCCGCAGGGGCTCGGCGATCGACTCGCCCTGGGTGATCTGGGCCGACACCTCGTCGATCCGCCGGGCGAGCGCCTCGTTGCCCAGGGTGCCCCGCAGGACGTCCAGGGCCTCGAGAATCTGGATCCCCGAGGCGCTCAGCGTCCCGAGCGTCCGCGCGAAGCGGGCGACCGCGATCTTGCGGATGGCGTTGCCCAGCACGGGAATCCGCAGCTTGAAGCGATCGAACGCCAGTCGCCCGCCAGGCCGCGCCACCCAGGCGCGAAACGCCACGACCGCCCCGACGACGCCCAGCGCCATTGCCCAGCCATACTGCCGCACCCCGTCGCTGACGGCCAGCAGGATCCGCGTCGGCAGCGGCATCGCCGCGACGGCCAGCTCGTCGGTGACGGCCCCCATGACGCGGGGCAGGATCACCGCGATGATGACCACCACCGACACCGCCGCCAGCGACAGGACGAACACCGGGTACGTCGCCGCCGAGCGGATCTGGTTGCGGATCTCCACGTCGCGTTCGGCGAAGTCGGCCAGGTAGCTCATCACGCTGTCCAGCACGCCGGCGGTCTCGCCGACGCGGACCATGGCGACCTCCAGGGGCTTGAACTCCCGCGGGCGGGCCGCCATCGCCTCCGAGAGCGATTGGCCCGCCTGCACGTCGCCGGCCAACGCCCCAGCCAGGCGGCCGGCGGCCTTGCTGTCAGTCTGCTGCTCGATCACCCGCAGCGCCGACAGCAGCGGCAGCCCCGCCTTCAGCGCGGTGGCCAACTGCTGAAGCATCGACGCCCGCAGCCGCGGGCTCAGCCGACGCCGCCACGGCAGCACGCCGACGGACGAGTCGCCCGCGCCGTCGGTCGCGGCGTCCAGGTCGGTCACGTAGACCTTCCGCGCCACCAACTGCGCGATCGCCTCGGTCCGACCGGCGGCGGCGATCCGCCCGCTCACCGGCGAGCCGTGTTCATCCAGGGCGTTGTAGGTGTAGTCCGCCATGCGATGCCGTCAGCCCGGTCAGTCGCGATCCGCTTCGACCCAGTAGCGCTGCACGATGCCGTTTCGGGCCTCGACCAGGACCGTCTGCCCGTCACGGATGTCCCGGCTCGACTGGAACAACAGGAAAATCGCGACCTCCTCCTGCCTGTCATCCTTCCACTCGTAGCGCAGGATCTCCCGTTCGTCGTCCAGCCGCTCGCGGCTGGTCGGCGGGCCGGCCGCGGCCAGCAGCCATTCCACCGTCGTTTCCCCGGGCGTGATCTCGCTCAACGTCGCCTCGCTCGGCACGTTGCCCGATTCCCTGCGGTGCTCGTCGACCATCACGACGCAGCCGACCCCGACGATCAGGCAGACCCCGACAACGGCGATGCGTCCGATGCGTGTTCCGTTCGTCATGGTTTTCGTGCTCCTGTCTCGTTGCGGCGCCCCCGTCAACTGAGGGCGTCTTCCGTCTGGGTATCCTGGGTCACCCGCAGGACCTCCTCCAGCGTCGTGATGCCCTGGGCGGCCTTCCGGTAGCCGTCCTCGCGCATCGGCCGGTGATCGTGCGGCGCCACGGCGATGATGTCGGCGGCGTTCCCCCGACGGCTGATCGCCTCGCGCACCGGACCCGTGATGCGAAGCAGCTCGAAGATCCCCCGACGCCCCATGTAACCGGTCTGCCGGCACGCGGCACAGCCGGCGCCGCGGAAGAAGTGCCCGTCGGGTCCATGGCCGTTGCCGTCGGGATGGCCGATCCGCTGAAGGAGGTTCGGGTCCGGCTGATACGGCTGGCGACATTCCGGGCAGATCGTCCGCACAAGCCGCTGGGCGAGCACCGCCTCCAGCGAGGAGGCCAGCAGGAACGGCTCCACCCCCATGTCCACCAGGCGGGTGACGGCCCCCGGCGCATCATTGGTGTGAAGCGTGGAGAAGACCAGGTGCCCGGTCAGCGCGCTGCGGATGGCGATGTCGGCCGTCTCGCGATCGCGGATCTCGCCGATCATGATGATGTCGGGGTCCTGGCGGACGATCGACCGCAGCCCGCCGGCGAAATCGAGCCCCCGCTTGCGATTGACGGGGATCTGGTTGATGCCCTCGAGCTGGTACTCGACGGGGTCCTCGATGGTGATGATCTTCTTGGCCGGCGTGTAGAGCTTGTTGAGGGCCGCGTACAGCGTCGTCGTCTTGCCGCTGCCGGTCGGGCCGGTCACCAGCACGATGCCGTGCGGCCGGGTCAGCAGCGACTCGAACCCCGCGAGGTTCTCGGCGCCCAGGCCCAGGTGCCCCAAGTCGATCAGCGCCGTGGAGCGATCGAGAATCCGCATGACGACGCACTCGCCGAAGATCGTCGGCACCGTCGCCACACGCAGATCGATCTTGCCCGACGGTGTGGTGAAGGCGATGTGCCCGTCCTGGGGAACGAAACGCTCGGCGATGTTCATCCCCGCCATGATCTTCAGCCGCGAGATAATCGCCGGCTGCAGCCGCTTGGGCGGCGGGGAGATCTCGTGGAGGATCCCGTCGATGCGATACTTGATCTTGAGCGTCTTCTCGAACGGCTCGACGTGGATGTCGCTGGCGCGGACCTGGACGGCTTCGAGGATCGTCAGGTTGACCAGATTGACCACGGACGGCTCGCGGGCCATCTCCTCCAACTGGACCGTCAGGTCGTCCTCGCCGGCACCGCCGGCGACCTCGACGTCCAGGTCGGCGATCATCCGGGCGACGGACGACCCGTACGCCCCGCGGATCGCCTCGGCCAGTTCCGCCTCCGGCGCGTAGCGGCGTTCAATCCGCCGGCCGGCCAGCATCCGCAACGACTCCACCGCCGTCAGGTCGAACGGGTCGGCCATCGCGACCGCCAACGTCTGCTCCGTGCACGTCAAGGGCAGCAGCGAATACCGGAACGCCACATCCGCCGGCACCAGCGCCAGCGCATCAGCCGCCGGTCGCAGGGCGTCGGGCTCGACACAAGCTAACGCGCTCTGCGCGACGAGCGCCTCGACGACCGCCCTGCCGTCGACGTGCCCCAACCGGCTCAGCAACTGCCCTATCCGCTCCGGCCGCTGTTGCTGCAGCGCAAGTGCCTCGGCCAACTGAGCTTCGGTGACATCCCCGGAGGACAGAAGAATCTGCCCCAATCGCTCGGCGTGCTGTCGGTGACCAGCCGATTCCGTACCCACGCACTCAACCCCGTCCATCTGTTGGACCTCACAGGGACCCCACGTAGCGGCGTGATCATAAACCCCGATCCCGCAAGTCTATGGGAACATCACCTTGTTACCATCATGTTACCGGACTGTCCAGTTCTAATCCGAATCCGAGGCGGGTTCTTACTTCTATAGACGCTGAACCCGTCAAAAGGTTTCGCGCTTCCCGCGATTTTTCTTCCGAAATCCACATGACTTGCGCACGGACGGTGCCAAGGCGACCACACCGGTTCACCCGGCCGCCGACGCCGCGTTCCTGCACGGTCGAAAGTCCGACGACGGCGGGTCCGGACAACCATGAGGACGGCGGCGCCAACGTCGCACTGACAGCGGGCCTGTTCCAACCGGGCTATCGCCACAAGCCTGCGGGGATGCGCCACTTGGCGCACCGACCCGACGGCACTGGCCACCTTCACCGCCGGCGGTGTCGGCTTCCACAACGACACCACCCAGGCCGAGTATAAGCTCAGGTACGACGATATGACGGTGGTTGTCGATACCTTTGAGTGATCGGCATCGACCTGAATGCCGACAGAGGAACCACGGGCCGTCGCCCCGCAAGGGCGGCGGCCCGTATCTATTCCGGTGGCTGCCACGACCGGCGACGCAAGGGTCACTTGTCTCCACCGTCGGCGTCCAACCCCAGCGCGTGCTGCCATCGGGACGCGGCCAATCCCCGCCTGGCCGCGGTAAAGTTCTCCAGCGGCGATGCGCCGTAGTGGCTGAGGACGCAGCCCATGCACCCGGTGTCGGCGGCGCGTCGGGCGGTGGCGGCGACCACGTCCGGGTTGCTGCCGCGAAGGTCGATGGCCGCCAGCCAGGGCAAGCCCCGCGGCACGGCCTGGCCGAAGGCCTTGAGGAAGTCGATCTTGGCCTCCACCAGGTCCAGGCGGCCGTGCTGCTCGACCATGGCGTGCAGGCGGATCGAGTCGATGTGTTCGGTCAGCGTCGACAGATCGATGCCGCTGTAGTAGCTGTGGTTGATGGTGTAGTGGTTCCACCGCAGTTCGATCCGCGGCTGCAGTTCCTTGACGGCCGCGGCGATGCGTGCGTACAGACGGTTGACCGAGTCGCGGCGGAAATCGAGCCAGCGCTTCAGCACAGGCTGCCCGGCGAGGTACTGCTCGGCGGTGATGCCGCTTGCCAGCACGCGCTTCCAGTCCTGCTCAGCCAGGTGTTGCAGCGTCGGCCGCGCCGTGTCGAGGTCGAAGCCATCCTGCGCCGCGGCCGCCAGGCAGTGGCGGCAGAAGCATCCGCCCCCGCCCGGGGCGGCCAAGGCCCACTCGATCGGATCGGCGGCACAGGGGATTCTGTCGAGGTACTGCGGGGGCAAGACGTACGGGATCATGCAGGTCTGGATGAAGTCCAGATCGTAGTTGGCGCCCAGATCGCTGAACAGGCCGACGGCGTACGCCTGGAAGTCGGGGTGGTTCAGACAGGAGGCGTGGTTGCCGTAATCAACCGCCGGGCACCAAGGCGTTTTTGGCACCCCCGCCAGACCCAATAACCATAGGCCCTCCGCAACAACGCAACCGGCTCGCGGCGGGGGAGCCGGTTGCGTTGTAGATCCTGAACGTGAGGCGGGCAGACAGAGCAGGGCCGGGCAAGAGGCGGTGCGAGCTTGGGAGGGGCGGTTTGGGTGGGTC
>CAZHRW010000264.1:0-4084 GCA_964535025.1 uncultured Planctomycetales bacterium
GTCGTCGCAGACCATACACCCCGGCGTTGCCAAAAGCCACCCCGCCAAGCGCGGACGGCAGACTCGCATCATCCTTGAACGGCCCGGGCGGATCGTTCACAATGGCGTCGACAAGAGAGCCCGGCGACGTCGCCGGCGGGAATCGCTATTGGAGAGACCGACCATGACACTGACCCGATCCCTCGTGGTTGTCGCGACGCTCACCGTCGCCCTGACGCCCGCCCTGGCCGCCGACGCCACCGGGCCGCTGGACCCGATCAAGACGGTCGAGATCGGGGCGAACCGGGCGTTCCGCGTCAATGGCGAGCCGTTCCTGCCGATCATGTCGTGGGCGCAGAATCCCCGCAGCTACGGCATGCTTCGCGGGCTGGCGTTCAACTCGTTCTGCGGGGCCAGCGGCAAGGAGGCGGCCGACGCCGCACGGGCCGCCGGCGGGTACGTGATTCCCGGCTTCGAGGCGGCGCTGATCGACGACCCGTACGTCCTCGCGTGGATCCACGGCGACGAGCCCGACATGCCCCGCCGGCAGGAACAGGCCGCGACGCCCGACCAGATCGAAGGCCAGGGCGGGACGCCCTCCAGGGCGTTTCGGCCGAAGCGGTCGGTGGCCGAGGTGACCGAGCACTACCGCACGATCAAGCAAGCCGACCCCTCGCGGCCGGTGCTGGTGACGTTCACCGGGCACTTCTTCAGCAAGATCCGCTCGCACTACACCGCCGCCCAGCAGGCGGCGCTGT
Source organism: uncultured Planctomycetales bacterium (assembly GCA_964535025.1). GTDB lineage: Bacteria > Planctomycetota > Phycisphaerae > SM23-33 > FEN-1343 > JAAYZK01. The sequence goes on from CAZHRW010000264.1 coordinate 738, forward strand.
ACCCGCAGTACGTCAAGGCGGCCGACGTGGTCGGGTTCGACATCTACCCGATCTACGGCCACGGACGGCCGGGCTGGCTGAACCACCCGGGCGACGCCGTCGCCGAGTTGACGGAGATGGCCGGCCCCCGCCCCGTCTACGCCTGGATCGAGACCGCCAAGGGCAGCCGCTGGATGACCTACGAAAAGCAGCCCGACGTGCTGCCCAAGCACACGCGCTTCGAGGTGTGGAGCGCGCTGATCAACGGCGCCACCGCCATCGGCTACTTCACCCACGCCTGGCGTCCCTCGTTCAAGGAGTTCGCGCCGACCGACGACATGCGCGCCGAGCTGCTGCGACTCAACAGCCAGATGACGCGCCTGGCGCCCGCGATCCTCGCCCCGCCCGCCGAGACGGCGATCACCATGACGATGAGCAACGACCTGCCCTGCCAGTTCAAGGCCACGGTCCACGATGGGGCCCTGTACCTCTTCGCCCAGATCCGCGACCTGGGCCCCGAGGCGGACAAGGCGGGGCAGTTCGATCCGATCCATCCCCGCGGCGGCACGGCGACGTTCACGGTGGCGGGGCTGGCCGACGGCACGACCATCGAGGTGATCGACGAGGACCGCACCCTCACCGCCGCCGACGGCGGGTTCACCGATACGTTCGAGCCGCTCGCCGAGCACATTTACAGGATCAAGCGGTAGCGACGGGGCGATCAGGAGCGGTTGGGGATGGACACGATGGACCGGCGGAGCCGGTTTCGGTAGACGCGGCACGCACGCCGGCGGCGTCAGCCGTCCATCCTGTCCATCCGCGCCACCCTGTCACCGGCCCGCGGTCCAGACGTCGTCGCGGGCCCACGGCTTGTCCCGGTAGAGGTCGGCCATTTCGCGCTGGTAGCGGGCGAAGTGCGCCGGCAGTTCGGCCATCTCCGCGGCGGCCTCGGCCATGACCTCGGCGATCGTGTCGGCGTGGGCGGCGGTGAGCTCCTTGTTGAAGCCCGTGTGCTGGTAGTCCTTGGCGAAGATCCACGGCATCTGGGCGCTGCACGTGCGCAGGTCGCCGATCGACGGCAGCGGATACTCCACCGGACGGTCCACCTCGGCCGCCGGGTCGAAAATGCCCGACAGGCCCAGCAGCTTCATCGCCGCCAGCACGACGCCCGGCTCGCCGAAGGGCACGCCGGCGTCGGCCATCTTCGCGATGAGCTTGCCGTACGGCTGCACGTGGAGGACGGCGTGGCCGGTGGTCTGGAACACGTCGCGGATCACGCACTGCATCATGGCCCCGAGCGGCCCGTGGCTGCCCACGACCACGACGCGGGCGAAGCCGTTCTTCAGCAGCGCCAGCACCACCGCCTGCACGTAGTCGATGGTCACGCGGTTGGAGATGTCCACCGTGCCCGGCCAGGGGCCCGAGGCGCCGGGGAACGTGTAATACACCGGCGGCAGACACGGGCACGCCCACTGCCGCGCCAACAGCAGCCCCATCGCCCAGTCGATGAACGCGTCGCAGCCCAGCGGCACCAGCGGGCCGTGCATCTCGAAACAGCCCACCGGCAGCACCACCAGGTCGCTGCGGCGCTGGTACTGCTGGACCTCCCGCGAGGTCATCAGCTCCATGCGGACGTCGGCGAACGGGACCGCCGTTTCGGACTTGTCATTCATGGCACTGTCGCTCCTTGGTCACAGGTTGAGATACCGCTTGATGGCACGGCACCAGCGGACGCCGTCGGCGCGGAGGGCGTCGGGCGTGGTGGGCACGACGCCGTCGGGCGTATCGGCGACGATCGGAGAAATCTCGATGCACAGCGGCGCCGTCACGCCGGGCAGGGCGGCGGCGAAGTCCTCGAAGAGGCCGGGGACCTGGGGGTTGCGGGTGTAGGAGTTCATCACCGTGTAGTCGATCCCCTCGGCCCGCAGGCAGGCCTCGAAGTCCTCGTAGCAGCTTTCGCGCTTGACGTGGATGTTCATATCCGGCCAGTGGCGACCGCCGGGGCCCTCGACGAGGATGAAGTGCCCGCGGAAGACCGGCCCGGCGTGGAGGTCCAGGACGACGCGGCCGCCGGTCCGGCCGAATTCCCGCGTGAGGAAGTCGGCGATCGCCCGCACGGTCGGCGGCGGGTCGGGCCTGTCCCAGGCGCGGTTCATGTTCCCGTCGGCCCCCCCGACGGTGTAGCTGTCGACGTTCACCACCGGCAGGATCAGCCAGCGGGTCGACGCCATCAACTCGGCGTCGGCCGCCGCGGCCTCGACGGCGGCGGTGATCAGGTAGAACCCCAGCCGCTCGAGCATGCTGTGCTGGCCGGCGTGCAGGTAGATCGCCGGCGCCTCGGGGTTGCCCACCTCCAGCACCCGCAGCGGACGGCCCTCGCGGGAGCGGCCGACGGCGTGGATCCGCCCGCCGAGCCGTGCCGCGGCGTCGTCGAGCCAGGCATCGGCCATGGCGGCGGTCACCGGCGGGCTCGTGGCCACGATGGCCTCGTCGCTGTCGAACCGGTGCGTGAACAGCAGCCGCGCCTCGAAGGGCGCCTCGCCCCACTGCCGCCACACGCCCCCGTTCGGCCGTCCCCACGTCCGCCCGCCGTCGTCGCTGAGATGGACCGCCAGGCCCATCGGCCCGACGGGCCAGTGCAGGAACCGCAATGTTCGCCCCTTCGCGCCCCGAACGCGGAAGGCGACCCAGTCACCCCCCCGCTCGCCGGCGCTGTAGACGATCAGGTCCTCGTCGACGGCGACGGCACGGCCGAGCGTGCCGAAGTCGATGTCGCTGTCGATGCGGATCGGCGCCGGCGGCGGCGGGGCCCCGAGCGCCGGGAAGTCGGCCGGGCCGCGCAGGACCCTGTGCAGCGCCGCCGAGCCGATGTGGATCGGCGACCGCGTCGGATCGTCGTGACCCCGTCCGAGGCTCAACGTCGCCGTGCTGTCGGGCGCGGCATGGGGGATCTTGCCAAGGTCGAGTTGGTGGAAGCTCCGCTCCACGCGGGCCAGCGGCTCGCCGGCGGGCGTGACGGCCAGGCCGACGCGGTCGCCGTCGGCCAGTTCCAGGCCCACGTGATACCACGTCGCCGGCTGCAGGGCGTCGATAAGGATATCGGTCGCCGCCGAGCGGGTCTCGTCGCCGGCCCTCCAGTGAAAGGCCAGCGAGCCGGCGTGGTCGAAGCCCAGTTGCCAGCTCCATGCGTCGCCGGCGGCCTCAGCCAGCACCGCCGGCGCGCGCAGCGGCGGACGGCCATCGGGCCAGGCGACCCACAGCTCCAGCGTCATCGCCGCCATCACGTCGCCGGCGGTCAGTGTCGCCGTCGTGCAGACGCCGGGCCCGCCGAGCGCTTCGCCGGGGCCTCGCCCGGTGTCGGCATGCCA
>CAZHRW010000265.1:0-10374 GCA_964535025.1 uncultured Planctomycetales bacterium
GCCGGCGGCGGCGACGTCGCCGCCGAGCGTCACGGGCGCGCCGTCGGGCAGCAGGGCCGGCCAGCCGGTCAGCGACACCGCCGTCGCGCGGACCGAGCCGGTCGCGGGCCGGACGCGGACGGGAACGCCGACGGTGACGGGATACTCGCCGACTTCGATGCGGAAGTCGTCGGTCGTCTCGCCGTCGGCGGTGATCGTCATCGGGCTGGACGGCATGCCCAACAGCGGCGATGAGGGTGTCATCCGCTACCGCGTGGACCAGGAACGGACGACACGCGCCGCGTTCACCAACCAATGCGTGAATCCGCCGGTGCCGCTGTACCCCGCCTGGCCGGGCGCCCAGAGCTTCGACGACATGACGTATGACCCCGGCGCGCCGGTCGTGGGCTCCACCGGGCCGCTGCCCGGCGGCGACATCACCGATCCGGCCACCTTCTACTGGCGCGGCATGGTCGATTCGGTCGGCGACGAATGGCACATCCTCGCCGTCGGCGACGACGACGATGCCTTCCAGAGCGCCGAATCGTATAAGGCCAGCGACGGGAAGATCTACACCTTCGTGGTCAATCCGACGACCCCGGCCTGCCAGATCATCCCCAACGACAGCGAGGCCCAGTTCTACACCACGCCGCCCAAGACGTACTGGGTGCCGGTGATCCGCGACCAGACCAGCTACCTGCTGGGCGACTGCGACATCGAACTGGCGGCCCTGGGCGGTGCGGCCGTCCAGTACTCCATGGTGGTCGAGGGCCAGGCGGCAGACTGGCAGTCCTACACCGGGCCGATCAACACGATCGCCGCGGGTCTGGCGTCCGACACGCGGTACGAGTTGAAGTACCGCATCGGCGCCGCCGGGCCGGTGAAGACCCGTCTCGTGCATTTCGATCCGGCCTACCCCTCCGACAGCGAGGCCCATCCCAAGGATATCCTGTGGGATAATGGCGAAGTCGGCATCCAGCGCGTGCGGGATCGTCTCGGTCGCGAGCCGTACGCCGGAACCTACAACAACCTGCTTACCAAGCCGCTCCACCACAGGCGCACGGATCCCTATGCCTCGGAGATCTACACCGGCGACCGCTGGTGCGGCATCCGCATGCATCTGCTGGCCAGCGCGTTCCCGCTGCTGATGGAGGACTTCGATCCCCAGTTCGCCTACTACGAGGCGTGCGCGGCGTTCCTGCGCAATGCGATGCTGGACACGTTCATGAACCTCGACCCCATCGGCCTGGAAGGCAACTGGAACAAGGGCAAGCCTTGCCATGAGATCCTTCATGAGGGCTACTACGCCGTGACGCGCCCGCTCGCCAACGCCCTGGCCTACGACTGGGTCATCAAGGACCTGCGTTACCCGCAGCATCTGCACGGCTTCACCGCCGTCGAGGACTACAAGCTCCGCGACAACCTGGCCGCGTTCGCCAACTGGACCATGGTCGCCGCCACCGGCACGGGTGTGGATGCCAATGGATTCAACATCGGCATGTGGGACGGGGCGTGGCAGCACGGCCTGGGCATCATCGCGGCGGTCATGGAGGACTACGACACGGACCTGTACGGCACCTCCGGCGCGCCCGGAGGGACATTCAACGCCCCCCGCCCGTGGACGCCGTACCCCGATTATCCCCATACATGGTGGGAGGTGCTCAACAACAAGACCATCCCCATCCCCGGCACCCCCAACCTCGGCAAACGAAGCACGTACTGGGGGCTGCTCAACGAAAACTACCAGTGGGCCGACCGGCGAGGCTACTGGGGACAGGATATGATGGGGTGGCTGCACTATCTCACCATGAACTTCCGGGCCAATTTCGACGGCTACCATTTCCCGCACCTGGACGAAGGCGTCAAGAGGATCGCCGAGGGCGGACAGGTCATGCCGCTCAAGGATGCACACGAAGGGGCTCTGGAGTTCTACACCGCCATGATGGTGAACCACCACTTCCCCCAGATCGCGCCTGTCGAGTTGTACAAGCTGAACCTCAACTCGGAGATCTACGAGAAGAACATCGGGTTCTCCCTGTACGTTCGCGGCGCGCTGGGCCTCTGCACCTACGAGGACGACTGGGACCAGTGACGCCCCTCTGACACAGCCTGCCGCACTCACCGGCGAGCCGGACACCCCTCCGGCTCGCCGGTGTCGTTTGCACCGGTCGTCGGCCCGCGGGGTTCTTTCCCCCGCGGGCCGTATCGGCTGGGGCGCGCCGGGGGTGACGCCGTTGGCGTTGAAGGCGTCGACGGCCAGGAAGACATCCACGCCGGCGTTCAGGGCCCGCAGGTCCAGCGCATGCTGATCGTAGACCATCCAGGCGCTGTACAGTTTGTCCGGCGCGATGCCCCATCGGACGTTGTAGCCTTCGGCCCCGTCGGCAGGCTCCCACCGCACGTGGGCGGAAAGCCCGCCGCCGGCACAACGCACCGCCTCCACGCCGCGGACGGCCGCCGGGGGCGCACCGTCGCCGCGGCCGAAGATCCGCAGGCCGGATACCGCGCAGGCGCCCCCGCCGGGCATGTGGACGATCGTCAGCCGCACGTGCCGCGCCCGCACGGGCGCGGGAAGCTCGACGTAATCGTGCGGCCGGTCCAGGTCGCCGTGGCGACGGTCGGTCATCACCTCCCACGTCGTGCCGTCCACCGACCACTCCAGCAGGTAGCGATGGAAGAGGCCGGCCCCCTCGCGTCCCCACTGGGCGCAGTCGTGCTCGGCGAAGTTGATCTGCACGGCGTTCACGCGGCAGGAGGCGTGAAGGTCCACCTGGAGCCACTGCCCGCCCCCGCCGTCGCCCGCCCAGTACGTCCGCACATCCTCGTCGAAGGCGTTGCCGGGTCCGTAGCCGGGCAGGTCCGAGGAGGCCGTCGCGCTCTTGCGGTACGACAGCAGCATCCAGCCGGCGAAGGGGTCGGTCCAGGGGTCCCACGCCGCGGTCGGCAGGCGCATGGGATAATCGCCGAAGAGGGTGTTGCAGAACAGCACGCCGTCGGCGTCGAATCCGGCGGGGAACAGGCCGATCCGCCGCTCGAACATGTGCTTGACGGAGATGCGCAGGGTGGCGGCGTGCCAGAGGTTGCCGTGCCGGTCGTGGAAGCAGCTTCCGTGTCCGGCGCCGGTGATGAAGCCGCCGGGCTTGAACGAGAAGGGGTTGTGCGGCGCGTACTGGAACGGTCCCAGCGGCGAGGTCGAGGTGTAGACCCCGTCGCCGTAAACGTTGAGCGACGTACCCGGCGCGGCGTACTGCAGGTAGTACACGCCGTCCTGTTCGGTCATCCACGCCCCTTCGATCCACGGGGCGTCGCCGCCGCGGTTGTTCTCGCCGCATCGCTCCCAGCCGTGCAGGTCGGGGCGAGCGACGATCAGGTCGACGTGCTCGCCGACCGGCTGGAGCGTGGAGCGGTCGAGCCTGACGGCACGGAGGGGATGTCTGTCCGAGCAGCCGTAGTAGAGGTAGACCTGCCCGTCGTCGTCCTGAAACAGGTTGGGGTCCCAGTACGTGAAGCAGTCGCAGACGTGCTCCCACGCATCCCGCTTGGGATCGACGGACCGGTAGATGGGGCAGCTTCGGCCGCCGCGCGAGGCCGTGAAGTGCAGCGCGCCGTCGATGACGCGGACATCCGGTGCGTAGTCTTCGGTCGGCAGCACGGCCGTCGGCACGAAGGCCCACTGGCGCATGTCGCTCGTGTGCCAGTAGCCGCCGGACTTGGAGGCGAACAGGAAGAGCTCGCCGTCAAAGGCCACGACCGAGGGGTCCGCCGCCTCGCGATGGGATGTCGAGCGGTCTTTGATCTGAAAGCGGTAGCTCAGGTTCAGAGGATTACAGAATGTCGCGCCCACATCGGTCATACTTTCGGCTCCTTCAGCAACCCGTATAGTTGCTCTCAGACCGCCCGTCAACGAATTGTGCGGGTCCGGCAGGCGTCTCGGACCCAACACACCCGATCGAAACCGGCTGGGCGACTGTGACGACACCGGCGCCCTGGCCCTGCTGCACGCCCTGGTGGACCGGGGCGAGGCGGACATACTGGCCATGACGCTGAACGGCTATGACACGCACCTCAAACACGGGCTCCGGGATATCCGGAGGCCATTTTGGGCGGAGGCCTCGCCGGCACTGTCCTTGAAGAATGTTCAGCAAAGGGGTATCATCCGCCGTAAAGCGCCGAGGGCCCGGCGGACAGGGCCGTTGGGCAAGTCCCGTAGGGGAGCATCCCGCAACATGAACGAACCGAAGAGCCGTCCCAACGTACTGTTCCTGATGACCGACGAGCACCGCTTCGACGTCGTCGGCTTCGCCGGCAACCCCGTGGTGCGAACGCCCCACCTCGACCGTCTGGCCGAAACCGGCGTGGTGTTCGACAACGCCTACTGCCCCTCCCCGATCTGCGTGCCGGGGCGGATGGCGATGATGGCCGGGCAACTGCCGCGGACGTGCGGCTGCGAGCACTACGGCGAGGACCTGGCACCCGGGTACGTGACCTGGCCGCGGGTGTTTTCGCAGCACGCGTACATCACCACCGCCTGCGGGAAGCTTCACCACATGGGCGCCGACCAGATGCAGGGATGGCGCCGACGGATCGGCATGGACGACATGCTCATCCACGATCATCGCCACATCGACGGGGCCGTCGCCGCGGAGTTCGAGCGCTACGCCTCCGGACCCGAGCACGACCGCAAGTGGACCGAGGCGAAGGAACTCCGCCGTGCGGGCGTCGGGATCGGCCCTCATACCGGTGCGTGGGACGAATACGCCACCGACGGGATGCTCCGCGTGATCCGGGAGTACTTCACCGATCCATACTTCGACAAGACGCTCTCTCGCTTCCCGCACGTGCTGTATCTGGGGTTCAACAACCCGCACTATCCCTACCTGGCCGAAGAGGAACTGTTCGAGTACTACCTCAACCGCGTGGAGCCGAGGTTGCACGAAACTCCCTTCGACCACCCCGTCCTGGGGACCTGCCCGGACCTGCAGCGCGGACCGATCCGAATCGGTCCCGACGGCGAGGTCACGCAGACCGAAGCACGCCGCGCCATGGCCGCCTACTACGCCAACGTCGAAGCGAGCGACCGCCGGTTCGGGCAGGTGATAAGCCGGCTGGAGCAGGCCGGGCAGAACCTCGACGACTGGATCATCGTCTTCACGGCCGATCACGGCGAGATGCTGGGCGAGCACTGCCTGTGGGAGAAGAAGCGATTCTTCGAAGGCAGCGTCCGCGTCCCCCTGCTGATCCGCTGGCCGCGGGGGTTCGACGGCGGGCGCCGCGTGAGCGAGAACGTGAACCTGTGCGATCTGTTCGCCACCCTCTGCAGCCTGTGCGGGCTGCCGACGCCGGCGGGGCTCGACAGCAGAGACCTCACGGCGTTGCTGCGGGGCGACAGCGCCGGCTGGGATGACGAAACCGTCTCCGAATTCGCCGGCAGGCACCTGATGATCAAACGTGGTGCGTTGAAGTACCAGTACTACGGCGATGATATTCGCGAGGTCCTCTTCGACCTGCAGCGCGACGGCGGCGAGACCCGCAACGTCATCGCCGACACGGCCTACAGCGACCGCGTCGCCGCCTTCCGCCGACGCCGCAATTGCGGTCTCCGGGTGGATGGGATAGTCACTCGTCTACCCGTGACGTACGCCGCGTGACCAGGGCATAGAGACACGGCATAAGAAACAAAGCGACGATGGCTTCGGCGGTTAGGCCGCCGATGGCTCCGATGGCCATGGGCTGGAGCATGTCCGCGCCTTCGCCGAGGTTCAGGGCCAGGGGTACGAAGCCGATGATCGTGGTGATGGTGGTCATCAGGCGCGGACGGAGGCGAATCTTGGCGGCCTGCAAGACGGCCTCGGGGCCGGGCAAGCCCTGTCGTTGGTGGAGTTCCTCGGCGAAGGTCATCAGCAGCACGCCGTCGTTGACGTTCAGGGCGACGACCACCAGGATACCGATCAGGACCGTCGCCCCAAAGGCCAGGCCGGAGACGTACAGACCGAACACCAGGCCGGTCAGGCAGAACGGGGCGCTGCCCAGGATCAGCGCCGGGAGCTTGACGCTGTTGAACTGCACCGTCAGCACGATGAACGAGAAGAACACCGCGAAGGCGACGACAGCGATGACGGCCTGTCGCATGTCGGCCATCAGCTCGGCCTGTCCACCGAAGTCGAACTCGTAACCTGCCGGGCGGTCGATGTTGCTGAGCGCAGGGCGCAGCGTGGCCATGGCGGCGGCAAGATCGACACCGGCGGTATTCGCCTCGACGGTCACCTGCTTAACCTGATTCCTGCGGACAATCTCCAATGGTCCGACGGCCTCGCGAACATTGGCCACGTCGCGGACGCGGATGGCATTGCCGCCGGTTCCCGAAACGACAAGGTTTTCAATATCCTGGCGTGAGGTGATGCGGCGTTCGGGAATGAGCACCCGCATATCGTAGTACTCCCCGGCTTCGCGATAGCGGCTGACCACTGCGCCGGTGATCAGCGAGCGAAGCGTGCTGGAGACGTCGGCAACGGAGATCCCCAACTCGGCGGCTTTGGTGCGATCCACCCGGACCTGGTATTCGGGCTTGGTGACGTCCATCGAGACCGAGACATTGCGGAACTGCCCCAGGCCCTCCATCGTTTCGGCGGTCTGTTGGGCCAGCTCGGCGAGCGTGTCCATCTCCTGGCCGCGCACTTCGACGATCACGTCGGCGGCCCGCAGACCCTTGACGCCCTTGATGGCCATCTGGCGGGCCATGATCCGCCCGCCGGGCGCGGGCACCTGGCCGACGATCGGCCCAAGCCGCGTGACGTAGTCACTCGTGCCGATGTCCCGCCGCGCCTTGGGAATGAGCTGAATGTCGATTTGCCCCTGATTGGCGACCTCGTAGGTATACAGCCCCATAACCTGACCGCCTGCCAGGGAGAAGGTGCTCTCGATCAATGGATCGTCGGCCAGGCGCTGTTCGATCTGTCTCAAGACGGCGTCGGTTTCCTCGACGGACGCGCCCGTGGGCATCATGACCTTCACCATGATGCGGCCATCGTCGACCGGAGGCAGGAACTCCCCGCCGACGCGGCCGATCGTCCAGAAGGCCAGAGCCAGGACCGCGACGAACGCCAGCGCCACCGCCCATCGCCCGCGCAGGGCGAGATCGAGCAGCCAGCCGTAGCCCTCGGTGAAGCGGTCGACCAACCGCTCGAACCGCGTGGCCTGGCGGCGCTGCCCGCCGGGGCCGAAGAACAGCGTGGTCAGCATCGGCGTTATGGCGACCGCCACGGTCAGACTGACAATCACGATGCCTGCAATGACAAGGATCAGTTCGCGGAACAGCAGGCTGGTCAGCCCGGGCACCAGCAGGAACGGCAGGAACAACGCCAGGAAGGAGATGGTTGCGGCGACGATGGCCGGGCCGACCTCGGCCGTGCCGACGACCGCCTGCTCGTCGGTGGCCCCGTCGGGCTGTTCGTGTCGCAATCGGCTGATGTTCTCGATCACGACGATGGAGTTGTCCAACACCACGCCGATGGCCACGACCAGTCCGCCGAGGGAGAAGATATTCAGCGAGAACCCGGCCAACTCCATCAGGCCGAAATTGATGATCAGCGTCATCGGAAGTGCCACGACCATGACCAGCATCTGGCGGAAGCTGCCGAGGAACAGCCAGACCACGATCACCAGAAGGATCATCGCCTGGATGGCCGCACTGCGCACACCCTTCAGAGCGCCGTCCACGTACTCGGCCTGGTTCTCGACGAAGCCGAGTTCGACGCCTTCCGGCAGCGTTGGCTTGAGCTCATCCAGTTGGGCCTGGACCGCACGGGCGACCTCGACGGTGTTGGCCTCGGCTTGCTTGAGCACTGAGAGCTTGACGGCTGGATGACCGTTGAATCGCGTGATGACCCGCACGTCCTCGTGGGAATCGACGACCTCGGCAATATCCCGCAGGTAGAGCTTGTTGCCGCCGCGCCGGTCGATGACGACCGAGCGGATCTGCTCCAGATCGTCGAACTCGCCCATGGTGCGGGCGATGATCTCGCGGCGTCCGACGGTGACGCGCCCGCCGGTCTGTTCGACATTCTCTTCGGCCAGCCGTCGCATGACGGTCTGGAGCGGCACCTGGTGTTTTTCCATCGACAGCGGGTCGAGCAGGATTCGGATTTCCCGCTCCAGTCCGCCGACGATTTCGGTGCCCGCCACGCCACGCACGGCCAAGATGCGGTCCTGCAACCAGTTGTCGGTCCATTCGCGCAGCTCGACCGGACCCCAGTGGTCCGAACGGATCGTGAGCTGCATCACAGGCAACTGCGACGGGTCGGCCTTGAAGACATACGGCGGGTCGATGTCGTCGGGCAGATCCTGCTCGGCGCGGGGAAGGGCGGCCAGCACGTCCTGAAACGCCACATCCACGTCGGCCCCATACTCGAAGTTCACGTCGAGCGAGTACACGCCTTCGCGGCAGGTGGACTCCAGGTCGTCCAGATGATCGACGGTCGCCATCAGCCGTTCGACCGGGTCGGCGATGTCCTTGTCGATCTCCTCGGGCGTCGCGCCGGGCCAGCGAATGTGAACCTTCACAAGGGGATAGGTCACTTCGGGCAGGTAATCGACAGGCAGCCGCCACAGGCCGTACAGACCCAGCACAACCACCGCCAGCGTGATCGCTCCGGTGGCCAAACGACGATGAACGGCGAGTTCGGTGATCTTCATCGGCCCGCCCCCGCATCCGGACGCGCATCGGCAGGCGCTTGTCGGCTACCAGCGGAGCCTCGACTCCCGCCACCGGGTTGCTCGCCGCCCGCGCGGACGGGCTGGCCGTCGCGCAGCGCCGCCTGACCGGCCACGACTACGCGCTGGCCCGCTTCAAGGCCGCTGAGGACCTGGATCGTTTCTTCCTGCTCAATTCCCAGTTCAATGACTCGCCGCTGAGCCTTGCCCTGGTTGACCACGAAGACGAAGTTTTCGCCCGTCGGCGCGGTGAGGAGGGCCTCGGCTGGAACGAGTACGGCATCGTCGGCCCGTCTCAATTCAAGCTTCAGCCGGGCAAACATGTGGGGAACGACGTCAACTGTGTCGATCAGTTTCGCCTCGACAGTCCGCGTGCGCATCGCCTCGTCCAGTTGCGGGTAGACGCGCGTGATCTCGGCGTCAAACGCTCGTCCGTTGAGTGCGTCGAGCGTGGCTTGCAGCCGAAGGCCCGGCCGAACGGCCGAGCCTTGCGCCTCGGGCACGGAGAAGCGGATGACCAGCGAATCCGGGGCGTACATTTCCAGCAACGGGCTTCGCGGCGTGGCCAAGTCGCCGGGGCGAACATGCACGGCGGTGATCACGCCATCGAAAGGCGCGGTGACGATGCACTCGGACAGGTGCGCCCGGGCCAGGGCCAACCGAGCGGCCGCCTCTTCCACCGCCGCCATCTGGACGGCGATCTCGGTTTCGGTCGGCCCGGCCTTGAGCATCCCGAGGGTCTCGCGGGCGGAGGCAAGCTCGGCCTCGGCCACGTCCATTCGCTCGCGGGCCTGATCGACGCTCTGCTGCGAGGTGAACTCGTCGGCGACCAGCCGCTCCTGACGCTCGTGGGTTCTGCGCGCCTCGGCCAATGTCGCCTGCCAGCGCCGGACATTGGCCTCGGCCTTCTGTACCTCCTCGGGCCGAGCGCCGGCATTCAGGTCGGCCAGTCTGGCACGGGCGACCGCCAGCGCTGCCTCTGCCGTCAGGACTTCGGCGCGATGGACCTCGCGGTCAATCTCGACGAGCCTGTCGCCCGGTGTAACCGTCTCGCCTTCGCGGCGAGGGCCTTTGACTCGGTCGCCTTCCCGCCACGGGCAATACTCGATCGGGCCTTCCTTGGTCGCGGCGATGACGACTGAGTCGGTGGCCAGCACTTCGCCGCTGAGCTCGAGGCGCTGGACAATCGCGCCCCGTCGCACGGGCTGGACTTCCACCTGCAAGGGTCTGGGCTTCCTTGACGAGCCCTCTGGCGATGATTGTGCGGGCTGATTCGAAAGGCCATACCAGACGGCTCCCGCACCGCCTGCGACAACCAGCACCGCCACGATCACCAGGATTCGTTTCGCGTTCTTCTTCAAGGTCACTCACTTTCTTCCGGCTCAAGCGGCTGGGCCCGCGCAGTCAGCGACCGGCCGACGGCTCGTTCCAGCCGTGCGATGGCCGTGCGCCAGTCCAGTCGGGCCTGGATAAGTCGGTCGCGGGCGACGGTGCGTTGGGTCTGGGCGTCGATCAGGCCGATGATCGAGCCGGTGCCGTTCCTGTATTCGCCTTCGGCCACGCGGGCGCTTTCCTCGGCGCTGGCGACGAACCGCTCCGCAGCGCCGATCGCCTGCGTGGCCTCGATGGCCTGCCAGTAGGCGGTCCAGACCTCCAGTTCCACGCCTTGGAGGACGATCCGTCGGG
>CAZHRW010000266.1:0-3395 GCA_964535025.1 uncultured Planctomycetales bacterium
CATCACCAGACCACCCCTGGAGGCAATCCTACAAGAGCAAGACCAACCGGACAATTCTACCTGCCGCAACTACCGGACATTCCTAACTGCGCTTGACACGATCATAGCGCACCGCAGACCCCCAGGTGGCCAAAAGCCGCCCCGCCGGGGCCAAACAGAAGTGGACTTTCATTCTTGCCGATGGGTCGTCAGGCCATCCCTTTGGGGGGATACCGGTCGGATGACACGGACGGCGCGGCCTGCGCGGTGGGCGCCGCCCTGCGACAAGAGGGGGGACGACGTGACTTCCAAACACGGCCACGAAGACCCGGAGGCGGCCGGGGATCAGACGATCACCAACGTCTCGGCGACGCCGTCCGTCAGGGAGGGGATGTTCGGCGACCTGCCGCCGGCGGCGAGGGCAGGTGGGGGTGCGATACTCGCAGTCCACCCGTCGATCTGGACAGCGCTGGTGCGACACAAATGGTTGCTGATGGTCACGTTCGTCATCGTTTCCGGCGGTCTGACGGCGGCGGCGTGGCTGCTTCTGGCACCGCAGTACCGCGCGACGGCCGAGATCCGTGTGCGACCGATCATCCCGCGCCTGGTCTACCGGACCGACGACAACGGGATGATCCCGTTGTACGAATCCTTCGTTAACACTCAGGCCGCCGTTGTGGTCAGCCCGACGGTCCTGCAGCGGGTGCTCGAACAGCCGGAGGTTCAGACCACCCGGTGGTATCAGGGCAAGGGCGTCAGCCCGCTGACGTCGGTCCTGGCGGCGCATCGCACGGCAATGGAACGGCTTCGCACGTCCCTGAAGGTCCGCCCACGGGGGCGTACGGAGATCATCGATATCTTCCTTGTCGCTGACCGGCCCCACGACGCCCAGGTGATCGTTAACGCCGTGATTGACCAGTACATCGGTTACCTGCAGGAGTCGTCAGACCGAACCAGCGACGTGCTGTATCGCCAACTGCTCAGCCAGTACCGCGCGCTGCGGGATGACATCATGGCGCGCGAGAAGGTCATCGCTCGCCTGAAGAAGCAGTTCGGCGCCGACATGCCGTCCGAGCTGGTTGCCAGCAAACGGATGCGGCTGGAAACCCTGGAGGCGGAAGTGGTCGAGGTACGGGAGACGCTCGCGCTGCGACTGTGGCAGGCGTCCCAATGGGAGGCCATGCTCGAACGTCGGAAGTCCGATCCGTCCCAGGAAACGGCCGCGTCGATCCATCCCCAGTTCGCGGCCGATCCGCAGTGGATGGAGATGTTTGTCGCCTACAGGAATGCCGAGCACACCCTTCGCGTCGGGGCGGTCCACTTGGGGGACGAGCACCCGCGGATGGTGGAGCTTCGCGAACGGGTCCGCTTCATGGAGGACATGCTCAAGGCCCGCGAGCAGCAGTTGGCCAGCCAGTTGCAGGCTGGGCTTGATCAACCCGGCCTACCCGGGGCGCAGGGCGATGTCGGGGGGGCGACCCTCGAGATGCTCCAGCAGCAGATCGCCCAGCTTCGTTTCCGCAAGCACCTGCTCGCCGAGGAACTGCGCGAGCAACAGGCTGATTGGGCCCGCACGCTCGACGATGCCGAGGCGCTCGAGCGGGAACAGCAGACGGTGCAGCGCAAGCGTGAATTGTTCGCCGACGTGCGGCAGCGAAAGGAGGAGTGGGAGATGGAACGCAATGTTCCCGGCTCCATCGAAGTCCTCACCCGGGCATTCGCGCCGTCAAAGCCCCTGCGAGACCTAAGGGTCCTCGGAACGGTCGGCGCGGTTGTGTTGGGCCTGCTGAGCGGCGTGGCGATGGTGTTCGTCAAGGCCGGACGCGATCAGACGATCAGCGAGGTCGAAGACCTGCACCAGCACCCGGCGATCGGCACCTTCCTGGGTCACCTGCCGCTGCTGGGGCGACGGCGGGTGACGGCGCCGGACCAGAACGAGCGGGTCCGTGAGAGCATTCGCATGGTTCGCACTGTCCTGGCCGGTCACATCGGCGCCACCGCGGGGGCCCACGTGCTGGTCACCAGCGCCGGCCGGGGCGAAGGCAAGTCGACCGTCGCGATGCTGCTGGCCCGCAGTTTTGCCCGGTGCAATCGGAAGGTGCTGCTTGTCGACGCCGACATCCGCACGCGAGGGATCTCGCGTCAGTTCGGCCTGGAACGCCATACGGGGCTGATCGAGCTGCTCACCGCGGATGTGGACGAGAGCGAGATGATCGTCGCCGGCGACGAGCGGGGGCTGTCGATACTGCCGGCCGGCACGCACGGTGGGTCGCTTGATCCGGAGATTCTCTCCAACGGGCGCCTCGATGCGATGATGGAACGCTGGCGCCGGCGCTATGACCTGGTGATGCTCGACAGCCCGCCGGTGCTGAGCGTTGCCGACGGGCGCATTCTTTCGCGTCACGCCGACGGAACCATTTTGGTCGTCCGTGAGGACATGACCCAGCGCTACGAGGTGACTGACGCGCTGCGGTCGATCCACGCGGCCGGGGGACGGCTGTGGGGTACGGTGTTCATCGGCGCCCGCCGGGGCGCCTACAGGGAGGCTCAATGACGATGGGAAACGCCACGACAACCGCTTTGCTGCCGGAGGTGCGGCAGGTCGCGCGGGAACTGCGTCGCATGGCGGTCGGGGCATTGGCGCGGATGTATCGGCCTGCCGAGGGGTTGTTTGCTTTTCGGTGTCGTCGCACGCCGCAGGGGCCCGTGGTTGAGGGCACCAGCCGCCGCTATACAGGTACCGCCCTGGTGGCGCTGGCCCATGAGGCGCCGGCCGTTCGTCAGCAGGTATTGGGGGGGCACTCCGTCGACGATCTGTGCGAGCGGCTGGTCAAGGGCGTCGACGCCGCCGAAGATCTCGGCGAGGTGGCCATGGCCCTCTGGGCCGCCCGGGCGCTGCATCACGCTCACGCGTCGATTGCGCTGGCGCGCCTGGGAGCGATGATTGCGTCGGATCGGCCTTGGCCGACGGTCGAACTGTCGTGGGCGCTGAGCGCCCTGACGGCCGAGGAGGACGCAACGGGTGATCCGGCGCTGGCTGAGCGGCTCGCAAGAGGGCTGCTGGACACCTACCGACCCGACAGCGGGCTGTTCGCGCACAGCTCGGACAGGAGCAAGGCCGAGCGGTTGCGCGCCCACGTCGGCGATTTCGCCGACTTCGTCTACCCGATCTTCGCCCTGGCCATGTGGGTTCGCCGGGGAGGGAATGGGGACGCACTCGCCGTCGCACAGCAAAGCGCCGGGCGAATGTGCCAACTGCAGGGCGATCAGGGGCAGTGGTGGTGGCACTTTGACGTGCGCAACGGCAGCATCATCGAACGGTTCCCTGTCTACGCGGTCCACCAGGACGCGATGGCTCCGATGGCCCTGTTGGCATTGGCCGGGGCGGGCGGCGCCCGCCACGATGAGGCGATCGC
>CAZHRW010000267.1:0-2952 GCA_964535025.1 uncultured Planctomycetales bacterium
CTTGTTCGATATTCGATATTCGCCGTGTCCTGGCCTCGCCTGTCCGTTCCCAGCACCCGCCCGAACTGCTGGTGGAACAAGGAATGTCGAAGTAAACAGCAACGGCGCCAGCGGCAACGCCATGGCGTCAGCCGTTGTTGCCGTTCACTTCGTTATTCAGTATTCCTTGTTCGATATTCGATATTCGCCGTGTCCTGGCCTCGCCTGTCCGTTCCCAGCACCCGCCCGAACTGCTGGTGGAACAGCGTGCTGTACAGGCCGCCCTGGGCGAGCAGTTCGTCGTGGCGGCCGGCCTGGACGACGCGGCCGGCGTCGAGGACGACGATGCGGTCGGAGGTGAGGATGGTCGAGAGGCGGTGGGCGATGATCAGGGAGGTCCGCCCTTGGAGCAGCTGCTCGAGGGCGAGCTGGATGAGGTGCTCGCTGGTGGCGTCGAGGTTGCTGGTGGCCTCGTCGAGGATGAGGATGTCGGGGTCCTTCAGCAGCGCCCGGGCGATCGACAGCCGCTGCTTCTCGCCGCCGGAGAGGCGGAAGCCCCGCTCGCCGACGACGGTATCGTACTTGTCGGGCAGGCCGTCGATGAAGTCGTGGATGTGGGCGGCCCTGCAGGCGTCGACGAGGTCGGCCTCGCGGGCGTCGGGGCGGGCGTAGAGGAGGTTCTCGCGGACGGAGCTGTGGAACAGGAACGTCTCCTGCGTGACCATCCCGATGTGCCGGCGGAGCGAGTCCTGCGCCAACTCGCGCAGGTCGTGGCCGTCGAGCATCACGCGGCCGGCGTCGGGGTCGTAGAAACGGGGGACGAGATAGGTGATCGTCGTCTTGCCCGCCCCGCTGGGCCCCACCAGCGCCACCCGCTGGCCGGGGGGGATCTCGAAGCTCACATCCCGCAGGCTGAACCGGTCGGCGACGGCGGTGGCCGTCGCGGCCCCCGCGTCGTCGTCGTCGTCGCGTTCGGCGGCCGCCTCCAGCAGCGCCGGCGGCGGGGGGTAGGCGAAGTGGACGTGCTCGAAACGGACGTGCCCGCCGGTTCGCGGCAGCGCCGCCGCGTCGGGCGCGTCGTCGACCTCGGGGACCAGATCGAGGTACTCGAAGATCCGCTCGAAGACGGCGAACGAGGCCATGATGTCCCCGTACACGGTCGCCAGTTGCGTCAGGGGCCGGTACAGCCCGCCCAGCAGGGCCGCGAAGGCCACCAGGTCGCCGATGGTCAGCTCGGCGCGGATCGCCTGGAGGCCGCCGTACCAGTAGATCAGGGCCGGGCCGACCACGCTGAAGACGCCGAGGATCATCCGCAGCCACCGCCCGACGACCGTCTGGCGGACGTGCAGGTCCCGCACGCGGGCGCTGGCGTCGGCGAAGGCCTCGGCGTCGGCCTGCCGCCGGCCGAAAATGGTCATCAGGACCGACCCGCCGACGTGCATCCGCTCGGAGAGGAACGCCAGCAGCGAGCCGTACGATTCCTGCGTCTCGGCCGAGATGTTCCGGCGGATGCGGCCGACCATCCGCGAGGGCAGGTAGAACAGCGGCACCACCGCCACCGCCAGCAGCGTCAGCCGCCAGTTGATCGACAGCATCGCCGTCGCCGTCGCCGCCAGCGTCGCCAGGTTCGTCGCGATGGTCACGAGCGTCCGCTGGACGACGTGCCGGACCGCGTCGATGTCGTTGTTCAGCCGCGAGACGATCTCCCCGGAGCGCGTGCCGGTGTAGAAGCTCAGGCTCATCCGCTGGAGGTGGCGGAACAACTGGTTGCGCAGGTCGAACACGACGTGCTGGCCCGCGCGGGCGCTGAGCGACTCCTGCAGCACCCCGACCAGCCCCGCCACGATCGCCAGGGCGACCATCGCGCCGGCCATCAAGGCCAGCAGCAGCCGGTCGCCCTGGGGGATCGCCCGGTCGAGGATCACCGCCACCGCGAACGGCGGCAGCACATGCAGGCCCGCCGCGGCGGCGATGCAGGCGAGGATGACCAGCCACTGCAGCCAGTACGGGCGGAAATACCCCGCCACACGCCGGACCTCGTCGCGGCCGACGTTCTTGGGCTTGGGCCGCTCGCCCTGCTGGAAGTGGCGGTGCAGCCCGTACGTGCCCGGCAGCCCGCCGGCCGCGCCCATCCCGCCGCGCATGCCCCGTGCCATCAGCCGTCCCTCCCCAGCTCCCGCAGCCGCTTGCGGAGCTTGGTCAGCAGGCGGATCAGCGTGCGTTTCTCTCGCTCGCTGAGGCCCTCGGTCACGCGGGCCAGCAGGCGGGCGTGGGCGGGGACGGCCCGGTCGATGGCCTCGCGGCCGGCGTCGGTGAGGCCGACGAGCGTCGCGCGGCGGTCGCGGTGGGCGCCGCGGGCGACCAGGCCGGCGCGTTCGAGCCGGTCGACCAGCCCCGTGACGTTCGCCTTGGTCACCACCAGCCGCTCGCCGATCTCCCGCATCCGCAGCCGGCCCTCGCCGGCGCCCCGCAGGACCAGCAGGGCGTTGAGCTGGGCCGCGGTGAGGTCCCGCCGCCGCAGGTCGGCCTCGACCAGCGGGTGCAGGCGCCCGTGCGTCCGCAGGAGGTTGTGGATCACCAGCGTGTCCAGGTCGCCGGCAACCGCCGTCCGCAGGAAGTCCGCGTCGTCGTCGTGCATGGTCGGCCTCGATAGTTAACCTGTTGACTGTCAAACCCTATCCTATGCACGCGCGGCCCCCGGGTCAAGGGCGCGCCTTGCTTCCACTGGCGTTGCTGCGTCCGATCGCGTAGGCTGGGACACCCCTGGCAGAAGGAGATGGAGCATGACCCTCCGGCACATCGCCTGTATCGTCGCGGCCCTGGCGGGGGCCGCGCCGGCGTCGGCGCTGACACTCGTGGACGACGGCCGCAGCGACTACGTCGTTGTCCTGCCCGCCGAGGCGACCGCGGCCGAGGCGTGGGCCGCCGGCGAATTCGTCGACCACATCGAGCGGATGACCGGCGCCCGCCCGC
>CAZHRW010000268.1:0-31842 GCA_964535025.1 uncultured Planctomycetales bacterium
GAGGCCCAGGGCGGCGGCAACCTGAACGCCTGGGTGCATTACCGCCGGGGCGGCCGCGTCAATTTCATCTCCATCGACCCGCACATGGACGAATCGAACGTGACGTTCTGTGATGGGCACACCGACACGCTGGGACGGATGGACCTCTACGAGACGATGTGGATGAGCATGTGGGAACGCCAGGAGGAGGTCCAGCGGGAGCGGCTGCCCGGCAGCTTTTGACCCGCCCCGAGCGTCGACCGCCCGCGGGCGCGGCGTGAAAGCGCCGGTCCCGCGGGCTAAATGCTTGATCTGGCGTGCGTCTATGCTACAATCGGTATGGATTTGCGGCGGCCGTGGCGGCATTCTTTCTTTATCCTGCGGCCGTCCGGGGACTTGCGGCACCGCGTCGACGAATACGGATGGTTCGCTATCGTAACGTCTTGTCGGAAAACGGGAGATGAAGGACGAACCGCGGGACCGCACGTTCATTAGACATCAGGAGCACATCATGACGACGACCTTTCGACGGAGCCGGGGCTTCACGCTGATCGAATTGCTGGTGGTGGTGGCGATCATCGCCCTGCTGGTGGCCATCCTGCTGCCCAGCCTCTCGCGGGCCAAGGAGATGGCCCTCACGATCGTCTGCGCCAGCAGACACAACGGCAGCTTCAAGGGCTGGACCTACTACCAGGACCGCTACAACGGCGTCTGGATCGCCCCCTGGCACCAGGGCGACCCCAACAACGACGGGTACACCTACGACGAGCAGTGGCCACACACGATGATCCTCTACGTCGAGGGCGTGTTCATCCCGAGGGGCCAGACCGTCTACATGCCCGGGCCAAACGGGCCCTGGTACGGCCCCAACGGACGGCACGGCCAACCGCCGACCTACTTCGACGACCCCGAGGAGGGCAAGCACCTCCAGTGCCCCGTCGTCCAGGCCGGCCCGCCGACCAACGAGTGGTGGCACGACGTCACGACCCTGTCGTACTTCATCATGGGCGCCGAGCGCAACAGCAGCGGCGACGGGTGGGATTACCATATCAGCAACTATCCCAAGCCGGAGTTGATGACTCATTCGTCCAGCACCGGCCTGCTGATGTGCCAGGCCGGCAGCACCACCGATCCCATGGGCGACACGAACTGCTGGGTCAGCTACGGCGACGGCACCGCGTTCGTCGCGCTCGACCCGCACCTGGACGAATCCAACGTCACCTTCTGCGACGGGCACACCGAGACGCACAGCCGCGCCGAACTCTACGAAACCATGTGGATGAGCATGTGGGAGCGCGGGGACGAGGTCGAACACACCCTGCTGCCGCCGGGCTACTAACCCCGCCGCCCCCTGACAGCCCTACACGACTCGCGACGGCCGGGTTTCCCCGCGAAGCCCGGCCGTCGTTCTTGGACGCCCTGAGCGGCCGGCGCCGGCAACGGCACAGCTCACTACTCGGCGACTTCCTCCCAGAGGGCCTTCTCCAGGCGGCCGAAGCGTTCGTAGGCGTCGCGGATCTGGCGGCGGATGAGCTCGAGCTGCGGATCGCCCGGGGGTAACCCCTCCGGGTGAGCGCGCCGGAGGGCTTCGAGGCGGGCGAGGGCGTCGTCGAGTTGCCCGGCACCCTGGGCGAAGGCCTCGGCGGCAGCCTGGATGCCCTCGACGCGGGGGTCGGCCTCCTTCGGCGGGGCCAGCAGCCGCCACGGACGGCGGCGGATGTCCCGGGCCGCGGCCTTCAGGTGGGCCGAGGTCTCGGTGAGGTTGGCGATCATCTCGTCGATCCGCACGCCGTTGACCGTCACCATCCGCCGGGCCGCGGCCGTGATCTCGTTGGAATCCGCCAGCAGCGCCTCCAGACGCCCCCCGGCCTCGTTGAGCGTCTCGAACAGGACGGCCAGGTCCGTCCGCGTATACACCTCCAGACGGCGGGCGGCCTCGGCCGACGACCGCGAGGCCGTCTCGAGATCCGGACGGATCGTGTTCATCATCGCCTCGGTCTTGTCGGCGGCGGCGGCGGCGCTGTCCAGCGCGCGGTGCAGCTTCGCCATGGCCGCGGCCGGGTCCTCGCGGTCCAGCTCCTCCCGCAGCATGGCCGCATTGCGGCGGAGGTCGTCCACAAGGGCCCGCAGGCCGTCCATCGTCGCCCGAGTGTCGGCCAGCAGGTTCGGCCGGTCGGTCCCCGTCAGCTCCCCGCGGAGCGTCGCGGCGATGGCCGCCAGGTCCTCCAGGGCCCGCCCGGCGTCGTCGAGGGCATGCTGTAGCGTCTGGCGCTGCTCGGACCCGAAACCCATCTGCCGCTGCACGTCCCGCACGATGGGGTTGGGCCCGATCGTCAGCGCCGCCGGATGCGCCTTCGTCGCCGGCGGGCTGTCCGGCGAGCCGGGATCGAGCACGTGCACCTCCCCCACCCCGCCCAGGGGCGGGGAAACCGCCTGGAGGTCGGCGTCCTGGTGGATGATGACCTCCGCGTCCAGCCGGATGCGGAACCGGAATGTCGACCAGTCCGCATCGGGCCGCACGTCCTCGACGCGACCGACGACGATCGAGGAGAACTTCACGGGCGACCCGGCGCTGATCCCCACGTCGCCGATGCACAACGGGGCGACGGCGTAGATGTACCGCCCGCCGAAGCTCACCCCGGCCAGCCACAGGGCCACCCCCAGCAGGACCGCCCCGGCGGCCAGGACAAACAGGCCCGCCATCAGTTCGCTTCGCCTGTCGCGCTTCATAACGCTCTCCTGGCGCCCGGCCGAGCCCGCGGGCTCAATCGCCTGCGGCCCGGCCCGGGAAATCCGAAGCCCGAAACACGAAATTCCAAACAACTCTCAAACAGATGAAGACGGCAAGCCCGAAACGACTGAACTGCCGGGTCTGGGTACTTTTCCGTTTTGCCGTTTTGGGGTTTGTTTCGCATTTCGTGCTTCGTATTTCGTGCTTCTGCTGCCCTATGTCCGTTCACCGGTCGTCGAAAGAATATCCTGCTCATAGCCGCCGTCGAGCCGCCGCCGGGTCAGCGGGCCGTGGCTGTCGCCGCGGAGGAACTGGCGGATCAGCTCCGTAATCGGGTCCGACGCGGCCGGGGCGTCTCGGAGGGCCTCGAACGCCTCCCGCGTGGCGATCTTGAGCACCCGCCCGCGATCAAGCATGAGCATGCGGTCGGCGATGCGGAACGCCGAGTCCATGTCGTGGGTGACGACCACGCTGGTGACGCCCAGCTTGCCGGTCAGGTCGGCGATGAGCTGGTCGATCTCCGCCGCCGTCACGGGGTCCAGGCCCGCCGACGGCTCGTCGTAGAATAGCAGTTCCGGGTCCAGGGCAATCGCCCGCGCCAGGCCGGCCCGTTTTTTCATCCCCCCGGAGATTTCCGCCGGCATGCGGTCGGCGGCCTCGCGGAGGTTGACCAGTTCGAGCTTGAGCTTGACGATGATCTCGATGGTATTCTCGTCGAGGGTGGTGTGCTCCCGCAGGGGCAGGGCGACATTGTCGGCGACGGTCATCGAGTTGAACAGCGCTCCGCTCTGGAAGAGGATCCCGAACCGCAGCCGCAGGCGGTCCAGTTCGTCTTCGCCCAGGGCCGTCACCTCCTCGCCCAGCAGCTCGACCCGCCCGCCCGTGGGGGGCAGGGTGCCGACCATGGTCCGCAGCAGCGTGCTCTTGCCGCACCCGCTGGGGCCCATGATGACGAAGGCCTCCCCGCGGCGGACGTCGAGGCTGACGTCGTCGAGGACCCGCTGGTCGTCGAACGTCTTGACCAGGTGGGTCACGCGGGCGACGATCTCGACGCCGCCCCGGCGGCCCGGACTTGTCGGTGTTGGGTCGTTCACAGGTCGTAGACGTAGAACAGCACAGTGAAGATCGTGTCCACCACCACCAGCGACACGATCGTGTACACCACGGTCATGGTCGTTGCCCGCCCGACACCGGCGGCGCCGTCGCGGACCTTGAGGCCTTCGTAGCAGGCCAGCAGGCCCAGCACACCGCCGAACACCGCGGCCTTGACCAGCCCGGTGGCGAAATCCAGCATGCGGACGTTGGTGGCGATGCGGTCCCAGTAGCCCTGGTAGGCCTCCGGGCCGAGCACCAGCACCGCGCTGGCGTAGCCGCCCGCGCAGCCGGCGACGTCCGACAGCACGCTGAGGGCGACCATCGCGACGATCGTCGCCAGCAGCCGCGGGACCACCAGGTACCGCACCGGGCGGATCGCGTGCGTCCGCAGCGCCTCGAGCTCCTCGCTGACGGCCATCGTGCCGAGCTCCGCGGCGATCGACGCGCCGGCGAACCCGCTGAGCACCACCGCCGCCAGCAGCGGGCCCAGCTCCCGCATGAAGGCGATCCCGATGATGTTGGCAACCATCGACACCTGCCCGAACGGCTCGAGCGGCGGGGCCATCTGCAGCGCGAGGATCATGCCCACGAAAAACTGCACCAACAGCACGATGCCCACCGCCCGCACGCCGAGCCGCACCACCTGCTGCGCCACGGCGGCCACGTCCAGCCGTCGCGGCCGCCCCAGCAGGGCCGCGCCGATCCAGTGCAGCGTTTCGCCGAGCAGCAGCGTCATCCCCCCCAGGTACTCGGCCAGGTCCAGCAGCTTGGCGCCGGCGGCAACCACCGGACCGCGGGATGACCGGGCGGCAGCCATCAGGACAACACCTCCTCGACCGTCTTGCTCACCTGGAAGACGGTATCCAGCCGCGTGATCTCCAGCAGGCTGCGCACCGCGTCGGTCGGACAGCACAACCACAGGTCGATCTCGAGCCGGCGGACATGGCCCAGCAGCTTGATCAGCCCGGCCAGTCCCGCCGAGTCCATGTAGCGAACCTCGCCCAGGTCCAGCACGATCCGCTCCGGCTCGCGGTCCAGCAGCTCCATCAGCGACCGCTGGAAGGCTGTGCTGCGGTGAACGTCCACGTCGCCGGCAACGCCGACCACCAGCGTCCGCCCGCGCTGTTCGATCACCCGGATCGGATTGATCACTCGCTCATGCGCCACGGACCACCCCCCCCACCCGGCCGGCCGCGTCGGTGAGAAACTTGCACAGCCGCAGGCAGGTTCCCCCGTCCGGCGGGTGCGTGTATTCCACGACGTCCATGCAGCACTCGATGATGTGCGTGCCCAGCCCGCCCGGCCGTACGTCCTCCAGCCGGCGGCCGTGGATGGACGTCACGTCCCGCACCCGCCCGCGGTCCCGCAGGAGGATCTCCACGCCCGCCGCCGCCGTCCCGGCGTCCAGGGCCCGCAGCGTGATCTCGATCGGCTCGCCCGAGCGGCCCTCGTAGGCGTGCTCCAGGATGTTCGCCAGCGCCTCGTCCACCCCCGCCACCGCCTCCCCGCAGGCGTGGGCGCTGAAGCCCACGACCAGGCACAATTCCCGCACGGCCCCACGGACGACGGGCAGGTGCGACGGCGTCGACGCGATTCGCATGTAAATCGGGCCGCCGCTCATCCCGCCGCCCCTTCCGCCGTCGAGGCCTCCAACCACCGGCGCCACCGGCCGATCGCCTCGCGCCGAGCGGCGTCGTCGGCGTACGAGCGGTAGCCGAAGTCTTGCCCGGTGATCCGCCGCAGCGATTCGATCGCGAACAGCCGCACCGCCGCCGCCTCATCGGCCAGCAACTCGACCAGGTATGCCACCGCCCCCCGATCGCCCGTCCGGCCCGCCTCGATGACCGCCTCGATCCGGACCGGCTCGTCGGCGCTCTGCAGGCGCGCGTAGAGGCTCTCGCGCCCGAGTCCCGCCGGCCAACACCCGGCCAGACCCACGCCGATCGCCACCAGCGCATATCGATCCCACCCCAGTCGTCTCATCTATTCTCCCATCGGCTGATCGAGGGGGGACGGTCCAGTGACACGACCGGTCCACCCGGGCGTTAGACGAGCCGCTTGAGCTGCCCGGCCACCCGGTCGGCGGCGCGGATCGGCTCGGGCAGGCGGTACCGCCGGGCGGTGCGGAGCGTCCAGGCGACCGCCTCGTCGAGCGTGATCCGGTGGCCGACCGATACGTACACGGGGCGGACGTCGTCGCGGGTCCGCACGACGGCGCCGATTACCGCCCCATCATCGACCAGCCTCACGCGGCAGCGGCGGCGGCGGCCGACGGGGCGATGCGTGCCGCACAGACGGCTCTTGGCGACGCCGATGACGGGCAGCTCCAGCCATAATCCCAGGTGCGAAGCGATCCCCAGCCGCCGCGGGTGGGCCACGCCGCTGCCGTCCACCAACAGCAGGTCCGGCCGCCGGGGGAGCTGGTCGATCGCCGCCAGTTCCGCCGGGGCCTCGCGGAAGCTCAGCAGCCCCGGGATATAAGGCATTCGCACACTATCGACGGCGTAGGCGCGGGCGATCATCTCGCCGGTCGCGGCCTCCATCAGCACCGCGGCGGCGACGATCCGGCGCCCGCCAGCGGTGAAGGCACAATCCACCCCGCCTACGGTGTTTACCGGAGAGGCGCACGGCTCGTGGCGGACGCGATCGGCCAGCCGGCGCTGCAGGGCGATCGCTTCCCGGGGTGTCAGATCCCACGAATGTCGTATCCCGTCGGCCATGGGCTCTCCTCGATCGGCCGGGGTGTCGCGACCGTTTTACCGACACCACCTTGGGCGCGAAACAGGTTGTGCGCCGGGCCGTCGGCGGCCGATAAAGCTTACCGGATGGGGTGCCGATCGGATACACTGTTCCTATGGTGTTGGCATCCCGCTGTTGATCGCCTTACGCGAGGTCCCTGATGAACAGAGTGTGTAGGCTGTCCATTGCCGGCGTCGCCGCAGCGGCCCTGTTCTCCTCCGGCTGCCAATTGGGGCCGCGTCCGGCGCCGAGACCCGAGGCGGCCAGGGAACTGTACGTCCAGAGTCAGTTGTGCCTCGACGACCATGACGACGCGGCGGCCCTGACAGCCCTGATGGCCGCCGTCGAGGCCGATCCGGAGTTGTCGGTGGCCCACGCGGCCATCGGCGACATCTATCGCAGGCGGGGGGACTTCCCCATGGCCGTCCGCGCCTACGAGCGGGCCGTCGAGGTCAACCCCTGGAATGTCCGCAACCACTACAACTGCGCGTCGCTGCACCAGGTGCTCGCCTCGATCGAGACGGCCGCCGAGGCGGTTCGCGGCCACCTCCGCCGCGCGATCGAGTTGTACGAGCGGGCCATCGTCCTGGACCGCAAGGACTATGATTCGCACCTGAACCTGGGCGTCTGCCACTTCCAGCTGGGCCAATACGAACGCGCTGCCGAAGCGTGCGAACAGGCGATCGAGTTGAACGAGGCGATGCCCGACGCCTACACCAACCTCGGCGTCATCTACCACCAGTTGGGGCGCAACTACGACGCCATCGCCATGTACAACAAGTCGCTGGAGCGCGACGGACTCCAGCCACGGGTCCTGATGAACCTGGGCGACTCGTACATCCGCGTCGGCCGTCACAGCTCGGCGATCCGCAGCTTTCGCCAGGCGCTGGAGCTGGCGCCGGCGTCGCCGACGGCGCTGGAGCGGCTGGGCTTCTGCCACTACTTCACCGGCGAGTACGCCGAGGCCCGCGAGTACTACCGGGCCGCCCTGGCCGCCGACGAGCGGATGGCGCCCGCCCACCGCGGGCTGGGGATCGTCTGCCTGACGCTCTATCTCGCCGACCGCGACGCCGAACCGTTCCGCCGGGAGGGCCTCGCCCACCTGCGCGCGTCGCTCCGGCTCGACCCCGACCAGCCCCGGCTGACGGCCCTAATTGCCAAGTACGATGCTCCGTAAGCAGTTGCCCATGTCATCGTCCGGTGCGTCCCTGTCCGTCAGCCGCCACTACCTGCTGTGGGCCGTCCCCGCGGTGCTGGTGGCCCCGCGGCGGGCCGGGCGAACGCTGATCCACCGCGGGCTGGCGTCGGCGCTTGTCGCGCACGTGTTGGCGCTGGTGCTGGCCGCCGTCGCGTTCGCGGCGGTCCTGGGGCTGTTCGCGCGGGTCCTCAGCGACGAGACGGGCGCCCGGATGTTCGACATCGTCCGGGGGGCGGCGTTCCGCCCGGCCTATCGGACCGGCTCGATGCCGGCGCGGTATGTCCTGTTCCTCTCGGGCGTGACGATCACCGTCGCCGAGATGTTCTACTGGGCCGCGGGCATCACGATCCTCAGCGCCTGGACCGGCGCCGGCCTGACGCTGCGCGGCGCCTCGGCGCGCGGCGCGGTTCTGACCGGGTTCGCCACGGTCTACCTTGTGCCGCTGGCGGCGGCGTGGGCCGCGATGATCGGATTGGGCGTGACGATCCTGGAGACGTCCTGGGTGACCGTTGCCGTCGGGATGCTGCTGTGGTCGACCATCGTCGTGTCGGTCGGCCCCCTGCCGGCGCTCGCGGCGGCAATGGCGCTGCGGCTGGCGTCCGGGGCGGGCGAGGTCCTGCCCGCCGAGCCGCCCGCCGACGAGAAACGCTGCGAGTGGTGCGGCTACGACCTCCGAGCGACGCCCTTCGACAGCCACTGCCCCGAGTGCGGCCGCGAGAGCCGCCGGAGCCTCTCGCCGATCCACCGCTGTCACGGCTGGGAGGTGGGCCAGCGGGGCTACCTGGCGACGCTGTGGGACATCCTGGTCCATCCGGCGGCCGTCTTCCGCGGCATCGCCCTGCGCCACCGGCTGGCGCCCGCGCGGCGGTTCCTGGTGATCTCCACACTGGTCTCGGCGGCGATCCTCGCGGTCGCCTTCGGCATGGCCAACGTCTGCCGCATGGGGCCGATCGGCCCGGGCCTGCTGATGAACCCCCGGATCTGGGGGCCGCGTTTCCTCGGCGGCCTGCTGCCCGGGGTGTGGCTGGCCAGTTGGTGGGCCATCGC
Source organism: uncultured Planctomycetales bacterium (assembly GCA_964535025.1). GTDB lineage: Bacteria > Planctomycetota > Phycisphaerae > SM23-33 > FEN-1343 > JAAYZK01. The sequence continues at coordinate 8,790 of CAZHRW010000268.1, forward strand.
CGTCCCGGCCATGGCCATGATGACCGCCACGGCCCTGCACGGTACCTGCCGGCGGCGCGGGGAGAACATTCACCTGCGCGGCGCGGCCAAGCTGGGCTGCTACCTGTCGGCCCTGGCCGTCCCGTGGGCCATTATCGGCGGCGGCGCGCTGTGCCTGCTGCTCCAGGCCGCCGCGCGGGGCTGGCTTCCGGGCTGGACACGCGAAGATTACACGCTGGTCATGATGATCGTCGGCGCCGGCTTTCTGGTGTGGTACTGGCTCGTCGGCACGCGGGCCTACGAGGCCAGCCGGTATGCCAATACGTGAGCCGCTGATTGAATCGTCGTCCCGCCGGCCTTACCATGCGGCCCGACGAGGCGGATCGAGGGTTGAAAGGACGTGAACCGATGGCAAAGGATAACAGAGTGGGCGTCGCGCTGGTCGGCTGCGGCACGGTCGGCAGCGGCGTGGTGCGCCTGCTCGTCAAGAATCACGACCTGCTGGTCGCCCGCAGCGGACTGGACGTGCAGTTGCGGCACGTGGTGGATGTGGACTTCACCCGTGCCCGCGCCGAGGGCGTTGACGCGTCCGTCTTCCGCACCGACATCGCCGACGCGCTGAACGATCCGAACACGGACGTCGTCGTCGAACTGGTCGGCGGGACCACGCTGGCGCGGACGTTCGTCGAGCGGGCCGTCGCCGCCGGCAAGCACGTCGTCACCGCCAACAAGGCCCTGCTGGCCCATCACGGCACCGACCTGTGGGCCAAGGCGCGGGCGCACGGGGTGTGCATCGCCTTCGAGGCGAGCTGCGTCGGCGGCGTGCCGGTCATCGGCGCCCTGCTGGGCGGGCTGCTGGCCAACGAGATCGACGCGCTGTACGGGATCGTCAACGGGACCTGCAACTACATCCTCTCGGCCATGGCCGGTCGCGGGGCGGCCTACGCCGACGTGCTCGCCCAGGCCCAGGCCGACGGGCTGGCCGAGGCCGACCCGACGCTCGATGTCTCCGGCGAGGACTCTGCCCACAAGCTGGCCATCCTGGCCGGCCTGGCGTTCGGACGCCGGATCGACTACGACGCCATCGCCGTCGAGGGCATCGACACGCTCGACATCACCGACATTCGCTACGGCGCCGAGATGGGCTACACCGTCAAGCTGCTGGCCATCGCCCACCGGCAGGGCGACGGGCTGAGCCTGCGGGTCCATCCCGCCTTCATCCACACCACCCACCCGCTGGCCGGCGTCAACGGGCCGTTTAACGCCGTGTCCATCTTCGGCCACGCCGTCGGCCACACGTTCTTCTACGGCCGCGGCGCCGGCCGCATGCCCACCGCCTCGGCGGTGGTGTCCGATATCCTCTCGGTGGGCCTGGGCGCCGCGCCCGCCCAGTTCGCGCGCCTGGCCCTGTGGCCCGACCGGTCGGAGGCGGCCCGCCAGGTGCCCATCGACCAGGTCCGGGGGCGCTACTACCTGCGGCTGACCTGCAAGGACTCGCCCGGCGTCCTGGCGGCCGTCACCGACGTGTTCGGCCGCCACGGGATCAGCCTGTCGGGCGTCCTGCAGCACGAGCCCGATGACGGCGGCGGCGGCGTGCCGGTGGTCATCACCAGCGCCGTCACGCTCGAAGGCAACATCCGCGCTGCCTGCCGCGAGATCGACGCCCTGCCGGTCGTGACGGCCCCCACCGTCGTCGTCCGCATCGTCGACGAACACCAGGAGACCCTCCAATGAAGTACGCCATCGTCATCCCCGACGGCGCCGCCGACCTGCCCCTGGCCGAGTTGGACCACCACACGCCCCTGCAGGCCGCCAAGATCCCCACGATCGACGCGATCGCCGCGATGGGGCGGATCGGCACGGTCCGCAACGTTCCCGAGGGCTTCGCGCCCGGCTCCGACGTGGCGATCCTGTCGGTCCTCGGCTACGATCCCCGCGCCGACTACACCGGCCGTGCCCCCCTGGAGGCCGCCGCCCAGGACCTCGCCATCGAACCGGGCATGTGGGTGTTCCGCTGCAACCTCGTGACGATCATCGATGAGCTCATGGAGGACTACTCCGCCGGGCACATCTCGACGGCCGAGGCGGCCACGCTGATCGCGGCGCTCAACGCGGCGATGGCCTCCGAGACGGTCGCGTTCCACCCGGGCGTCAGTTACCGCCACCTGATGACCTACCGCGGCGACGTGAAGGTCACCACCACGCCGCCCCACGACATCCTGGGCGAGCCTATCGCCAAACACCTGCCGACGGGCAAGGGGGCCGACGCGCTGCGCACCCTCATGGCCCGCAGCCGCGACCTGCTGGCCGGCCACGAGGTCAACGCCGTCCGCGCCGATCTCGGCGAGAACGTCGCGTCGAGCATCTGGCTGTGGGGCCAGGGCACCCCGCCGGTTCTCGAGCCGTTCGCCCGGCGGTTCGGGCTGACCGCGGCGGTCATCACCGCCGTCGACCTGGTGCGGGGCATCGCGGCGCTGACGGGGATGGACCGCATCGACGTCGAGGGCGCCACCGGGTACGTCGACACCAACTACGCCGGCAAGGGCCGCGCCGCCGTCGAGGCCCTCGACACCCACGACCTGGTCGTCGTCCACGTCGAGGCCCCCGACGAGTGCGGCCATAACGCCCAGGTGGATCTGAAGATCAAGGCCATCGAGAACATCGACCGCCACGTCGTCAAGCCGATCCTCGAACGGCTGAAAGCCGAGGGCGACGACTGGCGGATCCTCGTCCTGCCCGACCACCCCACCCCCTGCGCCGTGCGCACCCACACCACCGATCCGGTCCCCTTCGCCATCGCCGGCAAGGACGTCGTCGGCGTCGTCGCCGACCGCTTCGACGAGGCCGCCGCCGCCGCAAGCGATCTGCATATCCGGTTCGGCCACGAGATGATGGAGTACCTCACCAAGCCGTCGCGGGAGGGGTGAGGCCTCAGACTCGAGACCTGAGGAACAGCGACGCCGCTCGCGCCTCCATGAAAACGTCGTGTTTCTTGGACCTGCCGGCGTCAATGGCTATCATGGGTTTTTCACCGTTGATTCCCCGTTCAGGTTGACAGGATAGTATGATGGCTCACAAGCGTTACACCGATCCGGACCCCGCAATCGACCGCCGCGTGGCCGAACTGCTCGGACGGATGACTCTCGAAGAGAAGATCGGGCAGTTGACCCAGCACGGCCTGGCGCCGGGGATGACCGACAAGCACAGCGGCGTCGCGCGTGGGGCCACCGGTTCGATTCTGGGATTTTTCGACACCGCCGCGATCAACACCCTGCAGCGCCGTGCCCTTGAGGAAGGGCGGCACGGGATCCCGTTGATGGTGGGCAACGACGTGATCCACGGCTACCGAACGATTTACCCGATCCCCGTCGGCGAGGCGTGCTCGTGGGACCTCGACCTGATCGCGCGGACCGCCCGCATGGCCGCCGAGGAGGCCTCCGCTGCCGGGACCGACTGGATCTTCGCGCCCATGGTCGACATCGCCCGCGACGGCCGCTGGGGACGCATCGCCGAGGGCGCCGGCGAGGACCCCTTCCTCGGCGCCGCCGTCGCTCGCGCCCGCGTCCGGGGCTTCCAGGCCGACGACCTGGCCAGCGGCAAGCGAATCGTCGCCTGTCCCAAGCATTACGTCGCCTACGGCGCGGCCGAGTCGGGTAAGGACTACAACACCGTCGACCTGTCCGAGAACGTCCTGCGGGACGTCTACCTGCCGCCCTTCAAGGCCGCCTTCGACGAGGGGGCCGGGTCGGTCATGTCGGCGTTCAACGACATCAACGGTGTCCCGGCCTCGGCGAACCGGTTGACCCTCCGCACGATTCTGCGGCAGGAATGGCAGTGGCCCGGCGTGGTGCTTTCCGACGCCCACGCGGTGGGCGAGCTGATCGATCACGGCGTCGCGGCCGACTACGACGAGGCCGCCCGGCAGGCGATCACCGCCGGGGTCGACATCGACATGGGTTCGGCGGCCTACCCCGAGCACCTCGCCGACGCCGTCCGCGCCGGTACCGTCAGCGAGGCGCTGATCGACGAGGCCGCCGGGCGGGTGCTTCGGCTGAAGCTGATGCTCGGGCTGTTCGAGAAGGCCTCCGTCGACGAATCGCTCGCCGGCAAACTCCTCGGCTGCCGCGAGCATCGCCAACTGGCCCGCGAGGCGGCGGTCAAGTCGATGGTGTTGCTGAAGAACGATCATGGCGTCCTGCCGATCACCCCGGCGGGCAAGACGATCGCCGTCATCGGCCCGCTGGCCGACCACCGCAGCGCCCCCCTGGGCTGCTGGCACTGCCAGGGGCGACAGGAGGACGTTACGACGGTCCTGGAAGGCATCCGCGCCGCGGCGGCCGACAAGGCCCGGATCGTGCACATTGCCGGGTGCGGCCTGGGCGACGACGAGCATGACGGCTTCGACGATGCCATCGGCGCCGCCGCCGACGCCGAGGTGGCCGTGGTGGTCGTCGGCGAGGACGCCGGCATGTCCGGCGAAGCCCAGTGCCGTGCCTACCTCGGGCTGCCGGGCGTCCAGGAGGACTTGGTGGAGGCCGTCGCCGCCACGGGCACGCCGGTGGTGGTTGTCCTGATGACGGGCCGCCCGCTGACGATCCCGACGCTCGCCGAGGACGCCGAGGCGATCCTGCTGGCGTGGCATCCCGGCGTCGAGGCCGGCACCGCCGTGGCCGACCTGCTGTTCGGCCGCGCCAACCCCTCCGGCAAGCTGACCACCACCTTCCCCCGCGCCGTCGGCCAGTTGCCGATCTACTACGCCCACCGTTCCAGCCCTCGCCCGGCCCGCGGGGAGGGCACCGAGCAGTGGAACGAGCCCTACAAAAGCCGCTACCGCGACGAGTGGAACTCGCCACTGTACGCCTTCGGGTTCGGCCTGAGCTACTCGGCATTCGTCTACGACGCGCTGAAGATCGAAACCCCCACCGTCGCCGCCGATGGAGCGCTGCGACTGCGAGTCGACGTCACCAACGCCAGTGACCTCACCGGCGACGAGATCGTCCAGGTCTACATCCGCGACGTCGTCGCCTCGCTGACGCGGCCGGTCAAGGAGCTCAAGGCCTTCCAGCGGGTCACCATCGACCCCGGCCAGACCCGCGAGCTGACCTTCGAGATCCCTGCCGCGTCCCTGGGCTTCACCAACGCCCGGATGCAGTACGTCGTCGAGCCCGGCCGCTTCGAGGTCCACGTCGGCCCCAGCTCGGCCGAAGGGCTTCGCGGCAGCTTCCAGGTGGTCGAGTAACGTCCAGTTCCGCGCAAAGGGAAGGCCGAGAGACCGTTGCGGATCCCTCGGCCTTCGGTTGTGGCCTATCGTCGATTACGTCCCTTCGGTAGTCACCTCGGCCAGCGTTTCGCTTTCCGCCTGGCCGGACTTGGAGCCCTGGAAGAACAGGTGGCGGCTCTTTTCGTCGCCTTCCACCTCGTCGCGACAGGTGACGGTGATCGTGTCGAACCCGGTGTAGGTGCCGCGGAGGATCTCCTCGCTGATGACGTCCTCGATGTTCTGCTCGATGGCGCGTCGGAGCGGGCGGGCCCCGAAGTCGGGGTTGTAGCCCTTGTCGATGAGGTATTCCTTCGCCTCATCGGCCAGATTCAGCGCCAGCCCGTGCTCGGCGAGCCGCTGGCGGACCTTGCGGAGCTCGTACTCGACGATCGTGGACAGGTCGTCGCGGGTCAGTCCCTTGAAGACGATCACGTCGTCGAGGCGGTTGATGAACTCCGGCCGGAAGTGCCGTTCGACCTCCTTGTGGAGCATGTCCTTCATCTTCTCGTAGGTGGCTTCCTCCGTGCGCCGGCCGAAGCCGAACCCGCCCTTGTTGCGGATCAGCTCGGCGCCAATGTTGGTCGTCATGATCAGCACCGTGTTGCGGAAGTCGACCCGCCGGCCGAACGAGTCGGTCAGGTGGCCTTCCTCCATGATCTGCAGCAGCATGTTGAACACGTCGGGGTGGGCCTTCTCGATCTCGTCGAGCAGGACCACGGCGTAGGGCCGCCGGCGGATCTGCTCGGTGAGCTGCCCGCCCTCTTCGTACCCGACGTAGCCGGGCGGCGCGCCCACGAGGCGGGAGACGTTGTGCTTCTCCATGAACTCGCTCATGTCGACCTGGATCAGCGCATCCTCGTCGCCGAACATGAACTCGGCCAGCGCCTTCGACAGGAGCGTCTTGCCCACGCCGGACGGGCCGGCGAAGATGAAGCACCCCATCGGACGACGCGGGTCCTTCAGGCCGCTGCGAGCGCGGCGGATGCTCTTGGAGACCACGTTGATCGCCTCATCCTGGCTGACGACCCGCTTGTGCAGTTCGGTCTCCAACTCCAGCAGGCGCTGGGCCTCTTCCTTCTCCAGTCGCGTCAGCGGCACGCCGGTCATGTTGGAGACGACCTCGGCGACGACTTCGCCGTCGACCTCGCCGTCGAGCTCCTGCATGTTTGTCCGCCACTGCCGCTGCATCTCTTCCTTGCGGATCCGCAACTGCTCGGCCTGGTCGCGCAGCTCGGCGGCGCGCTCGTAGTCGGCGTTGCGGACGGCCTCGTCCTTCTCGATGGCGATCCGCTCGGCTTCCTCCTCCAACTGCGAGAGGTCCGGCGGCTTGACCATCGTCTTGAGCCGCACGCGAGCGCCCGCCTCGTCGATCACGTCGATGGCCTTGTCGGGCTGGACCCGCCCGGTGATGTACCGGCTGGACAGCTCCACGGCCTGGCCGAGCGCCTCGTCGGTGATCCGCACGCGGTGGTGCGCCTCGTAGCGGTCCCGCAGGCCCTTGAGGATATCGAGCGTCTGATTCTTGGTGGGCGGCTCGACGATGATCGTCTGGAACCGCCGCTCCAAGGCGCCGTCCTTCTCGATGTACTTGCGGTACTCGTCCATCGTCGTCGCGCCGATGCACTGGATCTCCCCGCGCGACAGCGACGGTTTCATCACGTTGGCCGCGTCGATCGCCCCCTCGGCGCCGCCGGCGCCGACGAGGGTGTGCAGTTCGTCGATGAACAGCACGACGTTCTTGGCCCGGCGCACCTCGTTCATCACGGCCTTGATCCGCTCCTCGAACTGCCCGCGGTACTTGGTCCCGGCGACCATCATCGCCAGGTCCAGCGCCACGATCCGGCGGTTGGCGAGGATCTCGGGGATGTTGTTCGAGACGATCATCATCGCCAGGCCCTCGACGATCGCCGTCTTCCCGACGCCGGCTTCCCCCAACAGCACGGGGTTGTTCTTGGTCCGGCGACAGAGCACCTGGATGACGCGCTCGATCTCGCTCTCGCGCCCGATGGTCGGGTCGAGCGTCCCCTCGCGGGCCATGGCGGTCAGGTCGCGCCCGAAGCTGTCCAGCGCGGGGGTCTTGCTCTTGCCCTTGCCGCCGGGCCCCTGGGCGCCGCGCGGGGTGGGCATCGGGCTCTCCTCGGCTTCCATCCCGGCGCCGAGCAGGTTGAGCACCTCTTCGCGGACCTCGTCGAGCTTGAGGCCCAGGTTCATCAGCACCTGGGCGGCCACGCCGTCGGCCTCGCGGAGCAGCCCCAGCAGCAGGTGCTCGGTGCCGACGTAGTTATGGCTGAGCGACCGGGCTTCCTCGATGGCGAATTCGATCACCTTCTTTGCCCGGGGCGTCTGGGGCAGCTTGCCCATCGTGACCATGTCCGGCCCGCTCTTGACAAGCTTCTCCACCTCCATGCGGACCTTGTGCAGATCCACCTCGAGGTTCTTCAGCACGTTGGCCCCCACGCCGGAGCCTTCCTTCACCAGCCCCAGCAGGATGTGCTCGGTGCCGATGTATTCGTGGTTGAACCGCTGCGCCTCCTGGTTGGCCAAGGCCATCACCTTGCGAGCGCGATCGGTAAATCGTTCAAACATAGTGTCTTGCTCCTGGTCGTCGGCAGGATAAAACGCAGCGGCCCCATAACCTATCGGACCGACTACGTGCATTCTACAGTGTACCGTTCATCTGATTCAAGCGAATGACGTGCCAGAACCATCCTTTGTACGTATCGGCCGTGCACCCCGGTCCATGGATTTGGCAACTATCGGGTTATAGCCGCGCAACTTAAGTATTTCGCTTTACATGCTGTCCTTTCCGTCACCGGCGCCGGACGCCGCACGCGCCGATCTGGCAGGCTCGCGTCGCGGCCCGCCGCCCATGGCAGTCTATCGTCGGCGGGCGTCGACCCACTGCAGCCCGCGGGCGATCTGCTCGTCGTGGCGTCCCTGGCGGTCCAGCCGCTCGGCGCGACGGAACGCCCGGGCCGCGTCGTCCGCCCGCCCGCGGGCCTGGTGGATCTCGCCCAGCAGGACGTGGGCGTCGGCGCTCATCCGATCGTCGCGGATCCACTGGCGGACCACGCTGAGGGCCTCCTCGTAGCGCTCCTGCGCGAGGTGGGCCTCGGCGATCTCCCGCATCGCCGCCACGTGCAGCCGCCAGTTCGGCGTGCGGTGCAACGTGTAGTAGCGGGCGAAGCGGACCTGCGCGTGGGCGTACAGCCCGCCGGCCAGCGACGCGGCCGCGACGGCCAGCCACGGCATCATCATCCCGGCCGCACCGATCGCCACCGCGGCGGCCAGGGCGAACGCCACCGCTGGGGCAAGCCCCTCGCGGAACCGACCGGCCGCCACCAGGCCCGCACCGGGCCAGAGCATGTTAAGCACCCACAATGCCATCGTTCGATGCCCCTTCCACCCGGACCATCGCCGCCTGCGTCCGCGCCAGCCCCGCCGCGTTGCCCATGTCCAGCCGTCGTCCGCGGACCCGCACGGCCAGCGTCCGCCCGCCGGCGGCCAGCAGCCGCTGCTGGGCCGTGGTCAACTGGACCTCCCCGGTCGGCAGATCGCCCCCTCGCACCAGGGCCTCCAGGTGTTGGAAGATATCGGACGAAAAGGCGTACAACCCAAAGTGCGTCAGATAATACCCCGGCGCCACCCCCCCAGATACGAGCTGGGCCGCGGCGGTGTTCGCGTCGGGTTTCTCGAGACTCGCGGGCATAAGCCGCGTGTCGAGCCCCGCGGCGGGGATGATCGCCGTGCGGATGGTGCGTGCGTTCATGACCGCCATCCTACCGCCGGGCTGCGGTTTTGGCCACAGGCCGGCGCGCCGGCGCGCCTGGGCGGGCGTACGCCGCTCGACTATAGTACGAGTAGAGGTTCCGTATTGCACAAGCGGGCTGAGGGTGTTATAGGATCATGGTTTACAGGAGCGGCGGCATGTCTTTGCAGCGACGGGTGGTCAGGTTCCGGGGCACAGTTCAGGGCGTGGGTTTTCGCTATACCGCCCTGATGATCGCGCGGGCCTACGACGTGACGGGCACCGTGCGCAACGTCCCGGACGGCACCGTCGAGGCCGTGATCGAGGGCGAGCCGGAGGAGATCGACGCGTTCGTCGACGCGATCCGCGCCCAGATGGGCGGCTACGTCCGCCACGTCGATCAGCACGAGGCGCCCGCCACCAGTGAATTCCGTGACTTCAACGTGCGGTTTTAACCTTGGAAACACCTACACTCTCGGCACCTGAAGCGCATCCCCTCGCCTCCCAGGGCCAAGCGTTCACGGTGACGGTCGTGGGGCTGGCCGCTAACGTCGCCCTGACGGTGGGCAAGGTCCTGATCGGCTTGGCCTTCGGCAGCGCCACGCTGCTGGCCGACGGCATCCACTCGGCCGGCGACCTGGTCAGCGACATCGCCCTGCTGGCGGGGTTGAACCTCTCCCGCAAGGAAGCCGACGTCAGCCATCCGTATGGCCACCGGCGGGTGCAGACGCTCGTGGCGCTGTTCATCGGCCTGCTGGTCGTCGCCTCGGCCGGCGGGGTCGTTTACACCGCCGCACGCAAGTGGATCGAGGGCACGCCGATCGCCTACGGCTGGATCCCCTTCATCGCAGCGATGGTGTCGGTCGTCGCCAAGGAGATTCTCTTCCGCGCGACGCGGCGGGTGGGCCGGCGGACCGGCGACACCGCGGTCCTGGCCAACGCCTGGCACCACCGCAGCGACGCCTTCAGCTCGGTCGCGGCCGCGATCGGCATGTTCGGCGTAGCCCTCGGCGGCGGCGAGTGGGGCTTCCTCGACAACGTGACCGCCATCGCCCTGGGCGGGGTGCTGGTGGCGATGGGGTCGAAGCTGACCTTCACCGCGGCACAGGAGTTGATCGACCGGGCCCCCTCGCGGGCGGTCCTGGACCATATCGCCGGCATCGTCGCCCGTACCGAGGGGGTGCGGACCTATCACGCCTTCCGCATGCGCCAGTCCGCCGGCAAGCTCGAAATGGACGTCCACATCCAGGTCGACCCGGCTCTCTCGGTCGGCGAAGGCCACGACATCGCCACGGAGGTCCGCCGCCGGATCATGGAGGCCGACCCCAGCGTGACGACGGTGATCGTCCACGTCGAGCCGGCCGAGGACTGGTAAGGCTTCACCCCCAGACCAACTCCCGCGCGTCGAAGATCGTGCCGTCCGTGCACACGAGCTTATACTGCCAGCCGGGCGCGGTGGGCGCGCGGGTCTTGCAGACGCACGACTGGCAAGTCCCCATGCCGCAGGCCATCTTGCGTTCCATGGCCACCTGGCAGACGATGCCGCGGGCGATGCACCCCTCGGCGACGGTCTTCATCATCGGTTCGGGCCCGCACGTGTAGACGATTGTCTTGGCGGGTTCGATGCGGCCCTGGTCAATCCAGTTGAACAGGGCTTCGGTGACCAGCCCGGCCATCCCGAGGCTGCCGTCGTCAGTCGTCACGGCGGTCTCGGCGCCGTAGCGGGCGAACTCGGCGGCGCACGCCGTCGGCCAGCCGGCCTTGGAAGGCGTGACGGCCGGGTCGATGTTGAGCGGCAGCAGCCGCTGCGTCGTGGCGCCCACGAAGGCCTCAGCCCGCTTGCCCGCGCGGTGCAGCGCCTCAGCGAGGTAGAACATCGGCGGCAGCCCCACCCCCCCGCCGACCAGCAGGCCGGTGGCCATCGCGTCGGTCCAGGTGAAGGCATTGCCCAGCGGGCCCAGCACGCTGACCGGCTCGCCGGCGCCCAGCCGGCTCAGCCACGCCGAGCCGCGACCGAGCACGCGGTAAATGATCGACAGGATCGTCCGCCCGCCGGCTTCCTCGCGCCCGGCGAGGCTGAACGGACGGCGGAGCAGGGCCTCGCCGGCGATGACATCGCTCCGCTCCAGCCGCGGGGGACGGTCGGCCGGCCAGTCGTGCACGACGGGAACCGCCTCGTCGGCCGGCGCGCTGCAGCGGATCTGGATAAACTGGCCCGGGCGGGTCGGCGGATAGTCGTCGCCCACATCCAACCGGAGCAGGAAATGCTCGTCGCACAGGCGGACGTTGCCCGAAACGGTGCCGCGGACAACCGTGCGGCGGGCCGGGGTGTCGGTCGGGTGGTCGATCATCGCGGCCATGCTACGGCCCGTGCGACCGCCGGTCAAGACGGCGCCCCGGGCAAGTCAGATCCACACGGCGGGACGTTCGGCCGGCAGCGTCCCGGCGGCCGTGGCGACGGTGGGCACGTCGCGCTGGAGGATCCGCAGGGGTCCGGCGGCCTCCAGCGCGGCGGTCGTCCCGCCGGCGCCGAACGCCGCCGCGCGGTCCCGCACGCCCTGTAGCAGGGCCGCCAGGACGATGACGTCGACCACCATGTCGTCGGCGGCCGCTCGGCGGCGGTCGGCCTCGTCGGCGCCCGGCGCTTCCGGCGGCGGCGGCACGAACGGCACGGGGGCGGACGCCCCCCCATCGTCCGCGTCTGTCCCGACGGCCGCGCGGGCGCGACGCCGGTGCGCCGCGGCGGCAAGGGCGCCGGCATCCAACACGGGGCCCCCGTCCACCTCAGGGGCCTCGGGGCGGTCATTCAGTACCGCCAGGATCTCGCCCAGCGTCATCTCCTCGGCGCGCCGAGGCCGTCCGGCGGCGTCCGACGGGCGCGTCGCGGCCAAGACACGAGTGAGGGAGACGGGCACGGTCAACTGGAAGCTGTCGACATCCACCACCGCCGGCGCCACGGCCCGCTTGGTCGCCGGCCTCTCGACCGGCGGCTTTTCGGCCGCGGCGCGGCCCCCGGCCGGATCGGCCTCTTCTACCTGAATGGCGCGCCGCCGCTGGGGCGCGCCCGCCGCGGCCGCGTCAAGCGGCGCGGTGCCGTGGGGTCCGGCCGTCACGTCTTCCGGCGCATCGACGGCGACGCGGCTTTCGTCACGATGGCGGAAGGGCACGGCTTCGGCGGTATCGGGCGCCGCCGGCGCGATCGAGAACGTCGTCGCGGAGATCGCCCGGCAGGTGAACGCCGCCCCGTCGACCTCGACCACGGCTCGGCCATCCTGCAGCGCTGCCGTCACCGCCTCGCCCAGCGTGCGAATCACCTCGGCCGGCACGATCACGGCCTCGCCGGCCGACGGCTCGACCTCAGCCGTCACGGCGACCTGCTCATCGGGCGGAGGGACGGGCCCGCACACCACGTCGGCGACGACCGCATCGGCCGACAGCAGCAGGCGCTGCTCCAGCGTTTCGCAGCACGGGCGCAGATCGATCCCGCCGGTGTGCCGGAGCATCGACGATGGCTGGCCCTGGTGTCGCATAGCCGGTGCGTTGCCTCTTACGTCGGAAGGATACGACGATTGTAACCCATTACCGCGGCGTCGCCAAGCTCTATTCCTCCAATGCGTCGGTCCTCGGCGCGTCGATCCACCGGCCGTCGGCCAGCAGGACGCGATAGGCCTCCGCTCCGGCGGGACGGTACCACAGGACCGCTTGCTCCTCCCCAAGCTGTGCGCCCGCCCCGACGTACCGCCAGGCGAGGCGGCGCTGCGTCCACGTCGCCATTACCGCCAGGCCGCGACGGACGCGGAGCCGTCGTTCGATCCCCCGCGCGTAACGCACGAGTGCGGGCCGCTCACCCTCGGCCGTGCCGGGCTCGGCGCCGGCGATCACGGCCAGGCCCGTGCCCAGGTCGATCGGAGCGGCCCGCAGGGGGGCGAGGCCCTCCAGCAGGGGCGCCAAGGCCGTTTCGGTGAGCGCCTTGGGGTACCGCCCGTCCGCCGCCTCGGCCAAGGCCCGCAGCGCGGCGGCGACCGCGGCTTCGGGCGAAGCGGTCGCCCCGCCGGCGGTCAGGTCGATCTCGTAAAGCCTTCTGGCCTCGGGGACCAGATCGAAAGCATCCGTGTCGACCGGCTCGTCCCAGGCGAACTCGCTGAGCACGAGCGTCGCGCCGTCGGCGGCGATCTCGATGCGGACGGGGCGGTCGTCGTCGCGCGCGGCCCAGATCCTCATGGTCTGCCCGTCGTCGACGACGACGAACACGTTGACCTCGCGCCCGTCGAGGCGTTCGCGGCCGACGAAGCGCCCGGCGTCGGAGGCAAGGCGCCTCAGGCGGGCCAAAGGCGGCCGGCCGAGCGGGGCATCAATGCGGCCCGACTCGTAGCGGAGGCGCAGGGCCCACGGGTCGCCGCCGTCGCCGTGGTAGACGATCTCCCCGCGGACGTAGTCGGAGATCTGCCGGTCCCCGTCGTCGAAGGCCGTCACCTCCCGCCCGGGCGCCGCATAGCGGACGCGAGCGGCGCGGGCGGCACGGCCAGGCAGCGTGAGGGTCATGCGGTAGGCGACGGTCCGGGCCTGGCGGACCTGTTCGAGTACGTCGGCGAAGACCTCACCGGCCAGGACGGGTCCCGGCGGCAGCCATGCCACCAGGCCGATGATCGCCGCGGCGGCCGCCAGCGTAGCCACCGCTTTGCTCAAGGGCCGAAGGACCGAGACCCGTGCCCGACCGGTGGGGGTCGTTTCGCCGTCCAGCGTCGCCAGCAGTTCGTCGCGACGCCTTGCATGATCGCGGGTGAACCGCCGGTGATAATCTTTCAGTGTCTTGTCGATCGGATCGTTCATCCGAGTTCTCTCACTCGTCGGCCATCAGCCGCCGGAGGCGCCTGCGGGCCCGGTCGAGCACGCGATAGAACCCGCTGCGCGACAACCGCAGGGCCTGCCGGGCGTGGCCGGCGGTCTGCCCGTCCAGGTAGAACGCGTGGATCGCCAGGCGTTCGCATCGCGGCAGCCGGCGCAGCGCCGCATCCAGGGCTTCCAGCCGTTCGTCGGTCGCATCGGACGCCGCCGGCACGTCGTCGCCGGCCAAGCCGAGCCGCTCCCGCCGCCGGCCGATCCGCCGGCGCCATTCCAGCCCCACCCGCCGGGCGATGCCCACCAGCCAGGGGGCCACCCTGTCGGGCTCGCGCAGGCTGCCCAGCCGTCGGTAGGCCCGCAGAAAGACTTCCTGGGCGAGGTCCTGCGCCTCGGTCAGGTCGCCCGTCGCGTCGTAGCAGACGGCCCTAACCAGCGGCGCGTACCGGTCGTACAGCTCGCCGAAAGCGGCTTGATCGCCGTCCAGGACGGCCGCCACGACCTGACCATCCGCTCGCACCACGCGCTGCCGGTTCGTGCCTCCTTTCATCCCTACAGTGTACTGGAAGGGGCGATTGTCTACGCCGTTGTTCGTTTCTTCTGGAGCCTGCAGCCTTCTACAACCTCATCCCGTTGACAGCTTCCCCCCCTGCCCCTACCATCACCAGCTACAGAGGAGACCCAGATGGCAGGCAAGTCCCACAAGAGCTGGCAGGGACGGCTGACGGCCGACACGGATGAGGCGACGGCGGCCTTCGTGGCGAGCCTCGACGTCGATCACGTGCTGTTCCGCTACGACATCGCCGGGTCGATCGTGCACGCGCGGATGCTCAGCGAGCAGAAGATCATTACCAAGGAGGAGTTCCGCGCGATCCGCGACGGTCTCAAGGCCGTCGAAGCCGACATCGACGCCGGCAGGCTGGCGATGCCGGTCGAACTGGAAGACATCCACATGGTGATCGAGTCGGCCCTGATCAAGCGGATCGGCGAGGCGGGCAAGAAGCTCCACACCGGCCGCAGCCGCAACGACCAGGTGGCCCTGGACCTGCGGCTGTACGTCCGCGATGCGATCGACGACCTCGTCGACGGGATCGAAGCCCTTCAGGCGGCGCTGGTGGACCTCGCCGGCCGCGAAGGCCGCGTCGTCATGCCCGCCTACACGCACCTGCAGCGCGCCCAGCCGATTCTCGCCGGCCACGCGCTGCTGGCCTACGTCGAGATGCTCGACCGCGACGCCGACCGGCTGACCGACTGCCGCGAACGGGTCGACGTCAACCCGCTTGGCTCGGGCGCCGTCGCCGGCACGAGCCTCCCGCTCGACCGCCAGCGGACGACCGAACTGCTCGGCTTCGGCGCCACCAGCCGTAACAGCATCGACGCGACCAGCGACCGGGACTTCCTCTGCGAGTTCTGCTTCGGCTGCGCGATGCTCGCCGGCCACCTGTCGCGCTGGGCGGAGGACTGGATCCTCCAGGCGACCAGCGAGTTCGGCTTCCTCGAGTTGTCCGACGCCTACTGCACGAGCAGCTCGATGATGCCCCAGAAGAAGAACCCCGACACCCTGGAACTCATCCGCGGCAAGGCCGCCACGGCGATGGCCCAGCTCGTGGGCATGATGACGTTGGTCAAGGGCCTGCCGCTGGCCTACAACCGCGACCTGCAGGACGACAAGCGGTTCGTCTTCGCCGCCGAGACGGCGATGCGGCAGTCGCTGGCGGTGGCGCGGGGGATCGTTTCGACGACCCACCTGCGGGCGGAGCGGATCGCGGCGACCCTGGACGCCGGCTACCTCGACGCGACGGCCCTGGCCGAGTACCTCGTCAACCGCGGCGTGGCCTTCCGCGAGGCGCATCACGTGGTCGGGCGTCTCGTCGCCGAGGCCGAGCGGGGAGGGCTCACCCTGGCGGAACTGCCTCTCGAGACGATGCAGGCCGCGTGCGACCGGATCGCCCGTGATGTGACCGACTATCTCGGCGCCGCCAACGTCGTCCGCCACTACGTCCCCGCCGGCGCCGGCGGCGCGGCGCAGTTGGACGAACAGATCGCCTTCTGGCGGGAAAGGCTCGGCACGTGACCGACAGCGCCGCACAGCGTCTGGCACGGCAGATCGGCTTCATCCTGGAGATCGACAAGCTCAAGCGGATCGTACGCCAAACCTACCTGATCGACCGCGGCCGTCGCGAGAACGACGCGGAGCACTCATGGCACCTGGCGGTCATGGCCGTGCTGTTGAACGAGTACGCGACCGAGCCCGTCGACGTGCTGACGGTCGTCAAGATGGTGCTCATCCACGACATCGTCGAGATCGACGCCGGTGACACCTTCTGCTACGACGAAGCCGCCCACGCCGACAAGGCCGAGCGGGAACAGGCCGCGGCCGATCGGCTCTTCGCCCTGTTGCCGGACGATCAGGGCGTCGAGCTTCGGGCGTTGTGGGAGGAATTCGAGGCCCGCCGGACCCCCGAGGCCCGCTTCGCCGCCGCCCTGGACCGCCTCCAGCCGCTGCTGCACAACTACCACACCCAGGGTCTCGCCTGGCGGGAGCACGGCGTCACCGTCGACCGCGTCCTCGCCCGCAACCACCACATGGCCGAGGGCGCGACGGCCCTGTGGGACTACGCCGAGCGGTTTATCCGCGACGCCGTCGAACGAGGCTACCTGGCGCCGGAGCCGTAGCCATGGACGAGTTCGCCTTTATCAACTGGATCCGCGGCCAGGGCGCGTTCGATGCCGATCGCGTGCCCGTGGGGCCGGGCGATGACTGCGCGGTCGTCCGCGTCGGTGGCGAGCGGCTGCTGGTGACGACCGACCAGTGCGCCGACGGGGTGCACGTCATCCTCGACGACTGCGGACCGGAGGCGGCCGGGTACAAGGTGATGGCGCGGAGCCTGTCGGACATCGCGGCGATGGGCGGGCGGCCGCTGGGAGCGGTGGCGACGGTGTCGGCGCCGAAGGGGATGGGCGAAGTGGACCTCCGGGCCGTCTACCGCGGCCTGCGGCGGGCGGGCGACGCGTTCGACTGCCCGCTGGTCGGCGGGGATGTGTCGGCGTGGGACCACCCCTTGCTGCTGACCACCACGATCTGGGGCGTGCCGTCGGGGTCCGCCCCCCTGCTCCGCAGCGGCGCACGGCCGGGCGAGGCGGTGTGCGTGACCGGCACGCTGGGCGGAAGCCTCGCGTCCGGCAAGCACCTGACCTTCACGCCCCGCGTCGCCGCCGGACGCCGCTTGGCCGAGCGGTTCCCCGTCACCGCCATGATCGACATCTCTGACGGCCTGGCGGCCGACCTGGACCACCTCTGCCGTGCGTCCGGCGTCGGGGCCGAAGTGCAGGCCGCGGCGATCCCGCTGTCCAAGGCGGCCCGGGAGCAGGCTGATCCCCTGGCGGCGGCGCTGGGCGACGGGGAGGATTACGAGCTGCTGTTCACGCTCCCGATCGACGCCGCCGAGGCGCTGATCGCCGTCCAGCCGCTGGAAGTGGCCGTCACGCGGATCGGCACCGTCACCGAAGCCGCCCCGATGATCCTCATCGACGCGTCGGGGCGGCGGAGCGTCCTGGCCCCCGCCGGCTGGCGGCACGGCACGTGACCATGGAAGACCACACGACCACCACGCACAGCCTGGACGAGACGATCGCGTTGGGCCGTCGCTTCGCGGCGAACCTCGACGCCGGCGACTGCGTGGCCCTGGCCGGCCCGCTGGGAGCGGGCAAGACGCAGTTCGCCCGGGGCGTGGCCGTGGGCCTCGGCCTCGACGACGGGCGGATGGTGCGCAGCCCGACGTTCGTGCTCATGCAGGAGTATCCCGCCCGCGTGCCGGTCTACCACCTCGACGCCTACCGCCTGACAGACCCGGCCGCGGAGTTGCTCGACCTGGGCTTCGAGGAGATGCTCGCCGACGGGGTCGTCCTGCTGGAATGGGCCGAGCGGGCGGCGTCGCTGCTGCCGGCGGGGACGTGGTACGTGGACATCGAGATCATCGGGCCGACCGACCGGCGGTTCAGGATTCATCGGGAAACACCAGCGTGACCGTCGTGCCGACCCCGCCCTCGCTGACGAGGGCGACCTCGGCGCCCATCCGCTCGGCGGCGTGCTTGACGATCGCCAGCCCCAGGCCGGTCCCGCGGCCTTCGCCGGTGTCGCTGCGGGACGGCTCGACCTGGAAAAACCGCTCGAAGACCCGCTCCTGCAGCTCGGGGGGAATGCCGCAACCGGTGTCGCTGACGCTGACCGCCACGCCGTCGCCCCGCCGCGTGACGGTGCACTCGACGGTCCCGCCGGCCGGGGTGAACTTGATCGCATTGTCAACGAGGTTGCGCAGGATCACCTCCAGCATCGCGCGATCGGCCTGGACAATCTCGGCGCCGGGCGCCACGACGGCCTCCCAGCGGATGCCTTTCCGCTTCAGCGCGTCGGCAAAATGCTCGGCGACCTGCCGCACCACGGACGCCGCGTCCACCGGCTCCGGCGCCACGTCGCGCCTGGCCGACTCGATGGCATGCAGGTCGAGCAGGTCGCGGATCATGTCCTCCAGCCGGCGGGTGTTCCGGTCGAGCATGCCGCGGATCTTCTCCCGTTGCCCCGCATCGTCCGGCTCGATCGCCCCCAGGGCGTCGACGGCGGCCCGGAGGGTCGCCACCGGCGTGCGGAGCTCGTGGGAGGCGTTGGCCGCGAACTCGGCTTTGACCGACGCCAGGGTGGCCAAGTCGGTGATATCGCGGACGACGACCAGCGCGGCCGGCCCGTCGGCGTCGGCGGGGCGGACGCGGATCGCGTGGACGTCGACGACGCGGTGGCGGTCGCCGATGCGGCCGGACAACTGGGTATCCACCGCCCGGCCCTCGGCCAGCGCGGCGGTGACGGCGTCGACGACCTCGGGCACCCGCACGCAATCCTGAATGGGGCAGCCGGCGCTCGCCGCCGGCGAGGCGCCGAACAGCCGTCCGGCCGCGGCGTTGAGCTGGACGATCCGGCCGTTCTCGTCGACGGCGACGACAGCCTCGCGGAGGTTGCTGACCACCGTCTGGAGGCTTTCGCGCTGCGAATCGATCGTGGCGATCTGCCGCGAGAGGTTCGCCCGCATATCGTTGAGGGCCACGGCCAACCGGGCCAGTTCGTCCGGGCCGCTGATGCGGACCGGCCGGTCCAACTCGCCGGAGGCCAGCCGCCCCGCCGACCGCGCGGTCTGCCGCAACGGGAGGTACCACAGCCAACTGAGCACCAGCGCCGGGACCAGCGCGACCACGACGGTGCCCGCCACGGCGCAGGCGACGGCCCCGCCCCGCCACTGCGCGCGGGCGGCGACATCGACGGCGGGCCCAGCGGTGCGGATCACGCCGACCACCGGCGCCGCCGGATCGCCGTCCCGGCGGATCGGCAGCGCGACCACCCGCACGGGCGCCGCCCGCCCGGGCTCGGGTCGGACGCTTTCGTAGGCCCCGCCGCCCAGCGTCCGGCGCATCATGTCGCGGAATTCGCCGTCGGGGTAGTGTTGCGGGGCGTCTCCGCCGGCGTCGGTGCGGTTGTCCCAGCGTTCGGTGCCGTCGGCGGCCAGGAGGGTCACGCGGTAGGGCACGGCCTCGAACAGCGTTCCGCACCGCCGGATCAGCTCGGCGGCGTCGTCCGACCAGAGCCGTTCGATCGTCGAGCGACCGAGGCGGGTGAACTCCATTTGCGAGGTCGCGCGGGCCTCGACGTGCAGATGGGTCAGCGAGCGGTGCGCCAGCACCGCGGCGGTCCCCATCACGACGGCGACCAGGAGGAGATTGCCGACGAACAGCGTCAGGAAGAAGCTAGGCCGTTTCATCATCCGCGCTCGCCAGTCGGTAGCCCACCCCACGGACCGTCTCGACGTAGCCGCGAGCGGACCCGAGTTTCCGTCGCAGCGCCGTGATGTGAACGTCGATGGTCCGGTCGGTCACCATCGCGTCCATGCCGAGGGCCTCATCGATCAACTGGTTTCGGCTGAGGACGCGGCCCCTGGCGGCCACGATCGCCGCCAGCAGGCGGAACTCCGTCCGCGTCAGCGCGACGGGCTTGTCGTCCACGTCGACGCGATATTTCCGGCGGTCCAGGAGGATCGGCCCGGCGGCCAGGACATCCCCGCCTCCGTCTTCGGCCCGCTCGATGCGTCGCAGCACCGCCGCGATCCGCGCCAGCAGGACCGACATGCTGAAGGGCTTGGTGATGTAGTCGTCGGCCCCCAGGTGCAGGCCGAGCACCTCGTCGGTGGTCTCCCCGCGGGCGGTTACCATGATGATCGGGATGCGGGCAAGCCGCTCATCCCGCCGCAACTCGTTGGCGAGTTCCGTTCCGGACATGTGAGGCAGCATCAAGTCCAACAGGATCAGGTCCGGCGGCTGGGCGCGGATCCGCCGCAGTGCCGTCAGCCCGTCGTGGACGGTGTCCACCTCGTAGTGCTCACGCTGCAGACGCATGGCGATCAGCTCGGCCATGTCCCGCTCGTCTTCGACCACCAGGATCTTTTTCGAGGTCATGCAGGGCATTGTACACGAGCGTCGAATCGCCCTGCAATCCCGGCCCTTCAAACGTAGTGGAACATTAGCACCGTCCAAGCGCAATCTGAACCGTCGCGGCTATCATGCTTTAGACAGGATGGAGGATGCGAAGTCTTAACGCGTTCTTCATAAAAGGACGGTACCATGACCGCGCCCGATGCGATACGGGGACGACCTTGGTCGGATCGGGCCCTCCACAGGAGAGAACAACCGATGAAACGACTTCTGACAGCAGCACTGCTTGGACTGACGTTGGCAGCCGCCTCGCCCGCCGCCGCGGCTGAAGACGCCGCCAAGACGCATCTGCGGGTGCAGGGCTCCACGACCGTCGGCCCCATCGCCGACGCCTTCCGGGAGAAGCTCCAGGAAGAGGGCAAGCTGACGATCACGGTCAACAAGACCGGCAGCGGCGACGGGGCGGCGGCCCTGGTCGACGGCCGGTGCGACATCGCGACGATGAGCCGGTTCATGAAACCCGAGGAGTTCAAGAAGGCCGTGGGCGGGGACATCTACCCCGTCGCCCACGTTGTCGCCATGGACGGCGTGTGCGTCATCGTCCACCCGTCCAACCCGGTCCGGGAGCTGACGACCGAGCAGCTTCGCGCCATCTACGCCGGCGAGATCACCAACTGGAACCAGGTCGGCGGGGCGAACATGGCCATCGTCCCCATCAGCCGCGACACCTCGTCGGGCACCTACGAGACGTTCCACAACCTCGCGATGGCCAAGCAGAAGATGGCCGGCAACGTCGAGTATGTCTCGTCGAACCCGCAGGCCCGCGCCCGCGTCACGACCACCCGGGGTGCCGTCGCCTACGTCGGCCTGGGTTTCGTGGACCACGAGGTCCGCGCCCTGCGGATCGACGGCGTGATGCCCTCCCGCAAGACGATCGTCTCTGGAACGTACCCCATCAGCCGCCCCCTGTTCCTGTTCACCAACGGGTATCCGGAGCTGGGCTCGCCCCTCTATCGGTTCTGCACGTTCCACCTGACCGAGGAAGGCCAGGACATCGTCGAGGACAAGGGCTTCGTGCCGCTGACCGACTACTGATGACCCCCGGCATCGGAGAGCAGCCTCTTGAGCAGTTTACTGAATTCCGTCGCGGCGGCCGAGCGTCGCAAGGCCGCGGCCCAGTTTGACCGGCCGCTGCAACTGACGCCCTCGCAGGACCTGCGCGGCTACCTCTTCAGCCGCGCAGGTCGCCTGGCGCTGCTAACGATCACCTGCGCGTCGGTGCTGGCCGTCGTGATGATCTTCCTGTTCATCATCACCAAGGCCGCCGCGTTCCTGACACATCCCAAGGCCGTCGAGTTCGTGACGTCCGCCGAATGGTACCCCGCCGACAGCCAGGCGATCTTCGGCGCCTTGTCGCTGTTTTTTGGGTCGTTCCTGGTCACCGCCGTGGCACTTATCTTCGCGGTCCCCGTGGCCCTGCTGGCGGCAGTGTTTCTCAGCGACATCGCGTCGTTCAGATTCCGCCAGTTGGCCAAGCCGATCATCGAGATCCTCGCGGCGATCCCGTCGGTGGCGTACGGGTTCTTCGCCCTGCTCGTCCTGGCACCCTGGCTGCAGGAGCATTGGGGGCTGCCCACCGGGACCAATGCGCTGAACGCGTCGCTGGTCCTGGCGGTGATGGCCGTCCCGACGATCGTGAGCATCGCCGAAGATTCGCTCTCGGCGGTCGGGCGCGAGCTGAGGGAGGGTGCCTATGCGTTGGGCGCCACACGGGCGGAGGTGCTGATCAAGGTCGTGATCCCCGCGGCCCACAGCGGCATCATCGCGGCGATCATCCTCGGGATCATGCGGGCCATCGGCGAGACCATGCTGGTGCTGATGGCCTCCGGTATGGCCGCCCAGATCCCCAGCCCCTGGTGGGACCTCGCCGAACCCGTCCGAACGGTGACGGCGACCATCGCCCAGGAAATGGGCGAGACCGCGCACGGCACGCTGCACTACCACGCCCTGTTCGCGCTGGGCCTGGGGCTGCTGGTGATCACGTTCGCGCTGAACATGATCAGCGAGACCCTGCTGAGACGCTCCCGGCGAGCGATGGGAGGGAAAGGCTGATGCGGATCCGCCGGCGACAGATCCTCAACCGGGCCTTCACGGTGTTGGCGGTGGCCGCCGTCGCCCTGATGGCCGCGGCCCTGATCGTCCTGCTGGGCCCCATCCTCGTTCGCGGCAGCCGTGCCGTCGTGTTCCGCGGGACCGTCGAGTTCCGCCGGATGATCCTGGATGAGTTCGGTCGCGGCGACCCGGAGGCGATCCGGGCGGAACTCGACCAAGTTGCTGCGGCACGGGAGCCGATGTACGACCTGCTCAGCCAGTTCGGCGTGATCCTCTCGGCCGACAAGCTCGCCCGGCAGGCCGACGACCTCTACGACACCTACCGGAACGAGCTGCGCGACGCCGCCGCCGCCGGCAGGATCAGTCGTCAGGAGCAGCGCGACCTGAAGCGAGCGGCCCGGGACATCCGCAACACCCTCGAGGCAGCGTTCGCGTCCACCGACCGTGAGCAAATCCTGGACCTGTTGAACCGCGGCGTGCTGGAGCACGAAAGCCGCTCCGCGCTGGTGGCCATGCCCGACGGGCGGCCCACCGCCGCGGCCGAGGCCGTCGCCACCGCCCCCGCCCCGGCCGCCGCCCCGGCGCCGACGGCTGAGGTCGAGGTCTTCGCGGCGAACGCCGCGGGCGTACGTCTCGGCCATCTC
>CAZHRW010000269.1:0-16769 GCA_964535025.1 uncultured Planctomycetales bacterium
AATCCCTTGATCTGCCATGACTTATCTCCTGTTAGGGTAAACATCATAAGTCATTATAAATAAAGGGATTAGATGGCGCCAGAGAAAAAGGCCAGTCACGGCGGCTGGTGCGTCAGCGGTCGAGCAGGTCCAGGCCGTCCTCGGAGGGCCGGCCGACGGCGTCGGCGGTCTCGACCAGGCGGGTCAGGCGGGATTCGATCCGGTCGTCCGAGATCATCCCGATCGTCCGGTCGGCCTCCTGGCTGCCCTGGAAGTAGATCAGCGTGGGGATGCTGCGGATCATGTAACGATCCTTCAGCTCAGGCGAATCGTCGATGTTGACCCTGTAGAACAGGACCCGGCCACCCCATTTCAGTTGGAGCCGGCGCAACGGTTGCGCCATCGCCCGACACGGCGCGGACCAGTCGGCGTGGAACGCCACCACGACCGGCGTGCCGCCGCTGCGGGCCAAGGCCTGATCGAACTGCACGACGCTGGTCAGCGGCTGCAGGTCCGGCGCGTACTTCGGGGCCGCCAGGGCGACCCCGGCGGCGACGCACACACCCAGCAGCCCCCCCAGCAGCGCCATGCGGCTTCCGCTGCGGGCCGTTTTCGTGGTGGCCATACGACAGATCAGAATGCTGGCGAGATACCCCGCGCCGACACCCGCCAAGACGTACCCGACGGCCAGAATGATTGGCATGATATCCATAGTGCTACCTCATGGGGTACCATACGATATCTTTCCTGCCTTGCGCCGTCGCGCCAAACGAACCGGCGGCCGGACGAGGTGTCCGACCGCCGGTATAGAAGTCAAATAACTTGTAGAACTGAACTTACAGGTCAAGCGGGGAGACGTATTCGCCCGCGGTTTTCATCAGCGCTTCCAACCGCTCGCGCTGGGCGTCGAGCACCTCGAAGAGGATCGGCGGCGTATCGGCCACGTCGTGGCGGTAGATGTTCTCGATCCGGTGCCCCTTGGCGAGGTTTTCGGGAATTCGGATCGTAAACTGCCTGATGTAATCAGCTTGCGTGTAGTCCTTCCCGAGGACTTCCTTGAACAGCCGCTTGAGATCCTCGTAGTGGGGGATCAGGCCGGTCGGCGCTTTGATGGCGTCGACGTCGTCGTGGGCCCGCAATTCCATCCACTTGATCCAGACGGCCTTATCGAGGATGCCGTTGAGGTAGCGGCCGTTCTCATCCCGCAGGAAGTAGTTGGTGCCAAAGACCTTGGGTCGCTTGGCCACCTCGGCGCCGAAATTGAGATTGTTCCGGATGTACTTGCCCAGCGGAATGGCCAGAAAGTCCAGGTTGCTCATCAGGTTGAACGTGCGGACGCCCTCGGCGCCGAGCGTGGCGGCCGTGGTTTCGCTCTCCAGCGAAGCGCCCATCGTGATGATCCCGTGCGTCCAGTCGAAGCTCTCGGTGACCGGGACGGAGGTATCGCTGTCGCGTCCGCCGTAGATGATCCCACCGGCGGGCACCCCGTTGGGCGCGTCGAGGTTCTCATCGCGGTTGTCCAGGTCGGCGATGCGGATGGTGTAGCGGGCGTTCTTGTGCGAGCCGGTCGTTTCCTTGCCGTCCGGGCCGACCTTGCCCTCGTACCACTCACCGGTGTAGTTGATGCCCTCGGTGGGCATGGGCCTGCCCATCCCCGCCCAGTAGGGCTTGCCGTCCTTGACCAGGACGTTGCCGAAGATCACCTCGCCGGGGCGGGTGAGCACCTTGTAGATGACCGGGTCGTCGTCGGGGTTGACGTCGCGGATGATCCCGAAGATGCCGGCCTCGACATTGACGGTCCGCACCTGGCCGTCGATGACGCGGAAGTAGGCCAGGTCATCGCCGACGATGGTCTCCCCGGGCAGCATGGCGGTGGAGGTTTTGCCGCACGCGCTGGGGAACGCGCCGGTGAAGTAGGTCTTGCGTCCCTTCGGCCCGTGGACGCCCATGACGAACATGTGCTCGGCGAGCCAGCCCTCGCGGTCGGCCTTGCGGATGGCCAGGCGCAGGGCGAGCTTCTTGAGGCCCATGGTGTTGCCGGCGTACTGGGTATTGACGCTGTAGACGGTGTTGTGGGCGATGTCGATGTAGACCCGCTTGTCCTCGGTGTCGGCGCTGACGGCGTTGACGGTCCGCCCGGACGAGTGGAGGAACCGGAAGAACTCCTCCGACGGGTCCAGGGTCTTGAACTGCTCGTAGGCCGAGCGGTACATCATGTACTCGCTGTGGCCGACGTACGCCGAGTCGGTGATCTGGAGGCAGGGGATCGAGAACGGCGAATCCGTCGGCCCCAGGCAGAAGAACAGCACCAGCACCTGGCGGCCCTTCATGGCTCCGGCGAACAGGGTGTTCAGCTCGGCGATACCCTCGGCGCGGGGCATCGAGTTGAGGTTCTTGTCGAGCGTGATGCCCTCGGCCAGCAGGTACTTGGTGACCTTCTTATCGCGGGCCTGGTCGTAGTAGCCGTCGAAGTGGGCCGTGTGGCCCTCGATCTCCAGCGGCAGTTCCTCGCCGTTGTCGATGGCCAGCCGGCGGACGTAGGCCTGATCGGCGGGGTCGTCCGTGCAGACCTTGACCGAGTCGGGCGCGCAGCGTCCGACGGCGTCGGCGATGAAGGCAAACACCGCGTCGTTCGCCAGGGCGTCCAGCTTGGCGAAGCTGTCGGCGTCCATCTTCGGTTTCAGGCTGCTTGCGTACTTATCCTTCATCTGTCTTCCTTAGGGGGGTCAGGAGCCTGGAGAGCCGGTTTGGGCCGGCTCGCTGTAACACACCGGCGGCGTGTCAAGCGCAGGGACTCACCCCGTGAATCCACCGCAAATTTGAAAGGATAAGGATGTTCCGGCCGCCGTCAAGGAAAAAGCCGCCCACCTGCGCTGCGGGGTGCGTTCAGCGGCGGTAGGCGTGGGTCTTGGCGGTGTCGCGGATGGTGCGGGGGCGCCGGCCGTAGCGGTAGTCGTACAGCAGCCAGCCGAGGGTCGTCAGCCAGATCAGCACCGCCACGACGAGCACGACGGGGAACCAGTCGGCGGCGCGGGCGAACAGCCCGCCGCTGCGCTCGTAGGTGCCCAGGTGAGCGAAGGCGGCGCCGGCGGCGATGAGGATCGCGGCGATGGCCTGGCTGGTGGTCAGCAGCCAACTCCAGGAGATGATCCTTCGCTGGCGACTGGCGCGGATGACCAGGTAGAGGCTGGCGAGCATCCAGATGGGGCCGAGGATGTCGAAGATGTAACGCGCGGGCGACTCGAACACCTTTACCGCCGCCGTCGCCAGCGGGCCGAGCGTCTCATCGCTCGCCGCCAGGCCGACGGCGGCTTCCTTGGCCGCCCAACAGGCCAGCACCCAGCCCAGGTAAACGAACCCGGCCATCACCAGCGCCAGGGCCACGTCCGTCCGCGTCGTTCGTCGTGTCCGTCCGAGCATGCCGTACCCCGCATCCGCGCCGGCCCGAACGCGGGCCGATCCCGCGCTATTAAACAGGTCCGTGCCGACCGCTGTCAACTGAATCCGCGATGGGGAGAGCCTAGAAAAGACTTGAAACGGCCCGCCGGGAGTTTATAATCGTAAGGGTTGGACAGAGGTTGCGTTAACTCACCGAAAGGCAGCCTGTTATGACACTCATGCCCGCGCCGCCCCGCGAGGGCGGTTCTCGACAGCGTTGGACGACGACCCAGTGGGCGCTGATTGTGATGCTCGCGGCGGCAGCCGGGGGGTTGGTGGCGACGTGGATGCAGACCCCACCGCCGGTCGCCCACGCCCAGACCCTGGCGCCGAAGGTGACCGGCCCGATCACGGCGGTGGCCGCGCCGCTGTCGGCCAACACCTATGGGCTGTACCTCATCGACACCGATCTGCGGTCGGTGGCGGTCTACGAATACGTCGCCAGCGCCCGCGAAGGCTCGCGCCTGGTGCTGCGGGCCGCTCGAAACGTGCGGTACGATCTGCAGTTGGACGCGTATAACACCGAGCCCGATCCGGCGGAGATCGCCGATTTGATTCGCCAGAGCCGTCCGATCAACCCCTGAGGAGGGCCGCGGCGGCGCCTGGCAAGGTCATGAAGGAGTGAATCGCTGATGGCGAAGATGTACTACACCGAGGCGGAAGCGGCCGAGAAGCTCGGCATCACGACCGACGCGCTGATGGAGAAGGTCCGCAACAAGGAGGTCCGCGCTTACGCCGACGGGGCCAACCGGATGTTCAAGGTGGCCGACATCGACGCGATGGGCGCCGAGCAGCCTTTGGCCGACGCCGGCGAGAGCGACATCCAACTATCCCCGGTGGAGTCGAGCGGCACGCACGCGCCGCTGAGCCTGGCCGACACGGAAGAGACCTCGGCGGTCGACGCCGGCGGCAGCAAGGACGGCACGGTCCCCACCAGCGAGGGCATCAGCATCTTCGACGACGAAGAGTTGGAGCTGCAGGACGCCGACCCCATGGCCAAGACCCAGATCGCTCCCAGCCTCGACGAGGGCATGGGCCTGGAGGGCCTCTCCAGCGGCGGCTCGGGCCTGCTGGACCTCACCCGCGAGGGCGACGACACCTCCCTGGGCGCCGAAGTGCTCGGCTCGATCGACATGGAAAGCGGCGAGTCGCCCGCGGTCGAGGACGTGGCCGAGCAGATCGGCCAGGAGGTCGAGACGACGGCCGCCGCGACGCCGGAGGCGCCCACCGTGGTGCGCGTCTACGATCCGGGGGCGCCCCTGTTCACCGGCATGCTCGCCGGTGCGGCGATCGTGGGGCTGCTGCTGGGGGCGGTCTCGCTCGGGGTGATGATGGGCAAGGCCTCCCCGCTGGCGGCGACGCTGGCGGCGCGGATCCCCTTCGTGGCCGGCGGCGCGCTGGTCGTGGTGATCGTCGGGACGGTGGCGGGGATGATGGCCGGCAAGCGGACCACCGCGCCGAAATCCACGTAGCCGCGGCGGTGCCGGGTTCGGCGATGATGATGAGAACGATCGTGCTCCCAAGGCTCGACGGGCAGCCGATCAGGGCAACTCGAAAGGACGGCTCACGATGAAGGCCTCGCGTTTCTCGGCAACTCTACTGGTTGGTGTTCTCGTTGCGGTCGCGGCCGGCGGCTGCGTGCCCCGGGCCCAGTGCCAGGAGGCGGTGGCGGCGAACAGCCGCGTTCAGACGATGCTGGAAGAGGCCCTCCAGAAGGCCGCCGACGCCAGCCGCGCCAAGCGCCAACGGGAGTTGGACATCGTCGGGCTGAACAATACGCTCGACGAGCGCAACCAGGCCATCAGCCGGCTCCGCCAGGCGCTGCAGGACGCCGACACCCGCTTCGCGGCACTGAAGGCGCGTTACGAGGCCGACACCGCCGATCTCGGCCCCGTGCCGATGGGTGCGGTCGCGCTGCCGGCGGAACTGGACACGGCCCTGCAGGCATGGGCCGCCGAGCACGGCGACGTGGTCGAGTACGACCGCGCCCGCGGCATGGTGAAGTTCAAGACCGACCTGATCTTCGACAAGGGCAGCGTCGACGTGTCGGCCGAGGGGACCGCGTCGCTGGGGGCGTTCGCCGACATCGTCAACGCCGCCAGCGCCGAATCGTTCAACATCTACATCGCCGGCCACACCGACGACATTCCGATCGCCCAGCCCGAGACCCGCCGGCGGCATCCGACCAACTGGTACCTGTCGGTCCACCGGGCCGTCAGCGTCAAGGAGGTGCTCGCCGGCGCCGGCGTCGACGAGCGCCGCCTCGGCGTACTGGGCTTCGGCCAGTACCACCCCGTCGAGCCCAACCAGCCGGGCAACCGGGGCAACCCGCGGAATCGGCGGGTGGAGATCTGGATCGTCCCCCCGGACCGGTTCCTCACCACCGGCCCCGAGGCCCCCGCGCCGCCTCAGGCCGCGGCCGATGAGAAACCGTGAACCCCCCGGGGGGGAAAAATCCGAAATTCGAAGCACGAAAGACGAAACAAACGGATAAACGGCGAAACGGAAAAGCACCCAACAAAAGGGTGCGATTGCCGACTTCTTGGTGTCCCCCGCATCTTTCACCGGCCAAAGAGAAGGTGCGATTGCCGACTTCTGGACGTCGTGGGAAGACGGAGTAATTGGCCATCGCCTTGTCCAGACTTTGCTTGCCCCGTGTCGCGCTCAACGCCCCGCGCATTTCTCACCGGCCAAAAAGAAGGTGCGATTGCCGACTCTTGAACGTCGTGGGAAGACGGAATAGTTGGCCATCGCCTTGTCCAAGCTTTGCCTGGTCCCTGCCTCGCTCGGTGTCCCCCGCATCTTTCACCGGCCAAAGAGAGGGTGCGATTGCCGACTCTTGAACGTCGTGGGAAGAAGAAAAAGCCCCGCGCGGGGGAGGATAGTCCGCGCGGGGCTCGGATCCAGATTGTACCGGACGACTGCGGTTCGTCTGGTCAGCGACTGCAACGGATGGTCCTGTCAGGCGCGTTTGCGCCTTGGGTGGCCTTTGGCGGATCGACGGTTCGCGGGCGCGTCGCAACGGTGTCTGCAGTAGACGTCAAGGTCTCGCGGCGTCCGTCGACGGCCCGGGTGTCGCCGCCGTAGCGGCGGAAGCTCCACAGAGCGTGGCCCGACGGGGGCCGTCACCTTGATGGTTTTCGTTGCTGAGCGGCGTCGCGGCGAACGGTCGCCGTGCCGTCGGCATCATCCGTCCACGTCGTGACCATCGCAATCGCCGCGGGGTGAACTCGCATGCACATGGTTCTCACTCCCTTCAGCGAGACAAGATGTCCGTGGTGACTGCATGGCACATTTGCCGGGCGTTGTGCCCGGCCGTCGGAGGTCGTGGTTCCGGGTCCAACGGAGCTGTCGCCCCGGCCTCCCAGCGGCGGTGCTCGTGACCGCCGTCGACCATTGGAAGGCTACGATTTCTCCCGCGGGCATGCAACCGCCGGATCAATCGGCGACCGCCGGGGCGGCGACGGAGGCCAGCTTGAGGTGGCGGCGGCTGACCCGGAAGTACAGCGTGGCGGTGTTGACCACCAGCGTCACCTCCCCGCGCCCGGTGCGGTTGACCTTGAGCAGTTCGACCGGCACGCGGGAGAACGCCGTGACCATCGCCAGGTGGCGGACCGGCGCCGTCGTCACGATCAGGGCCGACTCGGTCAGTTTCCCGGCCGCGTGGCGGTCGGTGGCCAGCTCGAACGACTCGTTGGCGACGACGCGGAAGTGCAGTCCCGTACGGCGGCCCACGACGGCGCCGGCGGCGCCGCTGAGCGACAACTGCCCGAAGGTATGCCAGTAGCCGGTGATCTTCTCGGCGACGGCGTTGGTGATCTCGTCGAGGACCACCACCGTATGCCCGTCGCCCGACCGTTCATCCAGCAGCATGATCACGTGCCGGTTGAAGCGGACCGACGACCCCAGCGCCTCGCCGGCGGCGGCGGCCACCCAGCGGTAGGTGTCGTTCATCTCCGCTTCGAGGATCCGGCCCTGGGCGTCGATGCGATGGTCGCGGTCATCGGCCATCAGCGTGTTGTGGGCCTGGGCCTGCACGTCGTAGAACATTTCGGGCGCCGTCGTCGCCTGGTGCGCCGCCGCCGGGGGCGGGTTGCTCACGTCGCTCAGCAGCGTTTCGCCGTCGACCTGCACCTGGAGGGTGTTCATGTCCAGGTGGCTGTGATGGGCCGACAGGTCGCCGGTTTTCAGCGAGACATACAGCGACGGCTCCGGCCAGCGGTCGGCGACGGCGGCCCAGCCGATCTCGTTGAACACCCGCAGCGGCTGGAGCTTCGGCGCCGGCTCGGCCGCCATGGTGGTCGGCCGCAGCAGCAGCCCCAGCCCCAGGTCCGACCAGCCGGTGCTCTCCACGTCGCGGTGGAACGCCCACCGATCCAGCCACCAGCACACCTCCCGGTTGGCGTACCGGTCGGCGATCTCGTAGAGCGCCCCGTACAGCGGCACCGCCGGGGAGTCGCCGAAACTCATGTTATGGCCGTGCGGGCTGAAATAGATGCCGAACTGGCCGGTGGTCTCCATCCCGCGCTGGTGGAAGACGAACCGGTCGTGGACGGTGCGATCCAGCGCCAACCCGAACAGCAGCAGGTAGCGCATCGCGTAGCCCCAGTAGCTGATCCCCTCGTCCCAGCCGCCCTCGCGCCCCAGCGCCGCGAAAAAATGCTCCAGGCC
Organism: uncultured Planctomycetales bacterium; assembly: GCA_964535025.1. GTDB lineage: Bacteria > Planctomycetota > Phycisphaerae > SM23-33 > FEN-1343 > JAAYZK01. Next base: position 8,089 of record CAZHRW010000269.1, read on the forward strand.
TGCCTTGGCCCACTCGACGGCCTCGGCGGCCTCGGGGTTCTCGTCGGCCAGCGCCACCGCGCCCAGGCCGCACCCGCTGTTGATCACGGCGTTCCAGTTGTGGTAGCAGGTCGACCACCACTCCTTCCGCTCGACCGCCTCGCGGAAGGCGGCGATCCCCCGGGTCAGCAGGGCCCGGCGGCACCGGGCGCGATCGGGCTCGGAGAGGTCCTCGGCCAGCCAGTCCAGCGCGACGGCCATCGTCGCGCAGCACTCGGCGGTGCACAGGTCCGCCCGGTCCTCCCGCTGGTGGGACGGGTCGAGCCACTGGCTCCAGCCGGCCAGCAGGCGGACCTCCTCGACCGCCCGGTCGCGATAGGCGCCGTTGGGGTCGATGTGGTGGCTGACCAGCAGATCGAACACCCGCCCCTGGCAGGCCCGGGCGGCGTTCAACGCCGCGGCGCCCACGCCCTGGGCGTGCTGGGTCTGCCAGTCGGTCTCGGTAATCGGACGGCTTTCGAGGATCAGCGCGCATCGCTTCTGCAGCCTGTCGAACATCACGTCGTACGGACGCCGTCCGACGCGACCGCGGAGGTTACGAAGATCTTCGGTCGTTGCCAGCAGTCCACGATTCACCGAGCTTCTCCTGTGCCACAGGAAACATCGCGACCCATACACTTAAGCATAGGGGCTCTCCGGGCGCCTCGCAAGGGCGCGGCGGCAGCGGTTTGGCGGCACGGCGGCGGGATGAAAAGACTTGGCCGCGACCGGCGCGCGACGTAAGATGCGCTGCGGTAAGCGGTCGGTGACGAGGCGGCGGCCGGCGGGGCCGCCCGATGGGGCAGGAGACGGCGTGAGCAACGATTCGCAGGCAACCGCAACCGAGACCACGGACGAGCAGCTGCTCAAGCGCCACCTGGAGGGCCGCAGCGGCGCGTTCGATCAGCTTGTGCACCGTCGGGGCGGCGAAGTCTACCGTTTCCTCGTGCGGTTCCTGGGCGACCGCGCCCTGGCCGACGACGTGTTCCAGGAGACCTTCCTGCAGGTGCACCTGGCGGCCGACCGCTTCGACCCCAAGCGGCGGTTCAAGCCCTGGCTGTTCACCATCGCCGCCAACAAGGCCCGCGACGCCATGCGCAGCCGCTCCCGCCGGCGGACGGCGCCCCTGGATGCCGAGATGGGCGGTGCGGGTTCTGACGAGTCGGGGACCTATGTCGACCTGCTTGAGGCCAACATTGTGTTACCCTTGGAGGATTTGCAGAACAAGGAACTCAAGCAGGCCGTACAGAGCATAGTGATGGAGATGCCCGAGCATCTCCGGGAAGTGATTCTGCTGACGTACTTTGAGCAGTTGCCGTACAAGGATGTGGCCGAGATTCTGGACGTCCCCCTGGGGACGGTGAAAAGCCGGCTGCACGCCGCCGTCAAGCATTTCGCCCGACGGTGGGAAGCGGTGGGCAAACAATTCAAGCGCGAGTCGTAATGTCATGATGAGCCTCATGATAGGACGAGAACGGACGACGATGCGATGATGTCCCACACGCCTGCGATGCACGAAGACGACGAGATTCTCGTGGACTTTCTGGCCGGTCAGGCTTCCGTGGACGAGCGGGAGCGGATCCGGCGGCGGCTGGCGGGCGACGCGACCTTCGCCCACCGCAAGGCGAAGCTCGACGACCTGTTCAAGGTCATCGACACCCTGGACGCACCCGAGCCCGGCGAAGCGCTGATCCGCCGGACGCTTGACGCCACGGCCGCGGCGGCCCGCACGCAGGCGCTGATCGACCAGGAGGCCCTGCGGGTCCACCCGGTCGCCCGCGCCACCTTCAGCCTCAAGGAACTGGGGGCGATGGCGGCGCTGCTGTTTGTGGTCGTCTCGATCCTGCTGCCCAGCTTCCAGGCCGCCAGCCGGCTGTCGCGCCAGAACGCCTGTGTCGGCCGCGTCGGGCAGATCGGGGCGGCCCTGACCCACTATGCCAACGAGAACAACAACGTCCTGCCCGGCATGGGCCAACCCGACGCCAACTGGATGACCGCCGACGGGCGGACGGCGTTCCGGCGCAACAGCGAGAACCTCTGGCGGCTCGTGCACGGCCGGTACGCCACGGCGGAGATGTTCCAGTGCCCCGCCGCCGGCGGCGACTGCGAGCCGATCGACCACGCCAAGGCCGCCAAGTTCGACGACTTCCCCTCCCGCGAGTACATCGGCTACAGCTACCACAATGCCGTCAACGGCGAGCCCCTCCGCATCGACGGCTTCGGCGACGCCGCCGCACGCATGGCCATCCTGGCCGACTGCAACCCGGCGTTCCGCCGGGGGCGGTTCGACCCCTCGTCGATCACCGCCAACTCGCCCAATCACGGCGGGCGGGGCCAGTCGGTGCTCTACCTCGACGGGCACGTCGAATGGGCCCGCAGCAGCACCGTCGGCGTCAACGGCGACAACATCTGGATCCTCCGCGGCGTCCACACCTATACCGGCCGCGAACGACCCGCCATCCCGACCGACAGCTTCCTGCTGCCGAACTACAGCGGCGGCGGCCGGTAAGCGACGGTAGCGACCCCGGTTTCAGGGAAGCTCCCCCGCGGGGGGGCGTTTTGGGTGCGCGCGTGCCGCGGGGTGCCACTGCGTTTTTGACGCTCGACCGCCGCCGGGCTAGAATGCCCGGTCAAGGAGACCGCCGATGCGAACCGTCACCGTGGCCCTGGGCGAGAGGAGCTACGATATCCTCATCGACGCCGGCCTGCTGGCCGACGTGGGCGAGCGGGCTCGCGCCGTCGCGGGGGGACGTTCGGCCGTCGTGGTCACCGATTCGAACGTCGGCCCGCTGTACGGGGCGAAGGTCGCCGCGTCGCTGACCGCCGCCGGCTACGCGACGCATGTAGCGACCTTCCCCGCCGGCGAACCCCACAAGACGCTCGCGACCGTCGCCGACCTGTTCGACCAGGTCTTCGCGGCCCCCACGCCGCCGGAGCGGTCCACCGTGGTCGTCGCCCTCGGCGGGGGCGTCGCCGGCGACATCGGCGGCTTCCTGGCCGCGACGCTGCTGCGGGGCGTCCCGCTCGTCCAGGTGCCCACCAGCCTGCTGGCGATGGTCGACAGCTCCGTGGGCGGCAAGACCGGCGTCGACCACGCCGCCGGCAAGAACCTCATCGGCGCCTTCCACCAGCCCCGCGGCGTGCTCGTCGACACCGACACGCTCGCCACGCTCCCGCGGGTCGAGATGGCGTCCGGCCTGGCCGAATGCATCAAGCACGGCGTCATCCGCGACGAGACGCTCCTGACGTGGATCGAGACCCGCGCCGACGCCCTGACCGGCGGCGACCGCGAGGCGCTGGGCGAGTTGATCGCCCGCAACGTGGCGATCAAGGCCGACGTCGTCGCCGCCGACGAACGCGAGAGCGGCGTCCGCGCCCACCTGAACTTCGGCCACACCATCGGCCACGCCATTGAAGCCGTCGCCGGCATCCGCCCCGGCGCCGCCGCCGGCGACTACCTCCGCCACGGCCACTGTGTCGCCCTCGGCATGGTCGCCGCCGGCCGCATCGCCGTCGCCCGCGGCCTGCTGGACGAACCCGACGCGGCGCGGATCGAATCGCTCCTGGCCGTCGTCGGTCTGCCGACCCGCCTGGACGGCCTCAACGCGGACGAACTCCTGGCCATCATGCGCCGCGACAAGAAGGTCCGCGCCGGGGCCATCCGCTTCGTCCTGCCCGACGGCGCCCTCGGACGCGTCGCCCTCTGTGCCGACGTCACCGACGCCGAAATCCGCGACGCGATCGCCTACCTGGGCGTCGGCACGTAACCGGGCGCGCGGGGGGGCGGCCCTCGATCCCGCTACCGGGGTTCATCGACGGCGCGCGGCTTAGGGGCGGCAAGATACTCGGCGGGATCCGGCGGGGCCGAGGTGCCTATTAGCAGCGGCGCCTCCGGCGAGACGGGACGGCCCGTGCGGATGGACTCGTAGCCGGCCAGGACCGCCGCGAGGCTGGCGCGCTCCGAGACGCCGCTGGTGACGGGGTCGCGGCCTTCGTCGATCGCGGCGAGGAACTCCTCGATCTGCCGTACGAAGTAGCCGTCGGCATCGTGGCGGGGGAGGTCGGCGCAGTCGTGCGTCTCGACGTCCGCACGGCCTTCGCGGTGGATCTCGATGGTCTGAGCGTTGCGGTCGGCCATGCTCAGCGTGCCGTCGGCGCCGAAGATCGTCAGGTCGCCGTAGCGGCCGTACCCGTGCAGCTCGGCGCTGAGCGTCAGCGTGACGACGGCGCCGCGGTCGAACTCGGCCAGGGCGACGACGGTCGCCTCCAGGGGACTTTCGAACTTGTCGGAGTGGACCTCGCGGGCGTCGATGCGGACGACCTCGCCGAAGCACATCCTCGCCTTGCTCATCAGGTGGATGCCGTTGACCATCCAGATCCCCCCGCCGCACACGGCCGGGTCGGCCAGCCAGGCCCGTCGGCCGGGGTATGCGTACGTGTGGCGGCCGCGACCGATCCGGTTGATCCGCCCGCTGAGCACCTGGCCGATCGCCCCCCGCCGCAGGGCGTCGGCGATCAGCAGGCTGCTGCGCTGGTAGCGGATCGATTCGAGCACCATGAGCGTGACGTTCGCCTTGCGGGCCGCGTCGATCATGGCGTCGGCGTCGTCGAGGGTCAGGGCCATGGGCTTCTCGACCAGCACGTGCCGTCCGCCCGCTGCGGACAGCTCGACGCCGGCGCGGTGCAGGTGGTGGGGCGTGGCCAGCAGGACCGCCTCGGCGTTCGTATCGGCCAGGGCGTCGGTCAGTTCGGTGAACGTGGACTCGATGCCCCAGGCCGCGGCACACTGCGCCAGCTGGGCCGCATCCGTGTCGACCAACGCCGCGATACCCACGTCGCGCCCCTCCCGCTGGAGCGCCTGGATCGCCTTGACGTGATGCTCGCCGGCCCAGCCGGCACCGACCACGATGATTTCCATCGTTCCGCTCCCAAAGGTCCCCCGGAAGTATACGCCGTAGGCCAGAGGGTACCTCCCGATCGTTCGCCGGTCGGCAAATTCGAAATCCGAAGCACGAAATACGAAACAAATCTCAAACGGACAAGAAGACAAACGGACAAACGGCCGTGCCCCATCGTTGGATGCTTTTTGGGGTTGTCGTTTTGCCGTTTACATTTGTCCGTTTTGCTGTTTGAGCTGTTTCGAGTTTGTTTCGTATTTCGTGCTTCGGATTTCGGGTTTCCAGGCCGCGCCCTAGCCGGCCTTGGTCCAGCCCAGCTTGTCCATGACGGCCTGGAGGTCCGACCAGACCTTGCGGCGGTTGTCCGGCGTGTACTGCCGCAGCAGGTACGCCGGGTGGAACGTGGGCATGACCGGAATGCCCCACAGCTGCTGCCACTGGCCCCGCAGCTTCGTGATGCCGACCTGCGTGTCCAGCAGGGCCTTGGCGGCGGCGTTGCCCATCACGACGATCGCCCGCGGGGCGATGATCTCGATCTGCCGCTGGAGATAGCCCCAGCACGCCTGGGCCTCCTCGGGGGACGGCACGCGGTTGCCCGGGGGGCGGCACTTGACGACGTTGGCGATGTAGATCTGGCGGCGCGTCACGCCCATCGCCTCGACCATCTTCGTCAGCAGTTGGCCGGAGCGACCCACGAACGGACGGCCCTGGCGGTCCTCGTCGGCGCCGGGGCCCTCGCCGATGAACATCACCTCGGCGTCCGGGTCGCCCTCGCCGAAGACCGTCTGGATCCGCCCGGCACGGCTCAGCGGGCAGCGGGTGCACGCGGCGACCTCGTCGGCCATCGCCGCCAGCAGGGCCGCCTTCTCCGCCGGCGACGTTGCCGCGCCGCCGCCGGCCGGCGCCGATGGCTCGGGCAGGCCCGGCCGGTCCGCGGCCAGCAGGTCCCCGGCCAGGGCGCGCTCGGTGTCGATCACCTGTCGGGCCGTCTCGATCAGGTCGCCCAGGGTCTCCGCGGTGTCGTCGCTCATCAGTGATAGCCTCGCTGCGGCCGCCGCGGACGCTCATCGGGCCGCGTCGTGGTCAGTGTGGTCCAGGCCCGCACGTTCCCGCGGGCCACGCCGATGCGGATCGCCGCGCCGGCCGGCAGATCCTCCAGGGCCAGCCCGACGTCGTCGAGCGTCGCCACGCGGGAGCGGCCGAGCTCAAACAGCACGTCCCGCGGCTGCAGCCCCGTCGCCGCGGCGGGCGTGCCGGGGTCGACCTCCGTGATGACCAGACCCCGCGCCAGCGGCAGCCGGTACCGGCGGGCCAGCTCGGGCGTGATCTCCCGCAGCCCCACGCCCAGCACCCGCCGCGCCAGGGCCGCCCCGTCCGGGTGGGGGCGGGCCTCGACCGCCACCGGCACCTCCCGCGAGCCGTCGGCGCGGCGAACGCGGACGACCACGCGGTCGCCGGCGCGCTTCTCGAGCATGCAGACGTACACGTCCGCCACGCTCGCCACCGCCTGGCCGTCCATCGCCTCGATCACGTCCCCAATCCGCAGTCCCGCCCGCGCCGCCGGCCCGTCGTCGGCCAGCGCCGTGACGATCGGCCCGCCGCCGCCGTCGCCGCCGAACTCCAGGCCCAGCCGGAGCCGCTGGATCCGCCGGTAGTCCAGCAGTCGCGGCAGCAGTTGGCGGAAGTTGTCGACCGCGATGGCGAACCCGATCCCCTGGGCGTCCGGGCGGATGGCGGTGTTGATCCCGATCACCTCGGCGTTGACGTTCAGCAGCGGCCCGCCGCTGTTGCCGTGATTGATGCTCGCGTCGGTCTGGATCAGCCCGGTGTACTCGACGGTGCGGCTGAAGCGCAGCTCGCGGTTGAGCGCGCTGATCACCCCCGAGGTGACCGAATGGCGGTAGCCCTTGGGGTTGCCGATCGCCACGACCGTCTCGCCGATCATCAGGTCGTCGCTGCGGCCCAGCGGCAGGGCGGGCAGCATCACGCCGTCGGGCAGGTCCACCTTGAGCACCGCCAGGTCGTGCGTCCGATCGGTCGAGATCACCGCCGCGGGGTAGTCGGTCCCGTCGGCGAGGATGACGGTGATCTCGTCGGCCTGGCGGATGACGTGCTCGTTGGTGACGATGTAGCCGGCCGGGTGGATGACGAACCCGCTGCCGAGGCTGTTGACCGGCATGCTGCGGCGGAGGCCCGGCAGTTGGAAGATGTCGTCGGGCAGCTCGTCGAAGCCGAACAGGCGGGCGCGGGTGTCGACCATCCGCGTCGTCGAGATGTTCACCACCGCGCCCTTGGCCGCGTCGAAGACGCGGACGACCGGGCTGCGCCGCTGCTGCTCCAGCGGCGCGATCCGCTGGGCCGCCGCCGTCGCCGCCGTCGCCGCGAGGGCGACCGCCGCCGCCATCCATGGTAACCTTCGCTGTCGCATGTCCTTCCCGTTACAAAACGATGTCCGATTCCTCGCGGTTGTCCGCCACCGCACCGTTGCCGGCCGCCGGGGCCACCCAGTATAGTGCATCCATGAGCGATCAGACAGCCCCCCCCGCGCCCGTCGTCGCCGTGGCCGGCGTCTGCAAAACTTACGCGCACCCGGTGCGGGCGGTTCGCGCCCTGGACGGCGTCGACCTGACCATCGGCCGCGGCGAGCTGATGGTCGTCATGGGCGCCTCCGGCAGCGGCAAGAGCACGCTGCTGCACCTGATCGCCGGCCTCGACCGCCCCGACCGGGGGACCGTCTGCGTCGGCGGGCAGGACCTGGCGGCCCTGTCCGACCGCGCGCTGACCCTGTTCCGCCGCCGACGCGTGGGTGTCGTCTTCCAGTCGTTCAACCTCATCCCCACGCTCACCGCCGCCGAGAACGTCGCCCTGCCGATGGCCCTCGACCGCGCCGACCGCAAGGCCACCCGCCGCCGCGCCGCCGAGCTGCTCGACCTGGTCGGCCTGGCCGGCCGTGCCGGCCACCGCCCCGACGCGCTGTCCGGCGGCGAGCAGCAGCGCGTGGCCATCGCCCGGGCCCTGCTGATGCAGCCGGACATCCTCCTGGCCGACGAGCCGACCGGGAACCTCGATTCCGTCGCCGGCGAGTCGATCTGGGCGCTGTTCGACCGCCTCGTCGGCGAGCTGGGCAAGACCCTCTGCGTCGTGACCCACGAGCCGCGAACCTCCGCCCACGCCCGGCGGATCATCGTCCTTGCCGACGGCCGCGTCGCCGGCCGCATCGAGACCGCCGAGTGTAACCATGATCCTGCGCTGGTGGCAACTCGCTATCAGGAACTGGCGGGCCAGGGCCGTCCGGACGCTCGGTGAGAGCGTCGCGGTCGTCGTCGCCTGCACGCTGGTGACCGCCCTGACCTGCGGCTTCGCCGCGGCCGAGCGGACGTTCCTCACGTGGCGCGCCCGGTGGGTCGGCACCGCCGACGTGACCGTCACCTCCGCCGAAGGCCGCTGGATCAACGCCTCCCGCCTCGACGTCGTCGCCGCCGTCGACGGCGTCCGGCAGGTCGCCGGGTCGATCCGCGACCAGGTGCTCCTGGCCGGGCCGGACGGCTCGGTTTCGGTCTACCTGCACGGCCGCCAGCCGGCGGGGTTCGACCTGCACCCGCTTGCCCTCCGCGCCGGCCGCCTGCCCGCCGCCGGGCTCAGCGGGGAAATCGTCCTGGAAACGCCGACCGCCGAGAGGCTCGGCGTCGGCCTCGGCGACACCGTCACCGCCCGCGTCTACAGCCGCCGCACGCCGCTCACCGTCGTCGGCCTCGTCGATCGCCC
>CAZHRW010000270.1:0-13152 GCA_964535025.1 uncultured Planctomycetales bacterium
CCTCCTGCTGTTGCTGCTGCATTTGCCCTTCGGCGGTCACGGCGAACAGAAGCGTTGCGGCGACCGCTGCACTAAGGAAGACCACTGTTTTGCGTCCAAACATCGTCCGCTCCTTCTGGCTGTTGTGGGAGCCCACGTGGGAAGCTTCCTCCGGCGACCACCGCCGACACCTTCCCCTCTCTTGTCCTAATTCTTAGGCCCCCAGCGGAAAAACACACATCCGAATTGACCGGAGTTCTTCCATCCGGCCGCGGCAGAAGGGGCGTAGGGAATGGACTTACGGGAACGTCGCCGCCGGCGCCGGTGAGGTGGGGTTGTAACGGTGGTAAGACTTAAGCGACCCGCGGGGCCCCGCCGCTCACGGCCGGTCGCCGCCGTCGGCCAGCGTGGCCCCCAGATCCCGCAGGTATCGCTGCCAGTCGGCCTCGACCGCGTCGAGGGGGCCGAAGGCCTCGACGAACTCCCCGCGAAGCTGCCGCGGCAGGCGGCGACCCATGGGCAGCCGCGCCAGCGCGTGCATGTATCGCCGCAGCGCCGCCGGGCGGGTCCGCAGGAGGAACTGCCAGAACCCCCACGACTGGCCGTACAAGGCCACGGCGGTCGGCCGGTCCGCCGACGGCAGCGTGGTCATGGCGACCCAGTCGGTCAGCGGCACCAGGCGCCCGCTTTGCAGGGCCGCCAGCAGGTCGGCGCGCCGGACGGGGTTGTCGGCGGTCAGGGCGGTCGTGTCGGCGTCGAAGGTCTCGAAGCTCGTGGCCAGGCCCTCGGCCAGCCAGAAGGGATACATCACCCCGCGTTTCATCAGGCCGAGGCTGTAGGCCAGCTGGTGGGCCGCCTCATGGCGGATCCGCTCGACCTCCACGCCGCCCCGCAGCAGCGGCGGGGCCGACACGTCGCCGTGGCCGGCCGAGGCCTCGACGACCCGCGCCGGCCGGGAGGTCGGCGCGTCGTCGGCGCCCGTCAGGAGCATCGCCACCTGGTTGGTGCGGCAGGAGTAGTAGGCCGGCATCGCCGAGACGTCCAGGCGGTCGTGTCGGCGGGCGTGGTCGCGGTAATCGTCGCCGTCGTGGAAGCCCAGCCACACCAGCGGCTCGCGCGGGGCGGCCACCGTGAAGCCCTTGTCGCGGAACGCCCGGGTGAACCGCACGCGGAAGTGCTCCAGCAGGTCCCCGGCCAACAGGGCCCACAGCGGGTCGTCGTCGGCGGCGATGACGTAATGGTCGGTGACGTACGGCGCGAACCCGTCCGGCAGCGCCACCGGCGCCGCCGACGCCGAGCGCACCGACCGCACCGACCGCACCGGGGCCTCGGACGGCGTCGCCGCGACCGCCGAAGACAAGCGGCCCGCGGGCAGGGTGAGCCACGCGGCGACAGCGAGCGCGCCCAAAGCACGGATCGTGGTCCCGCGCGGCCGGCCTTGCCTCGCTTTCGGTGGATGGACGTTCAGGCCATGCACGCCAGCGACTATAGCGAAACCCGGCAGGCCGATCAACCTATCCTGCGGATTTACCAACAGCTTCCAACAGGCCGGGCGCATGCCGTCGGAAGTCCAAGTGGGCAAGGCTGTTAGGTGGGGCGAACGGGGCCGGCAGCGGGCGCATGGGCCGATAAGCCACGGCAGGGAAAAGGTTAGCACGATCTTGAATTGTGGCGTCCGAGTGCGTGGTCAGCTTGTTCGCCGACAGCGAAAAATAACGACTTACGAGCAGCAACTGACTTCTTTGTAGGGTCCGCCCTGAGGTGCCCCGGGGTCCTCGCCTGCGTGTCAGTCGCGGCGGTAGTCGGCGGCGTCGATGGCGGCGTTGGTGCGGGCGATGGGGTCGCTGTCGACGTTGACGCTGTCGAAGTCGCCCCGGAGGGCCTTCAAGGCGTAGCGCTCGCGGTCGATCTCCTGCATGGTGCGCACGCCCAGGCGGCGGAAGATCGACACCGGGGGGCACCAGCCCTGGATCGCGTGCTGCAGCAGGAAGCCGGCCACGGCGATCGGCAGGTAGCGCAAGAGCTTCCAGCGGCGACCCAGCGCCACCGACAGCAGCGAGAGGATCGCCGCGTTGCTCTCCAGCGTCCGTTCGATGTCCCACTCGTGATCGATCTGGTGCAGGCGGTCCTCGATGGCGTCGAGACGACCGGCGATGTCGGTGACGCGGGCCCGGGTGGCCTGATCGATGCAGTAGTTGATCTCGGCGGGCGTGTGGTCCATCACCCGGTCGGCGGTCGGTTCCTTGGAGGCAATCATGATGTCACTCCCGGGCTCGAAGTCGGCCGGGGCGCACCGGCGCCCCGGCCGGCGGGGGTTACGTCCGGGGCGGTGGGCCGCCTTCGGACCGGCGGGTATTCATGGTCATACTCCGCTTAGGTTGAGCCGCCGGACGGAACCCGCCCGCCGGCGGCGGTGGCCGCTTACACCTGAGCCGAGAAATTGATGCGGCCGGCCAGGTCGGTCAGCTCGTGGTCGGTCGCGCTTTCCTCGTCCAGCGTCTGCTCCAGCAGGTCCGCCACCTCCGGCAGGTTCAGCAACCGGGCGTACGACCGGGCCGAGCCGTAACCGGCCATCTCGTAGTGCTCGACGCGCTGGGCGGCGGAGATCAGGGCCGCGTCCTTGACGCCGGGGTCGCCGTCGGCCTTCATCAGCACCTCGCCTTCCTCGAGGATGCCCTTGATCCCCTCGCAGGTGCCGCGATCGGCCTCCATGTTCAGCCAATCGAAACAGTCCTCCAGCCGTTGCTTCTGCGCGATGCTCACCTGGCGGTGCGCTTCGAACGCCCGCTTGAGTTCCGCGTCGCTGGCGGCGTCGGCCATGTTCGGCAGCGCGTCGATGACCCGTTGTTCAACGTCGTAGAGATCCTTCAACTCCTCGATCAGCAGGTCTTCCAAGCTGTCCAGCGACTTGGTTCCGGCCTTCAGCGAAGCCATCAGAGACATGATCATGCCCCTTCCCGAGTTTGACGTTGCCGTGAATCGTCACCGGGCGCATCTGCGCTCTCGAGCAGACCGCCCACACGCTGTCTCATCCACCTCTAATGCTACGGTGGTCGCGACGGCCCGCCATCGGTGGAATACCGGGGGGCGACCCCTCGGTTGAGACCGCGCCCGATGGAAGAATCCTCGTCAGCGGCCGTACAGTCCGGGATGGGACTTAGGACGACAGGAACTGCGGGACCCCGCCGGCCGGATCGGCCGGCCGCGCTCAGGACGGCGCGACGATCAGCGCCCGGGCGAACCGGGACCAAGTGTCGAAAAGGACGGCCGGCGCCCTTCCCGTCGAACAGGCGCGGTTCGCGCTCCTTGGGGATCATCCGGTGCGGCCCGCCTGTTCGGCTCCGGCGCAGGGCGCGATAATACGAGAGTGGGCCCAGGCGTAATACCAGGCCGGGCCTTGTGAGCGCCCCTTACGGGCGCCGTTGGGGAGCAGGGCAATGGTTGAGAAGATGCGCTCGCCATACGAGCAGTTGGAACGGCGCCTGGAAGCGGCCGAATCGACGCTGCGGGCGCTGCGGGACGGGTCGGTCGCCGTCTCGCAGGACGAGCGTGAGACGCTGGCGGTCCGCCTGGCGGAGACGCAGCTTCGCGAAGCCCACGTTCGCCAGGTCCTCGGCGCCATCCAGCGGGTCAACGAGGTGCTCATCACCGAAGACGATCCGCGGCGGCTGATCGAGCGGGTGTGCTCGAGCCTGGTCCAGACGCTGTGCTATTACCGTGCCGTCGTTGTGCTGACCGAGGATCGGGACCCCGCGGCCGAGAGGATGAGGATCGCGTCGGCGGGCTTTGACGAGGGGTTCGACGCGCTGGAGGCGCAGTGGCGGGAAGGGCAGTTCAGCCCCGCCATGGCCAGGGCGCTCGTGCAGGACGAGCTGGTGGTGGTCGAGGATCTCAGCGAGGAGTTCCCCGACACGCCGCACGTCGATCGAATGCGCGGGCACGCGGGGATGGTCCATCGTCTCCACCTCGACGGCCGTCTGTTCGGGCTTCTGCTCGTGTCGATGCCGCAGGAGTACCTCGACGACACCGAGGAGCACGCCGTGTTCTCCGGCGTGGCCGACGACCTGGCGTTCACCCTGGAGAAGCTCGCCGCCGAGCGGGAGTTGCGGTGTCTCTGGCAGGTCGTGAGCACGGTGCCCCATCCGATCGCCTATGTGTCGTCCGACTACCGCTACCTGGCGATCAACGACGTCTACCTCGACCTGTTCGATGTCCCCCGCGACCACATCCTCGGACGCCCCGTCGCGGAGGTCCTCGGCGGCGAGCTGTTCGAGCGGGAGATTCGGCCGCGGCTCGATCAGTGCCTGGCGGGCGAGGAAGTGCGCCACGAGATGCTCATTACGTTCCCCCGCGGGGGCCAGCGCTGGATAGGGATGGAATACTACCCGCATTACGACGGCGAGGGCCGCGTGGACGGCATTGTCGTGCACGGGCAGGACATCACCGAGCGCCGGCTCGCCGAAGCGGCCCTGCGCGAGAGCGAGGAACGCTACCGCGCGGTGTTCGAGCAGTCGTCCGAGGGCATCCTCCTGGTTCACGACGTGATCCTCGAATGCAACCGCAGAGCCGCGGAGATCCTGGGCCGGTCGAGGGAGGGGCTCATCGGCCATTCGCTGCTGGAGTTCGCGGCCCCGGTGCAGGAAGGGGGGACCGGTCGCGAGGCCTTTTACGACCAGGTCCGCCGGAACGTCTACGCAGGGCAGCCCCAGCACTCCGCCTGGCGGTGCGTGCGGGAGGATGGGAGCATTGCCGAGGTGGAGGTCCAGGCGAAGGCCATCTTGGTGCGGGGACGGCCGACGGCGCTGCTGGTCGCGCGGGACCTGACCGAGCTGCGCCGGGCCGAGTCCGAGCAGACCCGCCTGAGGGAGCAGTACCGCCAGGCCCAGAAGCTCGAAGCCGTCGGCCGCCTCGCCGGCGGCGTGGCCCACGACTTCAACAACATGCTCTCGGTGATCCTGGGCAACGTGGAACTGGCCGCCGACCGGATCGAGTCGTCCGATCCGCTGGCCGCCGATCTGGCCGAGATCCGCAAGGCCGCCGAGCGCTCGGCGCAACTGACCCGCCAACTGCTGGCGTTCGCCCGCAAGCAGACGGTCGCCCCCCGCGTGCTCGACCTCAACGAGACGCTCGCCGCCCAGCTCAGCATGCTCCGCCGCCTCATCGGCGAGAACATCGAGTTGACCTGGCGGCCGGCGGCGGACCTGCGGCCCGTCGAGATCGACCCCGGGCAGATCGCCCAGGTGCTGGCGAACCTGTGCGTCAATGCCCGCGACGCCATCGGCGACGTGGGCGAGGTGATCATCGCCACCGAGAATGTCCATCTTGACCGGGGCATTCGCACCGACCGAGCCCTCATACCGCCCGGCGACTACGTGCGGCTGTCGGTCGGCGACACCGGCCGCGGGATGGACGCCGAGACCCTCGAGCACGCCTTCGAGCCGTTCTTCACCACCAAGACGCCGGCCGAGGGCACCGGGCTGGGCCTGGCGACGGTGTACGGGATCGTCAAGCAGAACGGGGGGTTCATCGACGTCGACAGCGCCGTCGGGGAGGGCACCACCTTTTACATCTACCTGCCGCCCTACGTCGGGCCCGCCGAACGGCGCCACGCGCGCGAGGCGCCGCCGCCGGTCGGCCGCGGCCGCGAGACGGTGCTGTTCGTCGAGGATGAACCGGCCGTCGGCAGGCTCGGCACCACCATGCTGGAGAGCCTCGGGTACCACGTGCTGACCGCCGCGACCCCCGGCGAAGCCGTCGCCCTGGCCCGCGAGCACGGCGGGGACATTGACCTGCTCATCACGGACGTCATCATGCCCGAGATGGACGGGCGCGACCTGGCCGAACGGATCAGCGAGCTGCACCCCGACGTCAAATGCCTGTTCATCTCCGGCTATGCCGCCGACGTCATCGCCCATCGCGGGGTGCTGGACAAGGGCGTGCACTTCATGCAGAAGCCCTTCACCCGCCAGGAGCTGGCCGCGAAGGTCCGCGAGGCGCTCGGCAAGGAGGCCTGACCGCCGTCCGGCGGCCGGCGATCGGCCCTGTTCACGGCGCCCGTGTTCGGGTATCCTCTGGGCGCGCTGTCGTCACGGATCGAAAGGAGCAGGTGCGCATGGCCGCGGACGATCGATCGCCGAACGTGGTGTTTGTCTTCTCGGATCAGCAGCGGGCCGACACGCTGGGCTGCTACGGCCAGCCGCTCGCGGTGACGCCGAACCTCGACCGCATGGCCGCCGAGGGGGTGCGCTTCGCCAACGCCTTCACGCCCCAGCCGGTGTGCGGACCGGCGCGGGCGGTGCTCCAGACCGGCAAGTACGCCACCGAGACCGGTTGCTTCCGCAACGCCATCCGCCTGCCCGCCGGCGAACGCACCATCGCCCACGACATGGCCGACGCCGGCTACGACCTGGCCTACCTCGGCAAGTGGCACCTGGCCAGCACCCGCGGGCGGGTCCGCGGCGCGGACCTGCCGACCGAGGACTACCGCGAAACCGCCGTCCCCCTCGACCGCCGCGGCGGGTGGAACCAGTTCTGGCTGGCGTCCGATGTTCTCGAAGCCACCAGCCACAGCTACGACGGCTACATGCACGACGCCGACGGGACCCGCCGCGAGATCACCGGCTACCGCGCCGACTGGCAGACCGACCGGGCGATCGATTATCTCCGCACCCGGAAAGGGCAGGACAAGCCCTTCTTCCTGTTCATCTCCTACATCGAGCCCCACCACCAGAACGACCACAAGCACTTCGAGGGGCCCCGCGGCTCCAAGGAGCGCTTCGCCGACTTTGTGGTCCCCGGCGACCTGAAAGACACCGAAGGCGACTGGCGGGAGGAACTGCCCGACTACCTCGGCTGCTGCGCCAGCCTCGACGCCAACCTCGGCCGCCTCCGCGACGAACTGGAACGCCTCCAGATGGCCGATAACACGCTGGTGATCTACACCAGCGATCACGGCTGCCACTTCCGCACACGCAACGGCGAGTACAAACGCTCCTGCCACGATGCGACGCTCCATGTGCCGCTGATCGCCTGCGGACCGGGTTTCACGGGCGGGCAGGTCATCGACGAGCTGGTCAGCCTGATCGATATCCCCCCGACGATCCTCGCCGCCGCCGGCGTCGCGACCCCCGAGCGGATGCGCGGCCTGCCGCTCCAGCCGCTCGCCGACGGCACCGCCGACGTGTGGCGCGACGAGGTGTTCGTGCAGATCAGCGAGAGCCACGTCGGCCGTGCGATCCGCACCGACCGCTGGACCTACAGCGTCCGCGCGCCCGGCGCCTCGGGCGCCGAAGACCCCGACAGCGATGTCTACGTCGAGGAGTTCCTCTACGACAACGACGCCGACGTCGACCAGCGGAACAACCTCGTCGCCGATCCGGCCCTCGTGTTCATCCGCGCCGACCTGGCCGCCCGCCTCGTCCGTTGCATGACCGACGCCGGCGAAGCCGCCCCGCAGATCAAGCCGGCCGAGGTGTGACCGGGCCGATCAGCTCCAGCAGCGCCGCCCATGCCGGCTCGGCGTAGAACCGGTGGCCTCCGGCGCCGACGACGAGACGGCAGCGGTCGGCGGCGTCGAAGGCGGCGTAGATCCGCTCGAGCTCGGCGAAGGCCTCGCGGGTGGCGCCGATGGGAAAGATCGGGTCCTGCTCGCCGGCGACGACGACGACGGGCCTGGGCGCGAACGTGCCCAACAGGTCGGCCATCTCGGCCACGGGCCCCAGGCCCGGGACGTAGTTGCACTCGCAGTGGTGGATGCTCATGATCGACGCGGCAAACGTGCAGAAATAGCACGAGGGCATCGCCCACGCCAGCCGCTCGAGCGTCGCGGCGGCGAACAGCGTCGTCGTGCCGCCGCCGCTGTTGCCCATCACGCCGATCCGGTCGCGTCGCACATCGTCGCGGCTCAGCAGGTAGTCGATCCCGCGGTCGACGTCCCACACCCGCTCGCCGATCAGCGTCCGCCCCAGCAGCAGCGCCTGGCACGCCGCCTCCTGGCACATCCCGCCGCCAACCCGCTCCTGCGCCTGCTCGCGCCGCTCGCCGAACGACCGCTGCTCGATGCACAGCGCCGCCAGCCCGTTCGCCATGGCCGTCAGCGCGAAGTCGCGGTCGCCGACGACCTCGATGGGCGCGGCGTTGTCGTCGCGGTCGACGGCGATGGAGTTGTGCATCCCCGTCGAGTGGCCCTGGACGCAGATCGCCCACGTGTAGGGCGGCTTGGCGGCGGCGGGCAGGCAGACGAACGCCGGCACGTCGGCGGCGGGCTCGGCGGTGAAGACGATCTTCTCGATCGTGCCCAGCGCTACCTCCCGCCGCCATAACGATCGGACGTTCAACGCCGTCCGCGCGGGCTGTCGTCCGAGCAGCTCGACGACCTTCGCGCGCAGCCGCCGGCGCCAGCCGTCGCGGTCGCGGCCGTCGAAGGCCATCGTCCGCGGCGTCTCGGCCATCAGCCGGCGGTGGTTGAGGGAGGGGGAAAACGCGAACGACTGGGGCTCGGTCGGCATAACTCGCTCCTTGGCATGACGATGCCCCCAGCCTAGCCGCCGGCGCCCGCGCGTCAAGCATGTCCCGCCCCAAAGCACGGCCGCGCCGGGGCCTGCGGCGGCGGCGGGCGAGGGCGTGTCCGGCTCTATAATTCGTTGCAGGGTTGCCGCCGTGCGGTTCGGCGGCGACCCGCGAACCGGAGCCCTGATGAGTCAGCACACCGTTCAAGGCGAAGCCATCTCCCCCGGTACGGCCGCCGGCACGCTGTACCTGCCGGGCCAGGCCGCGGCGTCGGCACGGCCGGCGGTGGCGACGGCGCAGTCGCCGTCGGAGGAGATCGAGCGCTTCCACCACCACGTCGCGGCGCTGAGCGACGAGATCGAGCAGTCGGCCGAGGAGCTCGAAAACGAGGCCCTCGCCGCCGAGGCGCAGATCATGCGGACCCACCTGGCGATGCTGCGGGACCCGGAGTTCCACCGCCAGGTCCACGAGCTGGTCCGCGCCACCCGCTACGCCGCCGAGGTGGCCGCCGAGCACGTGCTGCGGGACGTCGCCGCGGCGTTGCGCGCGTCGGAGAGCCCGGCCCTGGCCGAGCGGGCGATCGACCTGGAGGACCTGGCGCTGCGCCTGAAGGCGCGGATGGGCGCGCCGGAGGCGTACGACCTGGCGGTGGACCTGCTGGGCATCGAGCGGCCTATCCTGGCGATGCCGGCGCTGCTGCCGTCGGTGGTGCTCCAGGCCAAGTCGCTGGGTGTGGCGGGGTTCGTCGTCGAGCGGGGCACGGGCGTCTCGCACGGGGCGATCCTGGCGCGGTCGTTCGGCCTGCCGGCGATCCGCGTCGCGGCCCTGGCGCAACTGGAGGGCGCGGTCGGCGGTCGGGTGCTGGTCGACGGCAACACCGGCGAGGTGCTCGTCGGGCCCGACGACGAGGAGGTCGTCGCCCACGCCGAGCCCGCCGCGGTGCCCCTGCCGGGCGTCGAGGAGCCGCCGCTGCCGGCGGAGCTGTGGGTGAGCATCGTCGACCCGGTGCAGTTGGAGGGGTTCGACTGGACCGGCGTGGTCGGCGTGGGGCTCTACCGCACGGAGATGCTCTTCCTGCGGCACGAGCACGACTTCCCCACCGAGGCCGAGCAGCTCGAGGCCTACCGCCGCCTGTTCGACCTGGCCGACGGACGGCCGGTGGTCATCCGCACCGCCGACCTCGGCGCCGACAAGCCCGTCGCCCACATGACCTTCGGGCCCCAGGACAACCCCTACCTCGGCCTGCGGGCCCACCGACTGTACCGCTTCCACGCCGAGATCTTCATCACCCAGGTCCGCGCCATCCTCCGCGCCGCCGCCGGCGATTGCCGGCTGCGGCTGATGTTCCCCATGATCGAGTCGATCGACCAGTGGCGCTTCCTCCAGGAGCTGCTCGAACAGGCCCTGGCCACGCTGCGGCGGGAGAACCTGCCCCACCAGGAGGACTTCCGCCAGGGCATCCTCGTCGAGACCCCCTCGGCCGCGTGGGGCTTCGCCACGCTGGCCAAGGTGATCGACTTCGCCAGCGTCGGCACCAACGACCTGGTCCAGTACCTCTTCGCCGTCGAGCGCGGGGCCGCCAACGTGCAGGACTTCTACCCGCCCGAGCATCCGGTCGTCCTGGACGTCCTGGCCACCCTGGCCGAGCGGGCGCGGGAGGCCGGCGTGCCGCTGTCGATCTGCGGGGAGATCGCCGGCGACCCCACCCTCGCGCCGGTCCTGGTCGGGCTGGGGATCGACCAGCTCAGCCTCGCCCCCGCGGCGATCAGCCCGGTGCGCCAGCGCCTGCGCTCGTGTGACCTCGACGAGGCGCGGCGGTTGGCCGAGGCGTGCCGGCGCGCCGAGACCGCCGACGACGTCCGGGCGATCCTCGGACGCACCGACATGGCCACCCCCGACGCCGGTCGTCCCGTCGGGGCCGACCAGGCCGTCGATCCCGTCTGCGGGATGATCGTCTCCACCCGCGACAACCCCCACATTCTCCGCGTCGGCGGCGTCCGCCACTATTTCTGCTCCGCCCGCTGCATGCGCCGCTTCCTCTCCGCCGTCCGCAACGGCAAGACGCCCGCACAGGCCCACCCCTGAGAAGGACAAATCCGAAATGCGACCCACCAGATACGAAACAAATCCGGATCTGCTCCCGTTTCCGTGGCTACGACAGGGATAGCCACAAAGGACACAAAGACAGAACGGAAAGAACAGCAACGACACAGCCAGGCCAAGAGTTCACAGAGGGCTCAGAGAAAACGCCCAAGTAGTGGTGAAGCTTCTTTCTCTGTGTTGGCCCGCCTCCGCCAAGGCTTCAGCGTGCCAAGCCGTGCCCTCTGTGGCACAAGCCGTTGCCGTTGGTTCTCCTTTGCGTTCTTTGTGGCCTTTGTGGCTCTCTTGGCCGTTCTGTTAGCGGCGACAAAGCAACCACGAAAACGGGAGGAGAACCGGATTTCGGATGTTCTACT
Organism: uncultured Planctomycetales bacterium; assembly: GCA_964535025.1. Lineage (GTDB taxonomy): Bacteria > Planctomycetota > Phycisphaerae > SM23-33 > FEN-1343 > JAAYZK01. Next base: position 10,944 of record CAZHRW010000270.1, read on the forward strand.
GGACCGGTTCCAATAGGTTCAGCAGATCGTCGAGTCTGGCGACGGCCAGGCCGGTGCAGCGGTCGGCGGCGCCATAGTACATCCACAGCTCGTCGCCGCGGAGCAGGGCGCCGCTGGGGAACACGACGTTCGGGGCGGTCCCGCTCACCTCGTAGGGGGCCTCGGCCTCGAAGATGCTGCCGGGCGTGGTGGCGATCACCTTGTGCGGCCGCTCGCGATCCAGCAGCGCCACGCCGACGCGGTAGAACATCGACCCGCTGTACTCCTTGACCCCGTGGAAGATCAGCAGCCACCCTCGCTGGGTGAGAATCGGCGGCGGCCCGGCGCCGACCTTCACGGCGTACCACACCGGGCCGTACCCCTCGCGGAGGACGCAGTGCGGGTCGCCCCAGCGGATCAGGTCGTCCGAGTAGGCCGACCAGATGTGCTGGTACCCGCCGGCGTCGGGCCGGTGGAGGATGGCGTATTGCCCGTCGAACCGCGCCGGCAGCAGCACGCCGTCCTTGTCGTTGGTGTCGCCGACCAGGCTGATCCGCTCGGCGGTCCGCAGGTCGGTCGACCGGGCGATGCCGATGGCGGGGCCGACGTCGGAGTAGGCGACGTAACTGATGTACCAGCACCGCTCCTCGGCCATCCACACCACGCGCGGGTCCTCGCAGCCCCACTGCTCGTAGCTCCAGCGGGGGATCCCGTGGCGGAGGATCGGCTCGCGCTCGATCCGCCAGCCCGTCACCCCGTCGTCGCTGCAGGCGACGTGGATGTCCGAGTAGCCCTCCACCGTCTCGACCCGCACCAGCAGCACGACCTGCCCATCCTGCTCGGCCGCCGCGGGATTGAACACCCCCGCCGCCCGGAACGGCAGGTCCGCGCGGGTCAGGATCGGGTTGGCCGGCGATCGCTTGAACGGCGTCTCGGCGTCCATGGCACCTCCCACACCGCGGCCCCCGACGGAATTCTAGGCGCCGCCGGCGCTCCCGCTCAGTCCCAGACGGGCGGCTGGCGAGCCACCTCGTAAACGCTGGAAGCTGGAGGAGGTACGGCCACGGCGTAAAGGCTGGAGGCTGTCGGTTGGAGGTACGGCCACGGCGGTATGGTACCTTCAGCCTTCTTTGGCCTTTCCCGCCCCAGGCGGCCCGTTCTCGCCCGCGCCCGTACAGTTTCCCGCAAGGGAGCAGCGCCATGGCCCAGATGATGAGAACGTTCGTGATGAAGCGGATCGGCGAGGTCGGCTGGATGGACAAACCCATCCCGACCCCCACGCCCACCAGCGCGGTCGTCAAGACCACCGCCGTGCTGATCTGCACCTCCGAAAATAGTCGCCTCCCTTCCTGCGCCGCGCGCGCAAAAAAGCAGACAGGCGTCCGTGCCTGTCTGCAACACTCACGTGCCGGTCGGCGACCGGCGGGGGATTACAGTTCTTCCAGGAGGTTCGCGATCGCGGCGTCCAGTTTCTCGGGTGTCTCGTACGTCCCGGCCGCGATCTCGGCGCGGACGCGGGCGACCAGGTCGGCCCGGACGTCCGGGATGGCGGCCAGCTTGCTGGCCAGCTGCGCTCGCTGACTGATTTCGACCGTATCGGGGCCCTGGGCCGCCGCGGCGGACTTGGCGGACGGCTTGGCCGCCGCGTTGGGGTCGATCGGCTGGGGGCCCGACGTCGGGTTGATGCCACGGATACTCGCCATAACTCTCTCGTCCTCACGCCCGCATCAGCACCCAGGCGGACGGTAAGCGGCCCGACCCGACCGGCCATCCCTGGCCGGCCGCGGTGCTGCGTTGGACGGGCCACGCTCGTGTGGTCGCTACTGAACTCGTTAAGGCTTCGGGAGAACCAACCTCTCCGGCCGAGTGCTTCCTTGCACGCTATCTCTATCGACGGGCCGCCAAATGCTTCTTGAAAAAAACACCTCCCAGCCTGATTACCATAATACGCTACAAAGCCAAAACTTACAACCCCCTCGCCACCCCCGGCTCCGCCGCCAATCCACTTGAGGCGCAATTATTGCCGGTCCCAAAATACCCCGCCTTCCCCAGATTACCTATCTTCCGCGCCGGCCTATGGCGTTCGCCGTATGCGAGCCGCGCCATCGAAGCCGACGTGCGCTAAGGCGACGGTGCCCCCGCCCCCAAGAGCAACGACGCGGGCGCCAAAAAAAAAAAATTAGGGGTTAAAAAACCAAAAACCAGGTTTTATAACCCCCCCCACAAAACA
>CAZHRW010000271.1:0-9504 GCA_964535025.1 uncultured Planctomycetales bacterium
TGGTGCCGCGGTCCTCTGACCTGCACCCGCGCGGCCTGCCCTGTCGTTGTTGTTTCTCTGGGCTTTGTGCCCTTTGTGTCCTCCGTGGCGTCCGCCGCAACTGCCCCGCGGAGCAGGGTCTGTCAAGCCTTGGGTCTCAAGCAAGCCTACAGCCTGCCTCTCCGCCGCCTGATCCCCGCCATAGCCCACGGGCGACGGCCGAAGCCTTGGCGGAGGCCTGCCGTTCTGCCGTTCGTCGCCGCCCGGCCAGGGCGAGCGTCAGTCGAAGGGTCCCTCCAGCCTTCCGTTGCCGGGGTGGACTCGGCTGTCGGCCCACGGTCGGGACGGGGCGATGGCCGCTGTGGGTTGACGGAACCAGGGCAGCCACCCGCCTTCGCCTGGCCGCTACGGCGTGGCTGGCGCAAAGGCTGCCCCTACATGGCGGTGCGCAATGGCGGCCGCCTTGTCTCGCCGACTCGTCACGCTCTCTGCGCCCTGTGTGGCTAACGATTTGTTGCTGTGACGCTTACCGCCTGCTTTGTGCCCTCTGCGATCTCTGTGGCTATTGCTCTGTTGTTGCCGGGCTTACCGCCTTCTTCGTGCCCTTTGTGGCTACCTCCGTCGCCAATGCCCGGATGCCCCCTGGACCCCGAAAATTGAGATCGTACTTTTGTTAACCGCTGACTTAACATTGTTAAGCCAACGCATCACTTTATTGCAGTTGGGCATCATTTTATATGCCCAACGCCTTCTTTTGTTAAGCCGTCCATTCACTTTCTTCATTCGACCCGCCGACGGCCGCGCCGGGCCGGAAAAACGGCCTATTCTGTCCCCGCTTGTTCGCGCTTTTTCGGCCGGCGCGGCATTTCGATTCGGATTATTCGGGTTTTATGCCGTTAAACTGGGCAAGCTGCGCAGTCTACGGCGTCCGGACCGCCACAAAATTGACTCGCCGGTTAATAAAATGAACGAATCACGTAAGATCATGAAGCTCGATTTCAATTTTATTTGGTGACAGCATACCAAAACAGGCCGGCTTGCCGTCTCTTGCAGCCGCGACCTCGTAACCCCCTGTCAAACCTCAGTCGGATCTCCGGCAAAGCGGCATCCAGGACGGCATCCTCTTTGCTCGAAAAATGCAAACTCGCGCATTTCGCGCGGCGTCTTCATTGCGACCCGCCCGCCGGCGCGGGCGCCCGCGGCGACGGCGGCGGATCGGGCCGCGGGACCGTTGCAATCGTCGGCCGGGCGTGCTAGAGTCCGCGGAATTTGTAGCGACCCGCGAACGCAGGAGCAGGCAGACCCCGCCCATGCCCAAGAGAACGGACCTGGAAACCATCATGCTGATCGGCGCGGGCCCGATTGTGATCGGGCAGGGTTGCGAGTTCGACTACTCCGGCACGCAGGCGTGCAAGGCGCTGCGGGAGGAGGGGTACCGGATCGTCCTGGTCAACTCGAACCCGGCGACGATCATGACCGACCCGCAGTTCGCCGACCGGACGTACATCGAGCCGGTCACGCCCGAGGCCGTCGCCAAGATCATCGCCGTCGAGCGCCCCGAGGCGCTGCTGCCGACGCTCGGGGGGCAGACGGGGCTGAACACCGCCGCGGCGGTCTACGACGCCGGGGTGCTGGACGCGTACGGGGTCGAGATGATCGGCGCGACCCGCTCGGTGATCCACAAGGCCGAGGACCGCACGGAGTTCAAGGAGGCGATGGTGCGGATCGGCCTGGACGTCCCCCGCAGCGGCGTGGCCCACTCGATGGAGGAGGCCGCGGCGATCCTGGAGGAGCTGGGGCTGCCGCTGTGCATCCGGCCGGCGTACACGCTGGGCGGGACCGGCGGCGGGTTCGCCTTCAACGTGCGGGAGTTCGAGACGATCGTGCGGCGGGGGCTGGACGCGTCGATGGTCACCGAGGTGCTCATCGAGGAGAGCGTCCTGGGCTGGAAGGAATACGAGCTGGAGGTCATGCGGGACGTCGCCGACAACGTGGTGATCGTCTGCTCGATCGAGAACGTCGACCCGATGGGCGTGCACACCGGCGACAGCATCACCGTCGCCCCGGCCCAGACGCTCTCGGACAAGGAATACCAGCTCATGCGGGATGCGTCGATCGCGATCATGCGGGAGATCGGCGTGGAGACCGGCGGGTCGAACGTCCAGTTCGCCGTCGACCCGGCCACGGGGCGGATGATCGTGGTCGAGATGAACCCCCGGGTAAGCCGCTCGTCGGCCCTGGCGTCGAAGGCGACGGGCTTCCCCATCGCCAAGATCGCCGCGAAACTCGCCGTCGGCTACACGCTGGACGAGATCCCCAACGACATCACCCGCCGGACCCCCGCCTGCTTCGAGCCGACCATCGATTACGTCGTCACGAAGATCCCCCGCTGGACGTTCGAGAAGTTCCCCGAGGCCGACGAGACGCTCACCACGCAGATGAAGAGCGTCGGCGAGGCCATGTCGATCGGGCGGACGTTCAAGGAGAGCCTCCAGAAGGGCATCCGCTCGATGGAGGTCAAGCGGTTCGGCCTGGGCCTCGACGCCAACGACAAGTGGCTCGCCGGCCGGCGCGGCGTGGCGGGCGCCGAGTGGCCCATCAACGAAGACAAGCTCCGCCGCAAGCTGCAGGTGCCCAGCCAGGGCCGCCTGTACTACGTCCGCTACGCCCTGCGGAGCGGCTACGACATCGAGCAGATCCACGCCATGACGGGGATCGACCCGTGGTTCCTGCGGAACCTCGCCGACCTGGTCGCCATGGAAGATCGCCTTCTGGCGGCCGGCTCGCTGGAGGCGATGGACGCCGACACCCTCCGCCGCGCCAAGCAGTGGGGCTACAGCGACGTGCAACTGGCGACCGCCCTGGCCACCACCGAGCAGGCCGTGCGGGACCGCCGCCGGGCGCTGGGGGTCGAGTGCGTCTACAAGCTCGTCGACACCTGCGCCGCCGAGTTCGAGGCCGCGACGCCCTACTACTATTCGACCTACGAGACCCCCATCCGCAACGCCGTCGACGGGACGACATTCACCGACGACGAGGTCCGCGTCAGCGACCGCGAGAAGATCCTCATCCTCGGCGGCGGGCCCAACCGGATCGGCCAGGGCATCGAGTTCGACTACTGCTGCGTGCACGCGGCCTTCGCGGCGCGGGAGCTGGGCTACGAGGCGGTGATGGTCAACTCCAACCCCGAGACCGTCTCGACCGACTACGACACCTCCGACCTGCTGTTCTTCGAGCCGCTGACCCACGAGGACGTGCTGAACATCTGCCAGCGCCTCAACGGCCGTCCGCTGGGCGAGCCGGGCGGGCTGCTCAAGGGCGTGATCGTCCAATTCGGCGGGCAGACCCCGCTGAACCTCGCCCGCGGGCTCCAGGCCGCCGGCGTGCCGATCATCGGCACCAGCCCCGACTCGATCGACCTGGCCGAGGACCGCGAGCAGTTCGACAGGGTCCTCACCGAGCTGGACCTGCTGCGGCCGGCCAACGGGACGGCCTTCACGCTCGACCAGGCCCGCCGGATCGCCGCGACGATCGGCTATCCGGTCCTGGTGCGGCCCAGCTACGTGCTGGGCGGGCGGGCGATGGAGATCGTCTCGGACGAATCGCACCTGGCCGACTACATGGCCAAGGCGGTCGACGCCTCGACCGTCGGGCGGGACCACCCGATCCTGGTCGACAAGTTCCTCGACGGCGCCACCGAGGTCGACGTGGACTGCATCGCCGATTACCGCACGGCCGACGGCGTCGCGGCCGGCCGTGCGGTCGTCTGCGGGGTGATGGAACACATCGAGCAGGCGGGGATCCACTCGGGCGACTCGGCCTGCGCGCTGCCGGCCTACAGCCTGGCCGACGAGACCGTCGAGGCGATCAAGGCCGCCACGCGGGCGATGGCCGAGCGGCTGGGCGTCAACGGGCTGATGAACATCCAGTACGCCGTCAAGGACGGGCAGGTCTACGTGCTGGAGGTGAACCCCCGCGCCTCGCGGACGGTGCCGTTCGTCTCCAAGGCCACGGGCGTCCCCTGGGCCAAGCTGGCGGCGAAGGTGATGGCCGGCCGCACGCTGGACGAGTTGGGCGTCGCCGAGGCGCCGCGCCCGGCCCAGACGTCGGTGAAGGAGAGTGTCTTTCCCTTCGCCAAGTTCCCGGGCGTGGACGTCATTCTCGGCCCGGAGATGCGGTCGACCGGCGAGGTAATGGGCATCGACCTGTCGTACCCGCTGGCCTTCGCCAAGAGCCAGATGGCCGCGGGGATCTCGCTGCCGACGTGCGGGACGGTATTCGTCTCGGTCGCCGACGCCGACAAGCCGGCGGCCGTCGAGATCGCGCGGCATTTGGCGGGGCTGGGCCTGGCCGTGGTCGCCACGCACGGCACGCACCAGGCGCTGACCGGCGCGGCCGTCGAGGCGACGCGGCTGTGCAAGCTGGCGGAGGGTCGTCCGAACGTGGCCGACCTGATCACCAACGGCGAGGTCCACCTGCTGATCAACACCCCCACCCGCAAGGGCTGCACCACCGACGAGGGCCGGATCCGCGCCCTGGCGACCGGTCACAACGTGCCGCTGATCACCACGATCACCGGCGCCCGCGCCGCCGCCGGCGCCATCGCCGCCCTGGTCGCCGGCCAGGCCCGCCGCGGCGACCCCCACAGCGCCTGGACCGTCCGGGCGCTGCAGGATTACTTCCCCGCCCCAAGCGATCCCAGGTAAGTCGCTACGGCTTCGATCCACCCAAGCCGATGGGCGCCTGCCCTACCGGCGGACCGAGACGTCCACGGTCATGGGGTTCTCGCAGGCCAGCGAGTCCCCGGCGGCCACGTTGAACCGCAGCACGGTGGCGTCCTCGGGCACCAGGAACAGCAGGCCCACCTCGCTCACGGCCGACATGTGCTCCCTGTAGAGCTTGAAGGCCTCGATGGCCTCGTCCTCGGGGTAGGCCTCGAGATCCAGGTTCGGGTCGGCCAGCCGGTCGGCGTTGTAGTACACGTAGGCATGCTCGACGCCGTTTTCGGTCCACTTGACCCACGCGCCGACCATCGGGATCGGCGGGCCGTCGAGCAGATGGACCCGTGCCTGCACGAAGACCTCGGGCCTCAGCAGGCGGGCCATGGAGAAATCGCTCAGGGCCCGGCCCTCCAACTGGACGATCCGCTGTCCCGGCGCCAGGTAGAACCGGTCGATCGGCCGGTAGCGGGTGGTGTTACCGTGGAGGGCGCCGAGCCGGGGCACGGAGCCCTGGAGGACGCCGCGGCGGATTTCGAATTCCGCCAGGCCCAGGGTCGCGCTGGCGTCGGCCGACCGGAGGCTGACCGCCCCGCTGCCCTCCTGCGGCATCTCGCTGGTCGGGACGGTCACCGCCACCGGCGCATCGCCGGTCACGACGGCCCGCACCGGCCGGAAGACCGACGGCGGCCCGCTGGCCTTGACGGCCACCTCGCCGCGCACCTCGCGGCTTTTCAGCGCCGCCAGGTCGTCCGGCAGGTCCGCCTGCGTGGTGGCCAGGCGGAGGTCGTCCGCCGCCAGGCGCACCGACCGGCGGAAGGCCAGGTGGGACAGGTCGGGCGTCTTGCCGTCGGTCGCCGGCACGCGGTACAGCAGGTCCGCCGTCAGCGGGTTGGTGTCGGAGGAGTACTCGCGGCTGATCTGCAGATCGCCGATCGGCGCGGTGAGGATCTGCCACTGGCCGGTGTAGACCATATACCCCACGGGGTAATAGCCCTCGCTGTCGTCGGTCACCAGCCGGAAGTGCGTGCCCCGCAGCCGCCACATGTTGTCGGTATCCGTGACACGCCGTTCCTTGCGCCCCTCGGTCAACTCGACCCGGACGAGGATCACGCGGGACCCGGCGAGCTCGACGCCGGGATAGGCCGGCACCGCGGTGCCGAACGTCTTCCGCCTGGCCTCGCTCACCGTTTCCTCCCCCGGCAGAGGCACGTCGGTCACGTCGAGCACGCTGACGAGCTTCGCCGCGTCCGGCGTCGCGTCCGTCCGGGCGCCCTCGTCGCGATTGCGCACGGCCCACAGCTCCAGGCGAAGGTTCCTGTGGACGTCGGCGAACGGTTTGGCGCCCAGCGACCCGGCGCTGAGGGCGCGGACCACCCCGCGGGTGAACGCCGGCGCGTCGATGATCAGCCCGTCGGCCTCTTCCAGTTCGGCGTCGTAGGGCGTCCAGCCCAGGATCGTCGCATCGAACGGGAGCATCTGCATCGCGACCACCAGCGTGCCGACCAGCAGCAGCGCCGTCACCACGCCGAAGGCGGCCCCGCCGACGCGATCGACCCACATCGAGGGCACGACGTTGCCCGGCAGGTAGTTGTCGACCAGGAACCGCAGGACAAACAGCGGGATCACCAGCAGCGCCACCAGCATGATCGCCTCGCCGTACGCCGGCTGCGTCTCGTGCAGCCCGGCCAGGGCCGCCAGCGGCTCGTAGTAGGTGAACGCCAGCAGCGTGCACACCAGGGTGCACAGCGCCATGATCAGCGAACTGAACAGGCCGTGCACCGCCTGGAAGAACACGATCGCCGCCATCAACACGATAATCAGCACGCTCAGGAGCATAGGTCTTACCTTTGCTTGGTCCGCGTCACGCGGATGACTTCTTCAACGCTCGTGATGCCCTCCATCACCAGGCGAAGCGCCTGTTCCTGGAGATAGAGCATTCCCTTCTTGCGGGCCGCGGCCTTGATCTGCGTCAGCCCGGCCCCGGAGGCGATGAGCTTGCGCAGCTCCGAATCCAACACCAGCAGTTCGAACGCCGCGGTCCGACCGAAATAGCCGCTGCCCTGGCAGGTCGGGCAGATGATCGGGCGCCCCTTCTCGTCGGTCAGCTCCTTGGGCGGCCGATAGAACTTCCCGGCCCGGTCGGCCGGCAGGTTCGCCTTGCGCAGCAGCTCGGCGTTGGGCTGATAGGCCTCGCGGCAGTCCGGGCAGAGCTTCCGCAGCAGCACCTGGCTGATCACGGCGTTGAGCGGCCGGACGGCCCCGGCGGCGTCGCCGACGGTCTTGACCCAGGCGGCCAGGGCGTAGAAGCTGTCCCGCGCCGCCACGCCCACGATGACCTTGACCTTCGCCGCCGCCTCCGTCAGCCGGCGGGCCGCCGCCGTCGTCGCGGCGCGGTCGACCATCAGCACGTCCGGGTCCCGCCGCAGGACGCCGGCGATCACCCGGTCCTCGTCGGCGTCGTTGGCGTAGGGGCTCTGGGTGATATTCTCCATATCCGCCTCGGGCGCCGCCTCGACGGTCATCAGGTGCTGGGTGTAGGCGTCGTGGTCGCGCATCAGCGAGTACAGCGTGCTGGTCAGCCCGTTGCGGGCCTTGGCGGCCACCAGGATCAGCCCGGTCGGCCGGGCGGTGACCTCGCGGACGGCGGCGAGGACGTCGTCGAGCATGCCCAGTTCGGCGATTCGCGTCCGCACGGCCTCCTGGAGGACCTTCATCTGCAGGCGGGGTCCGCTGGTCGACCCGGCACCGACCAGGTCGATATCCACCTGCTGGCCGGCCAGGTCGACGGAGATCTTTCCGGACTGCGGCCGCCGCCGATCCTCCACATCCATGCCGGCCAGTTCCTTGAGGTAGTCGATCAACTGGTCGCCCAGCGGGCGCTCCAGCGGGTCGCAGGGGACCACCATCCCGTCGATGACGTAGCGGACGGCGAGTTCCTCGGCGGAGGCGGGGGCGATATCCACTTCGCTGGCGCGGCGCCACATGATGTCGTGGAGCAGGTCCTGCGCCCGGTTGAAGATGGTTTTCTCTTCGACCGTCCCGTCGGTCGGCACCACGGCCGGCTGCTGCTGGCTGTCGTACACCTTCAGCCGCGCGTCCAGGTCGACCGCCCGGTCCCGCCGCCGCTCCAGCAGGGTGCTGAACCACGCGCCCGTCAGCACCCGCGCGTCGGGCACCACCTTGGCGTTACGCTGCATCACGTAGACCGACGCCACGGTCACCAGGAGCACCACGTAGATGCCCAGGCCGATCAGGTAGATCGGCAGCAGCAGCCACACCAGCACGCCCAGCACCCCGGCGCCGACGGCGGTGGTCAGCCAGATCTCCCGGGGCATGCGGGTGGCGCGGGTGTCCTTGTCGACCCACGCGCACGCCCACAGCCAGGGAATCACCAGCAGGCTCAGCACCAGCAGCTTCACCGGATGAATGTAATACCCCGGCGTCGGGGCCTCCAACAGCGTCATCAACAGGTTGTCGGTCATCGGCGCTCCACTATCGACCCAGAAGCCCACTGCGCTTCGTGTCGATCCCCTTCATTCGCATCTTCAGTTCATCGGGGTTGGGCGAAACCGCGTACGCCACCCGGGGGTCAATCATCTCCGTTTCGATCAGATGCATCAACGACATATTGAAATCCTGCATCCCTTCATTGACGTTGGCGACGATCACCTCGCCCAGTTCCCCGTCCCGTCCTTCCTCGATGAAGTTGCGCACCGTCGGGTTGCTCAGCATGATCTCGGTCGCCGGGACCACCCCGACGTCGGGGTTGATCGAGGTGAGCAGCTTCTGGCAGACGATCGCCTGAAGGTTGTGCGCCAGCGTCTGGCGGGCCATGTCGCGACTGGCCACGTCGAACAGATCGAGGATTCGCGAGATGGTCTGCCCGCTCGTCGAGGCGTGCACGGTGCCGAAGACCAGGTGGCCGGTCTCGGCGGCCTGCAGCGCCGCCTGGAACGTCTCCTGGTCGCGCATCTCGCCGATGAGGATCACGTCGGGGTCTTCCCGCATCAGGTACTTCAACGCGCTGGGGAAGTCCGCCACGTCGATGCCGATCTCCCGCTGGTTGATCAGCGCCTTCTTGTCCGTGTACATGTACTCGATCGGGTCCTCGATCGTCACGATGTGGCACGGCCGGTGCGTGTTGATGTATTCGAGCATCGCCGCGATGGTGGTGCTCTTGCCGCTGCCGGTGATGCCGGCCAGCAGCACCAGCCCCTGGTAGTGCATGGCCACCTCGGCGAGGGTGGACGGCAGGTTGAGCTGCTCGAAGTTGGGGATGTTCCGCGTCACCCGGCGGGCGGCCAGGGACAGGTCGCCGCGCTGGCGGAAGACGTTGATGCGAAACCGGTCCGACCCGGGCAGATCGTGGGCGATGTCGATCGAGCCGTGCTCTTCGAGGAAGGCTGCCTGCTTGTCGGTGAGCAGCTCGGCGACGAGGGCCTCGATGTCTTCCCCGCTCAGCGCCGCGCGGGTCGTCGGCCGCAGCTTCCCGTTGAGGCGCAGGTGGGGCGGCGCGCCGGCCTTGAGGTGCAGGTCCGAGGCGTCGGCCCGGATGGTGGCCTCGAAATACTTGTTCAGCTTCGGGGCCTTCTTGCGCCCGTGCTGGTCGTGCTGGTCGATCGGTTGACGCTCCACATCCACCAAAATCGTATCCTCACTTCCGGGGTAAAGGTCTGACGGCCACGCCGCGGTCGGCGAGGTACTGCTTGACCTGGCCGACCGTGAAGGTGCCGTAGTGAAAAATACTCGCCGCCAGCGCCGCATCGGCGCGGCCGTCCGTGACGGCCCGGTAGAGATCCTCCGG
>CAZHRW010000272.1:0-55227 GCA_964535025.1 uncultured Planctomycetales bacterium
CATAACCTTTTGCGACAGGTGGTTATAGCGACGGCCCGCCGGGGCGTTCCGACGGGCCGTGCGCGTGGAGAGCGGTTTCGCTCTGGAGCGTTCAAGTGGAGCAAGTGTGTCTGCCAGCGAAACCGTCTCTGCTGGCAGGCAGGAATGTCACCAACTTAGATTCGTAGTCTCGCTTTGTCACGGGGTTCCTTCAGGAAGCCGTAGCGTCGCAGTTCGCGTTTTACCAGGCGAGGTTCGTTACGACCTAGGCGTCGTGGATTGGTGTGGTGGGCAATGGCCGCCAACATGCAGTCATACAGGGCCCGGCGGGTCCGACCGCGCCGGCCGCGGAGGACAGGATCGTAGGCGATAATGATCCGGGCGGCGTCCGTGAAGCTGATGCGTTCGGCCGGGACGCCGGCCTCGGCCGCGGCGTCGTGCATGACCGTCCAGACGAGATTGTACGCCAGGGTGCGGCCGAGCAGTTCCTTCCGCACGCCATCGACCGTCTTGCTGCGGAGCACCTTGGCCTCCAGCGTCACTTTGAACGTCTCGATCCGCGTCTCGATCGTCCAACGGTCCCAGAACACCGCCGCGACCGTCTTGGCGTCGTACTGCTTGGCGTCCAGCAGCGTCGTCACCAGCCAAAGCCGCTTACGGCGGTTCTTCTGGCGGATCTGCACGCGGATCAGCCGTACCCACAGTACCTCCGGCAGCGCGGGGTCGCCGTAGCCCTTGCGCAGCTTCGGCGTGAGCCTCAACGGCACGAGCCACTGGTCGGGGCCGACGGGCAGGCCCTGGGCGATCAGCCGGTGGGCCTCGCGCCGCCCGTGCAGGGGCGTCATGACGTCCACCTGCCGTTGGCGGAGCTTGGCCAGATCGTAGAAGTCGCTGAACTTGGCGTCGACGACGCAGATCGCCTCGGGGGGCAGGCAGTCCCAACTGGCGCGGAACTGGGCGATCTCGCTGACGACGAACGGATTGATGCGCAGGTCGCAGATCACCTCCGTCCCCGCGGCGACCCAGACGGCGACCCGCGCGTCAGGGAAGCGTCCGCGGCCTTCCTTGGTGTTGGGGTAGCCGAAGTGGGCGGCCAGCTCGGGCGTGTCGGGCATGGAGACCGTCATGCCGTCGAAGCGCCAGACCGGGCGGCCCCAGACGCCGAAGGCGTCGCCGAAGCGGCGCAGGACGCGTTGGGCGGAGCGCTTGAGCAGACGGTCGAGGACCTCCTCCGGCAAGCGGTCGCGGGCTTTGCACCAGGCGGTGTCGGTGGGCGGCCCGGCGCAGGGCGCGCTGGCGGCCATCTCGGCCAGGACGGCCTCGATGGCCTTGTCGGGGTACAAGCCGCGATAGACGATCGAGCGCACGGTCACGGGCGGCGTGAAGATCCGCTCGCGCCAGAAGTGGCCCCACTCGAGGCTGACGGTCTCGATCTCGTCATCGGTCAGATGGGTCTCAAGTGTGGCCAAGTCGAGGGTTGGGTGCGCCAGCGCGTGGACAACAGTCGATGGGGTGCTATCATACATCAGAGGCCTCCTTGTCCTGCCCTAGGGATAGGATCAGTCAACCAACGCACCCTATTGTAGGCACAGGCGAGGCCTCTCTTTATGTGCCAGAAATGGCTTAAGTTGGTGGCATTCCTGGCAGGCAGGGAACCCCGGATGCTACTCCCCGGCTTTGGTCCGCTTGGCCACGTCCAGTTCAATTCACTGTCTCCGCCACACCTTCGCCACGCTGCTCGCCCGCAACGGCGTCTCGCCGAGCGTCGCCCAGAAGCTCATGCGCCACAGCGATATACGGCTGACGATGAACACGTACACCCACCTCGACTTGGCCGACACGGCCGGGGCGGTGGCGGCGCTGCCGAAGATCTGAGGCCTGCGGAGCAGTGTCATGCAGATCACTGAGGGCCACAATACCTGATTCATGTATGAACCACATGGCGATTGGCCGCTTCGCCCGCCGATCGGCCTCTCAGTTCCCTTGCGGACGTTTGTTTGGCGAACGTTTTCGAACCGGTCCTCAAGACAGGCGCATCCGACATTGCCTGCGGAAGATGGGCACCTGAAAGGGAGGGACTGCGTTCCGGTTCTGAGACCGCATCTCGACAGACTCCCCCTCCAGAAGACGGGCCAGACGATCGATGCAACAGCGATCTATGCAACACTTGCCCATTACAAGGAAAGCCAGTACGCTTTGCTTCACGCCCTTCCGGATAAGGGCGACAAGGAAGGAGCACCCGCCATGCGATTTGGATTCCCTCTGCCACTTCTCGTTGCCGTGGTTTTCCTGGCCTGCGGTGTTGCGCGGGCTGGCCAAAGGCAATCCGTGTCGCAGTACGGCATCACCTGGGCGTTCGACCGTGAGGTCGAGTGCGGCCAATTCGTCACCGGCGACTGGTGGGTCGTCGGGCCGGTCACCGTCGTCAAAGTGACCCCGGCCCCGGGGCCGGCCGATCCGAACCAGACCGTCGAGGTGCCGACCAACCAGTTCGGTGACGACGCACACCAGGATGACCGCCGCATGCGCAACGGCATGATGGTCGTCATCGAGATCACCCACCGGCAGGGCTATGACAGCCGCGGCAAGGACTACCAGGCCGACCTGAGCCTTTCGGTCCCTTACCGCCTGGAGCCCAACCGGTCGCTCATCTCGACCATCAGCCACGAATCCGTGCCGAACCCGAGCCTGACCGAGAAGCTCATCTGGCCCAGTGAGCAGAAGGTTCGGGCGGTGCTGAAGACGGCCGCCATTCTGACCTGCCTGAGCGAGGCCCCGCCCGAGGATGCGTTCCGCCCCAGCTACGCGGGCACCGAGAAACGCATCTTCCGGCTTCGCGACGTCCGTTGGGATAGGCTCGGCCGCCTGAAGCGTCCCGACGGACCGGTCCAGCCGGCGTTTCCCTGGCAAGACGCGCCGAGTTGGGAGGAGATGGAGCGGTACTTCCAGCGCCCATGGATCGACCATTCGCACAACTGGCTCTTCTGTCACGTCATGCCCACTGAGAATCAGGCGGCGTACGGCCGCGAGTACGCACGGCTGGTTTCGCTGGCGTCGATCATGCTGCAACTCGACGAGCCGCGCGAACGGAAACGCAAGACGCTCATCGGCCTGGTGCAGCTTGGCATCGATCTGCACGGCCTGGTCGAACTGGGCATGCGATGGACGGCCGACGGCGGCATCTGGAGCGGCCGCAAGTGGCCCATCCTGTTCGCCGGCATCATGCTGAATAATCCGGCCATGGCGAATCTCTCGCCCGAGATCCCGTTCCACGAGGACCAGCAGACTTACTATGGCAAGGGCTGGGCCGGGCAGACGGTGCTCTATCAAATGGTTACGCACCACGGCCCGCGCCGCCCATACGAAGAGCGCCCGCCCCAACAGTGGGACGCCATGGACCGCCGTAGCGAAAGCTATCGCCGATGCTGCAACGCCCAGGCCTGGATCGGATCGGCCCTGACGGCCCGCCTGATGAAAGCGCAACGGGTCTGGGGGCACGACGCCCTGTTCGACTACTGCGAGCGATGGATGGCCCAGGACGATCCCTACGCCGCCGCACGCGGCGACCACAAGCGTCCGGCCGAGGAAGGCGCGACCTATGATCCACTCGTCTCGAACATGTACTTCGCCTATTGGAACGAGGCTCCCGAACAACCCGCAGTGGAGAGAAACCTCAAGTGGGTCTGGCAGGATGACGCCGAAGGCGGCACCGAGGGCATGTGGGTTCCCAATCCACAATGAGACGCTCAAGGACAGGGCGAGCATGAACGAGAGGAACCCCCAGCACAGGGCTGCGAGTTCCTCTCGTTCTGCGTCGATTCTCCCGGTCAGCGGCAGCGGCGGCGGATTACCGCCGCGCCGAGTGCCAGGAGGGCCAGCGTTGTTGGCTCGGGAACAGTCGTAAGTGTCATCGTCACGGGGCTGCCGGGAGTGTTGGCACACGCAAAGGCGTAGTGGGCCATGAGGGGTTGTTCGTCCTCGTCGAGGTTCATCCGGATGAACACGTAGTTCCCGGCGGCACCGGCGGCGTATTGGGCGTTGAGGTAGTCGGCCAGCGCCTGGTCGCCGGCGACGTCCGTGCCGTAGGTGCCGTAGACCGTCGCAGACTGGCCGCCGGTCCAGGTCGGCACGTCCAGAGCGTGTTGGATGGGCGTGGCGTCGGTGGCATCACCGCCATACGGGCCGACGTAGAAGTCGTCCACCACGGGGGCGGGGGTGGCCCGCCAGCCCAGACCATACACATCGACGGCCCCGACGGGCGCGAACCACGAACAGCCGCTCACCAGGGCAACGCTCAGGTGCGCCTCGCCGACGGTCTCGCCGGCCGGCAGAGCCGGCAACTGGAACACCAGGATGCTGTTGGAATTGCCGATCACCCCGCCCTGGTTGACGTATCCCACCCTATGCGGACTTTGCCCGACCCAGGGCATGGTGCCGTCGCCTTGAAGCTGGCGATCGGCGGGGTCCCCGACGATATCGATCACCGCGGCACTGCAGGGAACAGAGATGGCTGCGACAATCAACAGCGAGATCACAAGTCTTGACATGGTTCTCCCTCTCCTGAGAAGGGACGCTTTGGTCAATAAGGCTCCATCGTGTCGATGACAGCACAGACTGGTGTTCTCAGTCTGCGGCTCCAAAATGGGACTTGAGGATCACGAAATCGTCCAGGTCCACATCCCCGTCGTCGTCGAAGTCCGCGCTGAGGTCCGGGCCATGCATACCGAAGGCAGTTTTCAGGATGACGAAATCGTCGAGGTCGACGTCGCCGTCTTCGTCGGCATCGCCGGGTCGGGCCGCCGAGACGGGTGCGAGCAGCACCTGCCCGCGATCGGGCACGGCCTCGACGAGGGCAAACTTCGCGCCGTCATGTTCGACGACGGCCACCTTGACCGCTTGGCCGTCTTGGGTCGCCTCAACGGCGTCCCAGGTGTCGAACATCCGCACCTTGACGGTCAGGGGGTAATCGTACTGCTGGTTGATCATCAGGTCGGTCAGCGTGAAAGCCACGCCGGTCGCGTCGGCGGCCGTGACCGTCAGCGTGGCCGAGTCGCGCTCCTGGCCGTACTGAGCGGCCTGGCGGAAGGGGGCGATCCATACGCCGACCTCGGCGTCCTTTTGCTGGAGAAACGCCAGGGCTTCGATGATCTGGGCCTTGAGGTCGTCGTTGAGGCCGTGGTAGTGGGTGACGTACCAAGCCCGGTAATTGCTAGCGCGGTAGACCGCTGGGTCGAAGATGTTGATCAACTGGGCCCAGGGCGCCGAGGGATTGGACACCACCAGGCCGTTGCCAACACTGTTCGTGTACATGTAGTCGACGTGGTTAACGGGGTTGACCGTCCCGGCTGTGCCTCGTGCGGCGATGTAATACTCGCCAGCAATGTCGCGGTCGTTGTAGATAGTGTTCGCTCCACCGGGGTAGGCCAGCGTCTGGCAGCGGACGCCCAGTCGGTTCTCGATCTCGGCCTGGCTGCCGGCATACTCGACGCGGATGTCGTGTTCGGGGTCGTCCGGGTCGAAGCCGCGCTCGAAAGCCAGATGGGTGATCGTGTGGCTCTGCATCTCCTGGCCGGCGTCGCGCAAGGCCTCAAAGTCGGCCCACGAACCGAAGTAGCCCCCGCTGGGGGTGACCAAACCCGTGATGACGAACCACGTGGCCTGAGCGCTGTAGGTCGCCAGCGTCTGCATCCACCAGGCGTGATCGCCAGCGTTATTGTCGTCAACGGTGATCGAAACGGCAGCCAGGGCATCGTCGGCCCACAGGCAGACGTGGGCCTCGCCGGGGGTGGCGGGCCAGACCTTATCCGTGATGGTGAACCGATCGGCCGTCGGGGCGGGCAGGTTCATCAGGCCGGCCGCGGGGTCGATGACGTCGATGGTCACGGTATCGGCGTCGGTAGCGTCGTCGTCGTCGGTCACCGTCAACGTGATGGCGTACTGGCCGCGTGCCAGGGTCACCGTCGGCGTCGCACCCGCCGCCAGGGGGGAGCCGTCGACAGCCCACGCGCAGTCGACGATCGTCCCGTCGGCGTCGGACGAGCCCGTGCCGTCGAGCGTCACGGCCTCCGAACCGTTCTCGTCGTCGTCGCGAACCGTCTGGTTCGGCCCGGCGTCGGCAGTCGGGGGCTCGTTGTAGAACGGGTCGATGACCTCGATCGTGACGGTGTCGCTGTCGGCGTAGCCGTCGTTGTCGGTCACGGTCAGCGTGATCGTGTGGACCCCGATGGCCAGCGTCACCTGTGGCGTTTGGCCTGTGGCGATCGTCGCATCGTCTTCGGCCCAGTCATAGGCGACGATCGTGCCGTCGGCATCGGACGAGCCGGCCCCGTCCAGCGTGACCATCTCGGACCCGTCGGCGTCGTCATCGCTGACGGACTGGTCATCCCCGGCGTCGGCGGCAGGCATCTGGTCGGGCGTGCCGCCGTTGACCACGACCGTCAGCGTGACGGGAGGGGTGCTGTTGCCGGAGTTGAAGACGAAGAAGGCTTCAAGGGGCTGGACCTCCTCCAGACCTAAGCGGATGAACACGTAGTTACCGCCAACAGCGCCGGCGGCATACTGGGCGTTGAGGTAGGCGGCCAGCGCCTGGTCGCCGGCGGCGTCCGTGCCGTAAGTCCCGTAACACGTCGCGGCTTGGCCGCCACTCCAAGCCGGCACCGCCAAAGCGTGCTGAATGGGCGCCGCGTCGGTGGTGTCGCCACCGTAGGGGCCCACGTAGAAGTCGCTCGCCAGCGGGGTCGGGCTGGCCCGCCAGCTCAGACCATACGCGTCAACCGCCCCGACGGGAGCGAACCAGGATCCGCCCACCAGGTCGAAACTCAGATGGGCTCCTGTAATGGTGTCGTCTGGAGTCAGCGCGGGCAGTTGGAAGACATAGATGCTGTTGGTGCTCTGCACCGTCCCGTCGACATTGTACCAGCCGACCCGTTGAGACGTTCCCCCGACCCAACGCGTGCTGCCGTCTTCTTGGAGTTGGACATCGGCGCCGTCGCCGGCGATCTCGTGCATCATCTGCCCCGTCGCACTGCAGGCCGTGACGAGCAACAGTACCGCAATCGTTCGCATCCGCGCCATGCAAAGCCCTCCTTCATTCACAACGCATTGGAGTTCGTCATCGCCGGACCCGCGGCGGGTGTGGGATCGGGCGGAGGCGGCCCTACAGGGCTCCCCTCCGCCCGCTTTGTCTGCGGTCATTGCCGCCGGTCAGTATGTCGCCCCAAAGTTGTTCTTCAGCAGGACGAAGTCGTCGAGGTCGACGTCGCCGTCACCGTCGAAGTCGCCTTCGGCGCAGGTGGCGCCGGCGGCGGTGCCGAAGTTGTTCTTCAGGATGACGAAATCATCGAGGTCCACATCGCCGTCACCGTCCGCGTCACCGGGGTTACAGGCGCTGAGATTCCAGGGCGTACCGTCATTCTCGGTCGGGCGGTCGGTGACCCACGCGCTGTTGTTGACGGCGATGGACTCGATGTAGGTCTGCGTCTCGACGGGCGTGGCGGGTGCCGGCGGGTAGGGGTCGGCGAAGAACTTGAGATTCTCGACTGAACCCTGGTAGCCGGCGGTGCCACGGAAGGCCCACCACTGCCCGCCGGTAGCGTTGAGGACGAGCGTAGGGGTGCCCTGGTCTTCGCACTGGTAGAACCGGGCCGCCTGGGCGGTGATGTCGAATTGCATCCACAACTCGTAGGCGGCTCCGGGCAGTCGGGCCGGCGCCACGTACTGGTAGCCGCCTCCATTCATGGCGCGGAAGATCTCCGCGTTCAGTTCCACCAGCATGGAGTTATTTACAAAACCGGCGCCAGGGGGATTGGCCGCGCCCTGGAAGTTGGGCGCCAGGGCATCGCCGGTCTGGAACCCGCCGTAGTCCCACCCGGCCCAGAAGTTGTTGGTCGCCACCAGCGTGTCACCCTCCTGCATGGCCATGAAGCGGAGGTAGATGGTGCCGGTGTCGGTGATGTAATGGTTCGTGCCCAGGTTCATGGCGGTGTAGACCACGTCCACTTCGCCGGTGCGATCGCGGTTGATCAGCTCCAGCGCGACCTTGTTGCCCATCTGCACCACGTTGGAATGGGTGTGATCGGCCAGGGCGGCACCGTTCTGCTGGGCCTGCCAGTGGGGTTCTTCGTAGTTGGCCCAGTCACCCCGGTCGTGGATGGTTTCACCGACGGGGTACGCGGTAAAGTTTTCGATCATCGTGATGGCCGCTACAGCCGGCATGGCGACCACCGTGACCGCCACGACACCGAACATCCACAGGCTGGGTCTCATCGCCGTCTCCCTTCTTCACTTTCGAGTTGAAAGCCCTGGCTTCGCCGCCAGCCAAGGACCGTTTTTACCCTTGTCGTCCTCTACACACGCCCGCGGGGGCCTCGACACGTCAGCCGCAGACAGCTCAGTCCCCGGGGACATATCACGGGTCACCACTGCTTCATCGGCATCAGTTTACTACAATCCCACAACCACGTCAAGACCCTGGCCCCTAAACGCAGTTGACACATTGAACATATCGTGGTATTCTCTGGGTTAGTCGGAAATGTCACTTTTGTCTTACTTTGATCATTTTAGGTCAAGAAAGGAAAGGAAGCATCATGTCCAGGATCCTGGTGAATCTCGTTGTCTGTCTTTGCTTGTCGTTGGCCGCATCGGCGGCGGTGATCCCGCTGGAGGGTCTCGGCAGCGATAACCAAGTGAAGGGAGACGGCAGCATGCCGTGGGTCGGGGGGGGCGAGTTCCGCGTCGGCATGGGCGACGCACAGCCGAGTGCGGGCGTCTTCGTCTTCGAACTGCCCGTTCTGCCGGTTGGCGAGACGGTTGCCTCGGCCGACCTGGCCTTCTCTGTGGTCGGCGGAAATAACTGGAGCATCCTGTTCGAGAACGGTATGGACCTGTACGGCGTCCGCATGAGCAGCTCGTCGACCGTCGTGGCCACCGACTACTACCGTGGCGCCTTCGGCGGCGATGCGGCAGCGACCGCCATCCAAGACTACATCGTCTACGAGTCCCAGAAGCTCGGCCAAGCCGCGCCCGGCGAGGTCGGGCGCCACGACACCGAAGCGGCGGCCGAGACTGCCTTGGGTGCCTGGGTGCAGACGATGTATGACAGCCCCGAGTACAATATGGCCGGCCCGAACTACGTCTTCGTGCGGCTGAACGACCGCGGCCTGTTCACCAACACCACCCGGTACTGGTCGGTAGCAACGGGCAATGCCACCACCGTCGAGAACCGTCCGGTTCTGACTCTGACGACCGTTCCCGAGCCAACCACGCTGGCCCTTCTGGCCCTCGGCCTGGTGGCGGAAATGCGACGCCGGCGGGCGTAGACGGTTCACGTACTGCGTCATCGGGCTCTGCGGAACAGCTACAGAGTTGTTCATGCGGCCGAAAGGCACATGAGCAGCTCTGTGGCTCAGGTGAGTTGGTCTGTGTGCGGCGGGACCGCGCTATCCAGAACGGAGAAGGAGGCTAAGCGAATGTGTGCGAGGAATCTGCTTGGGGCTCTGGCGTGTCTTCTCGCCGCAGCGTCCTGCTGCCGAGCAACACAGGTCATCGCCAACTGGGATCTGGTGCCCTGCCAGCGAATCGACGCGGCGTTCAAGATCGGCGTCGTCGCCTTCCATGAAACTGGCGTCGAGGTAGTGTTCCGCGTGGACGGCGTCCACGCAGCGACCGCCACGGAGCCGACGTGGAACGACCGGACCGAGGTCTACGAGTACTGGTTCGAACTCGACCCGGCCGACTATCCCGACGGGCCTATCACTCTCTCGGCTACAGCGTTCCCGAACGACCCGCTCCACCAGAGCCGTACGTTGAGCGATGTCACCCTCTACGCCAACAGTGGCGGCACACTGGACAGCACCGCCGTCATCTGGGCTGCGACCGACGGCAACGACACGACTGGCACCGGTACCGAAGCCAACCCCTACCGCACCATTAAGAAGGCCATCGAGTCCGCCGGCGACGGCGGGACCGTTTACTTGAAGGCCGGCACCTACAAACTGGCGCCGATGCCCACCTCCGGTCTGCAATACTGGACCACCGTCCAGGCCGCGCCGGGCCTGACGGCCGACGACGTGCGGATCGCCTGTATGCTCGAGGATGGCTCGTCCACCAACGACTACCTCCGCACCCTGGTGCGATGGCACAAACTGACGCTTTTCAACGACTATATCAACGCCTTTCAGACAATTATGTACGGCCGCGCCCCGATGCTGGCCTGGTACGACGGGGTGGTCATGTACGATGCCAGGGGATCCGGCAACGGCACCCAGCCCTACTTCGGCACCGCCACCGTCTACGTCACCAACTCGGTCCTCCGCGACATGTGGAACGCCGACGGCCAGTTCCACCGCAATGTCTACATCGAGAACATCTGCTCGGACATATACCGGGCCCGAACTGACCAGACCTCCATCAACGTCACCATCCGTAGGATGGACGCCGGGGAAACCACCGCCCACTCCGACTTCTTCCAGTGGTACAACCCCGGAACCAGCGTGGAAAACATCATCGTCTACAACTGCCGCGTCTATGACGCCGTGACCCAGGGCATCCTGTGCGGCTTCGAGACCGAAGACGTCGCTTTTGTCAACCTGATGTTCGAATTCGAATCGCAGGGCATGGCGCTGAGCACCCAGATGCGCAACTGTGACATGGACCACGTGCTGCTGTGGCACGTGACGTACATCGGCCAGCGGTTCCTGTTCCTCGACGACTACGTCGTCTCGAACTGGAACGTGAGGAATAACAACATCCACGTCTTCAGCGCGGGCCCGGCCACAGCCCTGCCGGCATCGTGCGATGTCGACTACAACCACGTAGCGCAGCTTCACTGGGACCAGTCGGCGCCTCTGGGCAACCACGCTACCCTGGGTGATCCCCAATTCCGCGACTCGGGCTGCGATGACTACCGAGTGATGCCGACATCCCCCTGCTACCATCGCGGTGTGCCGCTGGAGTGCGTTCCTGCCGACATCGATGGGGTGCCATATGATCCGGTGGCGCCGACGCTGGGCTGCTTCTCATCGGCAGGGCTGGGGCCGGTGCAGTACATGCGGCAGTCGACCCTGACCGGCGAGACCACCGGCTGGGATGATCCGGCCTCACTGGCCGAGGTCCTCCTGCCCGGCCGCGCGGTGCGACTGACCGGCGATGCGTGGAAGTACGTGCCACTCTACCACACGACGCAGACCGCCACGATGCTCGAGGTCACGGTAGCCGCATCGGACTCCGGAGAGCTTCTTGCGATCGTCCTCGACGACGATATCGACGGAACCAACACCCGCCGGGCCTTCCGCCTTGGCGGCAGCGACGCCGACGACGGTGAACTCGACACGTTCAGCTGGCGTGTGCAACCGACCGACATGGCGGCCGACGGTACTGCCACCTACCGCATCCCCGTCGGAAGGTACTTCACCGGTGAGGTCAACTACCTCGGCTTCGTGGCGGTTGACGATACCGATGCGTCGGCCGATGTGGTATTCTCCGACATCCGGCTTACCACCGGCAATCCCGTGGTGCCCGGCGACGCCGACGGCGACGGAGATGTTGACTTGGACGACTTCGTCATCCTCAAAAACCAGTTCGGCACGACTTCCGGCGCCACGTACGCCCAAGGCGATTTCGACGGCGACGGAGATGTGGACCTGGACGACTTTGTGGTACTCAAGCAGAACTTTGGGTTATAGGGACGGCATTCAACGAACAACAGCGTGAGCCTCTCTTCGCTGAAGACCCCG
Source organism: uncultured Planctomycetales bacterium (assembly GCA_964535025.1). Taxonomy (GTDB): domain Bacteria; phylum Planctomycetota; class Phycisphaerae; order SM23-33; family FEN-1343; genus JAAYZK01. The sequence continues at coordinate 11,712 of CAZHRW010000272.1, forward strand.
ACGGGTTCCGCCTGTGACACCCGCACATCCACCCGCAAGAGAAGTCAGGCGTACTCTGCCACCAGCATCCGCAGGGCTTCCAGGTCCGTCGCCGTTGCCGCCAGCGTGTTGTCGGCGTCCGTCTCGAACGGCACCGCGACGCCCTCCGGCGCCTTCCGCAGTGAAACGAACCGCTTGCCGGCCGGCGGGCGAAGACCGAAGCGGATCGACGGGATGGAGATGGCCGGCAGTTGCTGCTGGTAGTTCAGAAAACCGACGATCATCCGCTGCCGGTCCGGCTGGTCGGTCACCGCCATCCACACGCACGGGTGCGCCACGGCCGTTGCGCTTTGACGGTCGCCCAGGAGGTCCTCGATCAGCATCAGCAGCGTCCGGCGGTCGGCGTCGCAGTCGATCGCCTCGATGTCGGCCGCACTGTAGATCGCACGACCGTCGCCGAAGGTGTTCTCGACGATGGCCGGCACGTCGGTATCGCGCCACGGGGGAGCGCTGTGGATGCTAGACCAGTTCCGCGTCTCGATCGTCCCCCACTCGCGCCCGTAGGGCTCGGTGAGCGTGGCCAGAACATCGCCTTCGACCTTCGGCGCCAGGCGGAGCGTGCCGGCGCCGGCGCTGGGCTGGCTCGGCAGGCCCATGTGGCCGAGGTAGTTCTGCGGCATGATCGCATCGCGCAGCGCGTCGCACGTCGGCCTGAGGTAGGCCACGCGACCGAGATCGTCGCCGGCGAAGTGGCAGCCGAACACGTCGGCCAGCATGAAATCCTCGTGCCGTACGCCGTCCGTCTCCGTCAGCGACGTGTACCGGCTGGCGTACAGGCAACCGCCGCGGCGGACGTACTCGCGCAGCGCGTCGACCTCCGCCCGGTCCATCCGCAGCACGTTGGGCAGCACGATCACCTTGTAGCGGTCCAGTTCGCCCAATTGTCGCCGCGTGATCACGCCGAAGGGCACGTGGGCCTCCTGCAGTACCTGGCAGACCCCGCGGACGGCCCGCAGGTGCGGGTAGCCGCGTACCCAGTGGACCTCGTCGACGGGCGTGCCGTTCTCGGCGAAGTCCATCCTCGAATCGCTGCTGAAGTAGACGCCCACGTCCTCCACGGGACGGCCGCCCAGGAAAGGCTCATAGCAGCTCATCTCATCGTACACGTCGCGGATCATCGCGTACGGCGCCGGGTTGACCGTCCCGTCGGGATAGATCGCGTCGATGAACAGCATCGCGCCGCTGAATAACGTCGTCGCCAGCGCCTGCATGCGGATCGTCGCGGCGTCCTTGTTGCTCTCGTGCTCCACGAGGTTCAGGCACCGGCTGGTCATGAACTCCACCGGCTGGTTCTCCGAGAGGTTCACCATCAGCTTGCTGACGGCGAGCTGCTCGACCGGGTCGCCGTAGAAGTCGGCCCCCAGAAAACCGTTAGCCGACGCGTTGCGGAAGCCGACGCCCATCCAATTGGCCAAGGCGCTGGCGAAGTTGTGGTAGACCGTGATTCCCGGCCGCGCCACACCGGCGCAGCCATTGAGGAACTCGGCGAAGTCGAGCATCCACTGCTCGCGGGCCTCCTGGAAACGGCACCAGACGGGGTCGAACCAGTTGACCGCCTCGGGCAGATCCAGGTCGGCCTCGGTGGCGAACCGCGCACGGCAATGGTCGCACGTGCAGACGCCCGGCCAGAAGGTCATATCGTAGAACAGGCCGTCGAAGCGGTAGCCCGTCAGCAGTTCCTCGGTCTGCGCACGGCAGAACGCGCGGTAGTCGGGGTTGTTCGGGCAGACGTACCCGTAGCGGCCGGTGATGACCAGTTCACTGGAGGGGTTCTGCGTGACCATCCGCCACTGCGCGTGCTCCAGCCAAGCCCAATTGTTGAAGATCACGCTATAGTACGCGCAGCTCGCGATCCCCGCCTCCTCCAGCAGGCCGGCCATATCGCCGACGATGTCGCGCCCGCGCAGGCCCTCGTGCATCCTGCCGGTCTTCGTCGGCCAGTAGCACAGCCCCACGTGCGACTGCGTGTAGAACATTACCGATGTCAGGCCCGCCAACCTGTACAGCCGCACCATCTCGACCGGGTCGTACTTCGCCAGGAACGCAGGATCCCAGTCCGGGATGTGCATGTCCACGAGCATGCGGCGGTGGCCGCGCTGATACCAGGGAAGATCCATCTGCCCACTGCCTTTCTTTCTGACTTACTGCCCGAGGTCGGGGTTGTCCGGCCCAAAATGCTTGAGCATGACGATGGGATCGCTCTTGGACGGGTTGACGATCGTCACGCCCTCCCGGGCGGCCTGCTCGGACACGAAGTACTCATCATGCGTTAGCTGGCCGAACCGGATCAGCATCGGCGTCTCGATCGGCCACGCGCCCATCGTGCCATACCCCTGCATCATGATCATCCCGTACGCCCCGCTGTCGCGGATCGTGACGGACCGGCCCGGCAGGACGGTCAGCTCTTTCGCGCTGAACGCGTCGGAGCGGTAGCAGATCCACTGCTCAACGTACCCCGCGGCCTCCATCTCGGCGACAGGCCGCACCGGCCGGGGCGTCATGAAATTGCGCTCGACGAACCGGGGGTCGACGTTCTTCTCCCAGTCCAGCACGTCCAGCAGGTGGTCGACGTCGCCGACCTTCTCCGGCGGGGTGTTCTTCCAGAGCAGTTCGGCGGGGATGATCTGGTCGCCGGTCAGCGACTGGTACATCGCGAAGACGTCGGAGGCCTTCTGGGGCTCGTACGTGCACAGGCTGCCCGGCGCGTGCAGGACGCCCGGGGGGACGTTCCACCCGGTGCCCGGCTGGAGGCGGTAGGCGCGGGAGAGGTTGGTCAGCCGGTTGTCGCCCCTGGTGAAATTCACCAGGCATTCGCGGACCTGCTCGCGCGTGGTGCCGGGCTCGAGGCCGAAGAACGTGTAGGGGAAATCGCCGCCGTGATTGTTCACCTGCGGCGGGAAGTAGTACGCCTCCGGCTTGCCCAACTGGCCCGTCGCCGCGGCGTGCTCGTCGCGATGGTGCACGTGGTGCGGCAACGCCCCCTTGTTGTCGAAAAACTTCGAGTACATCGGCCACCTGTGGTAGTCGTTCCACAGTCGCTCGCCGATCAGGTCGCCCTTCAGCTCGTCCACGGCATCGCGCAGCAGGACGCGTTGGACGGCGTGGCCGTCTTCGACGACGACGGGGCTGAGCCCTTCGTTCTCGCTGGTCAGCGGCCCGTTGTCGGCCGGGGTCGTCGAGGCGAACCACCGCTCGTCGATCCCCCCGCGGACGCCGCCGTACGCGTAGTAGTCGTCGGGATGCAGCCTGATCCGTCGGCCCGGCACGCAGAACGACCGCGGCACCCACGCCGGGGCCAGGCGGAGGATGCCCCCGCCCTGGTCCAACGCCCGCACGGCCGTCGACGCCGCTCCACCCCTGCCCATGTTGGAAACCATCATCACTCCTTTCATCGCTGCGGCTGGCACTCTTGACCGAAGATGACGCAGCCGACGCCGTCATAGGATGGCGGATCCAACCACCAACACGGCGACGTCCTTCAATGATTACTGGAAAGAGCGATGTCCACAAGGGTAAAGAAGTGACCTGAATTGTACGATTATGATATGTATCCGAATAGTAAGGAGTCCTTTGTTATGCCCAACTGGTTGTCACGTATCTCGCCTTACCCACGCTTGGTCGGTGATGCTCAATGCCCGGGCACATGGATCGAGCCGTTGCGGGTCATCTATGACCACGAACTGGTGCTGTTCCGCGACGGGGAGTTCGTCGTCGAATTCGAGGACGCATCCTTTCCGTGCGTCGACGGGTCCTTCATCGTCGTCCCGCCCGGACGACCGCACGTCTCTCGCGCGACAAGCCAGACCGGCGGCCATCGCTACTGGGTCCACCTCGACTGGATGTACCAGCCCGATGACCGGAACACGCCGCTCCTGACGTACCTGCCCGGCAGCGCTCTGCCCGAGCTCTATCGTCCGGCCCCTGCTTTCGTGCCGAAAGGGATTCTGTACGGGGCAATCCGGTCGGCCCCGGCTGCCTTCGACCTGTATGGACGACTCCTTGCCTTGGTGGCCCAGAACACCGAGCGTGCGGATAATCTGGCGCGGGCGCGGTTGCTGGAACTGCTGGTCGAGGTACTGGGCGACAGCAATGCCTCGCCGTCGCCGAGCCCTGCCGGGGCGACACTCCCGGCACGCGTGCGGGAACTCCTCGACCAGATCGCCCACCTTTCTCTCAACGACATGCCTTCGATCCAGACGTACCTCGAACAACTCGATTACAGCTACGCCCACCTCTGCCGCTGCTTCCGCGACGCATACGGTGTGCCGCCAGTCCAGTATCTCACGGCCCTCCGCATCGAACGTGCCAAGCTTTTCATCCGCGACACACAGATCCCCTTCGCCGACATTGCCCGCCGCGTCGGCTACGACAGCCCCGCCTACTTCTGCCGCCAGTTCCGCAGACTCACAGGCATCAGCCCAACGGAGTACGCCAGGATGAGCCGGTCGTGAGCGCGTGCGGCTTGGTGAACGAGCAATCGCGCCTTGCCTCACGTGAATGGAAAGACCCGGCGACCTCGCTTCTGGCGGGCCTAGCCGCAGTGACGTCCACGGCCAGGCTGCAGATGCCGCCGTTGCGGAATGATGAAGCATGCTCAGTTCACACAAGCCATGGTTGCCGTAAGCGATTCGCGCTGTTGCCCTTCGGGGCCGCCTCCCAAAGGCACGTTGAGGGTGACCGTCTCGGTGCTCCCCGGTCGCGCCGGTGACCATCTTGGTGCCAGACAGCAGTCTGTAACTGGCCGCGTATGCCGCTTGTGACATCGCCTGGCAGGATGGGCTCGAAACTCGCTGCGGCTCTTGCACTTGGGGCAGATGTCGGGTTGTTCTCAGAGCACCTTCACGCCACAAGTTGATCACGCCGCCGTCGGCCAGTCGGCGTACAACGCCGTCGCTTGTGCCATGAACCGCTCCAGGAACGCGTCGAAGTCCTCGACGCGAACGTCGCGGTTGCGCAAGACGCGTTTGACAGACGCCCGGATCTCAGCCTTCACGTCCTCGCGGTGCGGCTGGGTCCAGTCCACCTTCAGGTTCCGCTTGACGGCCTGCACCACGTCGTGAATCAGGCCCCGCAGGAACGCCTGGTCGTAGAGGGTCGCGGCGTTGGCGGCCACCGCATCATAGAACGCCTTCTCTTCCAGGCTCAGACCCAGGGCCGCGGCCTGCTGCTCCTCGCTGTCCATGTCCTTCTTGATCTGGATCAGCGCCTTGACCACGGCCGCGGCATCAATCAGCCGGTTGTGGTACTTCTGGAGCGTCGCCTCCAGCATCTCGCGGAACGACCGGGCCTTGGCCAGGTTCTTCTTCTGGCGGAGCTGGATTTCGTCGCGGAGCAACTGCTCCAGCAGCTTCAGCCGCAGGTTCTCCTGAGGCATGTCCTTGAACGTCTGGAGGAATCTGTCGTCCAAGATCGACACGTCGGCCTTCTCGATGCCGGCAGCCTTGAAGATGTCCAGCACGCCCTCAGACTCCACCGCGTCATCCACCAGGTCCCGCACCGCCCGTTCCAGGTCGCGCTGGGGTTTCTTGCCCGGCAGGGCCTTGGCAATCTGCTTCCGTACTCGCTGGTAGAAGATGACCTCGTCGGCGTACGCGCGGCAGTCGTCCAGGTGCTTGACCAGCAGGAAGGCCGAACTCAGGCGCAGCTCCGCTGCCAGGAATTCGCTCCGCAGGTCGTCATCATCGGCAAGATGCCCGTACACCAGCGCGTACAGGTCCTCCATCTCGATCCGGGACATCCGCCGCCAGCCGCCGTAGTTCTTGCCTTCCGGCAGGAGCGCACGGATGGCCTCGATGCAGCCCATGAACACCGGCCGCGCTTCCGGGCCGACCTCGGGCGCCGGTTCGCCCCGCCCGCCGCCGCTGGTGTACTTGCCCGTGGCCTCCCGCAGGTCGTCACCGATCCCGATGTAGTCCACGATCAGGCCGTGGGGCTTGTCCCGAAAGACCCGGTTCACCCGTGAGATGGCCTGGATCATGGTGTGGCCCTGCATGGGCTTGTCCACGTAGAGGGTATGCAGGCACGGGATGTCGGTCCCGGTCAGCCACATGTCGCAGACGATCACTATCTTCAGCGGGTCGTCCACGTCCCTCATCCGTCTCTTGACGATCTCGCGCTGGCCCTTGGTCGTCAGGTGCCCGTCCCGCGCCCACTCGGGCGGGTCTTCGCTCAACTTGCCGGTCATGACGACCTTGACTTCCGGGCAGCCCCGCAGTGCCGTCAGGGCGTTGTGCAGCGCCACGCAGTTGGCCCGCGTCATGCAGACGACCATCGCCTTGCCTTCCAGCGTGGCGCAGCGGTCCAGGAAGTGGGCCAGCATGTCCTCGGCCAGTTCCTCCACCCGTTCCCTGGCCCCGGCCGCCGCGGCCAGCGCCGCCCATTGGCTCTTGCGCCGCTCAAGGTCTGATACCGGATGCTCCTGGGCGATCTCTTGCAGGGCCGCGTCGATGTCCTTGCGGTTCAGGTGAAGCCGAACCTGCCGTGGCGCGTAGAAGATCGCCACCGTGGCATGATCATCCTGGCTCTGCTTGATGTCGTAGGTGTGGATGACCTCGCCGAAGACCTCCACCGTGTCGGCCCCGCTGAAGCTGATCGGCGTGCCCGTAAAGCCGATCCGCCGCGCGTTGGGCAGCGCTTCGGCAAGGTTGCGGGCGTAGCCCTCCTTGAAACCGTACTGCGACCGATGCGCCTCATCGGCGATGACGACCACGTTCGACCGCCCCGACAGCACCGGGTGCTCGACCTCCACCGGCCGGCCGTTGATGTCGGTCTTGAGCCGGAACTTCTCAATGGTCGTAAAGATGACTTCCCCGCCCTCGGTCTGGAGCATGTCGCGCAACTGATCCACGTTCTCGGCGTGCTTCACGTCTCCCACCAGCGACCGGGCCGCCACGAACTGGTCGTGGAGTTGGTCGTCCAGGTCCGTCCGGTCCACCTGGATGACGAACGTCGGGTTTTCCAGCTCCGGCGCCCGCCTCAGCATGCCCACCAGGAATGCCATCGACAGGCTCTTGCCCGAGCCCGTCGTGTGCCAGATCACGCCGATCCGCTTGTCCTTGCCGGCCGTGTAGGTGTCGATCGTCTTGCGGGCAGCCAGGCGGACCGCGAAGAACTGGTGGTACTTCGCGCCCTTCTTCTCAATCCTGTCGTTGGCCACCTCGAAGACGATGAAGTCGCGGATGTACTGGAGCAACCGCTCCTTGGGCAGAAGGCCCTCCACCAGCGTCTTCATGCTGCCCGTGGTGTTGGGCTCGACCTCCAGGCCGTCGATGCTCTTCCTCGGGCCGACATCATGTCGGACCGGAACCACGGCCACGGCGCGAGCGGTGTTCCAGTCCTTGACCTCCGGCGGAGCAATTGCGGCTTCGCCAACAGTACCAACCAACGTCAGGAGCAGTTCGCCCCCGCGAAGCCTGGTGCGACGGTACTGCGATGCGATCTCGGGGGCGACGCGAAGCGGTGATGACGTATCAATCCGCCCGTTCTTGATGTCTTGTACGCGAATCATCGGCACCCCATCTTGCCGGTCGGCACCAGGTTGGACGATGCCGTACGTGATTGCCCGAGGTAGAACGTTCGCTGGGCAGGCTTCTCACTCTCGGCCAGGACAGGAAGCATGTTCACCCCGTCCAGGGCCTTGTGAGTTGTGACGTTGATGCCGGTTGCCGCCAGTGCGGTCGGCAGGACATCGACATACCCCGTCAGCGTATCGAGCTTGCGGCCGCCGGCGAGCCGTTCCGGCCATCGGATCACGGCGGGAGCCCGCACGCCACCTTCATAGACCATGAACTTGGCACCCCGCAGGGGCAGGTTGCTGGCTCCGCTCTCGCGATGTCCTCCGTTGTCGCTGAAGAACAGAACGAGCGTGTCATTGGCCACGCCCTTCCTGTCCAGTGCGTCCAGGATGCGGCCGATCGCCGTGTCGAGCGACGTGACCATGGCTGAGTAGATCTGTCGCTTCGTAGGCTCTTCGCCTTCGCCGGCGTAGGTGGCGAGCACTTCGGGGTCGGCCTGCAACGGAGAGTGCGGCGCGTTGAACGGAACGTAGAGCAAGAAGGGTTCGTCGGGGGTCGAATCGTTGATGAAGTAGTGCAACAAGGTTTCTGTAAATAGCCTCGTTTGTCTCAATCGCGCCCATGTCGCGTAGGCTGCTCCGGAGGGAGGCCCGGAGGGCCGACCGGAGGAGCAGCCTACGCGGCCGCCTCGACACACGCCGGCAGCTCGCCCAGGTCTACCTGCTCCATGTTGAAGTAGGCGTACTTCTCCACCGCCCAGCCCTCGTGCACCTCGATCAACTGGGCCCCCAGCAGCCGATCGCACGAACTGGCGTTGGGGAACACACCCACCACACGGCTACGCTTCTTCAGACGCCGCATCAGGTTCTCCAGCATGTTCGTCGACCGCAGACGCTTGCGGTGGTGCTCCGGGAAGTCCAGCACCGCCAGGCAGTCCTCCAGGCCCTCGCGAAGCATCGCCGCCACCTTCGGGTAGCGACGCTCCCACTTGTCCGCCATCTCATCACGCCGACGCAGACACTCGGTCCGCTCTTCCGGTGCGAACACCACCGCCAGGTCCGCCATCAGTTCACTGAGCACCTTGTACGACACCTTCTTGCCCAACTCCCGCTTGAAGTGAACCCGGCAACGTTGCCAGGCGACGCCCTGGAAGTGACGCTGCATCGCCGCCACGATCCCTTTGTGAGCGTCGCTGATCACCAGACGGAGACCGTTTAGCCCGCGGTCCTTCAGTTGGCGGAACAACTCACCCCACGTCGCCTCGCTCTCACTGTCGGCCACACGCCAGTCCAGCACCTCCCGACGGCCCTCGGCCGTGAAGCCCACCGCCACCAGCACCGCCTGGCTCACCACGCGTCCGGCCACACGAACCTTCTCGTAACGCGCGTCAATGTGCAGGTACGGCCAGTCCGTCGCGTCCAGACGCCGGTGCCGGAACGCCAGCAGCTTCTCGTCGAGCTCCTGGGCCACCCGGCTGACCGTCCCGCTGGAGATCTCCCCGTCGCACATCGCCTCCAGCACCTGACGGACGTTGCGGGTGCTGACGCCCTGGAAGTACATCTCCGCACACGCCACCAGCAACGCACGCTCGCTCCGCTGCCACCGGGCGAACATCGAGGGGTGGTACGGCTCGCATGCCCGCACCTGCGGCACGTCCAGGTCCAACTCGCCCACGCGGGTCTTCAGCGTGCGGCCCTTGTAGCCGTTGCGGTGACCCCGCCGCTGGCCGCTCCGCTCGTGGCGGTCCGCACCCAGGTGCTCGGCCACCTCGGCCTGCATCGTCTCGTTCAGCAGATGTTCCAAGAGCCGCTTGAGGCCGTCACGCTCCTGGAAAACCTCTTGCAGCAACCGACCGATAACGTCACCATCCGCTTGGGCCATCGTTCTGTCTCCTGTCAAAAAGTCCTCAACTCTTTGATCGAGACAAACGATGGCCTTCTTTCAATTTACAGAAGGTAAGTTACACTTCCGTTGATGAATCGGACGGACTCATCAGCCAGAAGGGTTGTGGCGTACCCTTCGTCGTAGTTCGAGTCGAAGTTCCGGTGCCAGTCCAGTTCCCCGTCACGCTTGTGCGTGAAGTAGTCGATCGCACCGTTGTAGTGTCCGTAGAAATGGGTGAAGCCACGCGAGATGGGATGGTACACCTTCTTCGAGTGCCCCAGGTGCCACTTCCCAATGCACGCCCGCCGAGTGTAGCCTGCCCTGGCCAGGAGTTGCGGCATGCATTCTTCGTCGATTGCCAGTCCGAAATCCCTCCAGGGCGGAATCACGGCGTCGCGCAGACCGTACCGGTGGGGATATCGTCCGGTCATGAGGCCGGCCCGTGTCGGGCTGCAGACCGGAGTGACGTAGAAACGGTCAAGCCCGATGCCTTCCTTGGCCAACGAATCGATGCGAGGAGTTCTGATCTCGCTGCCATGGTAGCCGACGTCATTCCACCCGAGATCATCGGCAACCAGGATGACGATGTTCGGCTTCTTCGTGCTCTGTGGCAGTTTCATCTCGGTTCTCCTGCAGCCTGACAGCAGCGTGCTGGCAAAGCCCAGGCCAGCAGCCTTGATGAACGCTCTACGATTCCAATCGTGCTCCATGGCGGCCTCCACATCCTTGTGCAGGGCGATTCTGCTCACCGTTCATCCTAGGAGCCGCCAGGGCCTGATGCAAGCAGAGCGTGCGCGGAGCCAGACGAATCGTTGACAGACAGAAAGGCCAAGGATAGTGTTGGCGGTCTGTCCTGCAGGAGGAGACGATGACAGACCACCCCAACATCCTCTGGATCTGCAGCGACCAGCAACGTTGGGACACGCTGGGCTGCTACGGCAACGACTTCGTGGAGACGCCCCACCTGGATCGGCTCGCCCGTGAAGGGACGCTCTTTGAGCATGCTTACTGTCAGAGCCCCGTGTGCACCCCCAGCCGGGCCAGCTTCCTGACGGGCCGTTATCCGCGCACCACACGCTGTCGGCAGAACGGAGTGGATATCCCCCCCGACGAGGTGCTGGTCACCAGAATGCTTGCCGACGCAGGATATGCCTGCGGGTTGTCGGGGAAGCTCCACCTTTCAGCTTGCCACCCCAGCGTCTGCAGGACCATGGAGCGGCGCATCGAAGACGGCTACGATGAGTTCCATTGGTCTCACCACTCGGGCCCCGGTTGGGGGGAGGCGAACGAGTATTGGGCCTGGTTGGCGGCGCAAGGGGCCGAGTTCAGGACGCCGCCGCACCCGGACTGCCGCCATGTACACCTGGGCATGCCCGAGGAACTGCACCAGACAACCTGGTGCGCGGAGAAGGCCTGTCAGTTCATGCGCGAACGGGCCCAGGACGGCCAGCCGTGGCTGTTCTCGGTGAACGTCTACGACCCGCACAGCGCGTTCGATCCACCGTCGAGCCGCCTGCAACGGTACCTCGATCATCTGGACAGCATCCCCCTGCCGGCCTATGTCGAGGGCGAACTGGCCGCCAAGCCGCCGTACCAGTCCGTCGACCATCTGGGGGCCCATGGGCAACAGCACGACCCGGCCCCCAACCGGCTGTCGGCTTCCGAGCACCGGATGATCCGCGCCGCCTACTGGGCCATGTGCGACCTGATCGATGCCCAGGTGGGTCGCATGCTTGAGGTGCTCAGAGAGACAGGGCAACGCGAGAACACCATTGTCATCTTCCAGTCTGACCACGGAGAGATGCTCGGCGACCACGGGCTCTACCTGAAGGGGCCCTACTTCTACGAGCAGGCCGTGCATGTGCCCCTGATCATCTCACTGTGCGACACCGTGCGGAGCCAGCGATCGACGGCCCTGGTGGAACTGACCGATTTGGCGCCGACCCTACTCGACGCCGTCGGCATGGACCGTCACCCCGGTATGCAAGGCCGGTCGCTGTGGCCACTGCTGAGGGGCCAGGCCCCCGCCGGGCGCCACCGTGACGATGTGTACTGCGAGTACTACAACGCCATGCCTTGGCACACCGATCCCACGGCTCAGCTGACAATGCTCAGGGACCACCGCCACAAGATCGTCGTCGACCACAGTCACTCCGCGGGGGAACTGTATGACCTCGAGGCCGACCCCGGAGAGCATCGCAATCTGTGGGACGACCCCGCCTCCGTGGAAACACGAGCCGATTTGCTGCTGCGGCTGTGCAACCGCATGGCCTGGACCGTCGATCCGCTGCCGCCCAGGCGTTCGCCGTGGTGACCGGAGACGACGGGGACGTGGTCCATGCTTGCGTGGCCACCACCGTCGGGGGACGCGCCGTCGGGTAGAGTCGAGGGGCGGCGCGGTGGCGGCAGGAAGGGGGAGTATCCCCCGGGGATCCACATTCCCAGACGGCATTCCAGACTTGACAAAACGGGGCCGCCGCCCTAGTGCTCCGTTACTCTTCAAATGACGGATACAGCCTTTGCAGCTTTATCCGTGCGTCGGCGGTCGTGAACTGCCAGTTCACTTTTGTGCCAGCTGCATTCCGGTCAGTTTGCCACGTCGCCACTTCCACTTCACGCTGCCCGGCCAGCGGCTCGGAGATCATGAAGAGGTTCGCCACGCCGTTGCGGACGTACTCGTAATCATAATGAGCCACGTGGCCCGGCGCGGCCAGCACCGGCGTTGCCACTTCGCCGATCAACTGCTTGCTGGTCTCGTCCAGACACACGACCGGACGCTTGGGGTCGTACGGCCGCTTGTAGACTTCCAGCACATCTTCCATCTTGCAGACGAACTCGGCGTTGGCCTTGGGGGGAATGCACCACTGCTTGCTCAGCCAAGGCTTAAGCTCGTTTTTTTAAGCGTCCGCCGCACCGTCTGATACGATAGCTGCTCAACGTATTCCAACTGGACCATGTGATCGGCCAACAACCGCAGCGTCCAGCGGGCTCGACCTTCCGGCGGCTGCTGGCAAGCCAAGGCGATCAAATGCGCTTCGGCGTCGCCATCGAGAGCCCGTGCGTACTGTCGCCGGGGTCGGCGACGCTCCAATGCCGCGGTCAAACCTACTTCAACAAACAGCTTGCGTATGCGCTCGACGGTGGCCGTGCCAACCTCCAAAGCCTCGGCGATCTGGCCATCGGACCACGCCGGCCCACCAGGGCCGGCATCGGCCTTCAGCAGAATCCTCGCATGCACCAGCTTCCGCGCGGCCGCCTTGCCTCGTGAAAGCAGCGCTTGCAACATCTGGCGTTCCGGTTCCGTCAACGTGACGATATACTTCTTCTTCATGGCAGGCCTCCTTGCCTGGGTTATGCTTATCCCATCGGCAAAGAGACCTGCCACTGACCATCAAATTAGACGTCACAGAGCACTAGTATCGTGGCTGTAAGTGCCCGGGCAGGCCGCCCTTGGAGCCGGGACGTCCTGCGGGTGCCAGGTGATCTTCTTTCTTTTTGTGGATCCCCAACCGAGGAGGGTGAGCCGTGAAACTGAGCCATGTGTTCTTCCTTATCGTCTGCCTTTCGTGCGGTGCGGCCATCGGCGCGACCTACAGCAGCCCCAGCAACCCTGCCGACCAGGAGATCGGGCTGAACGCCAGCGGCGAACCCGTTCTGCTGTTCGTCGGGCAGAACGCGTTTCTGCTGGGCGATGACAACGTCGCGTACAACCGTGGGAGCGTCTGCGGCGTGGCCGTCTTCGCGCTGCCGGATCTGGGCGGCGAGACGATCGACTCGGCCAGTCTGAGCTTCGACCTGTACAGCGGCTATCCCGGCGGGGTCAACGACTGGCCCAAGGGCCTGGACCTGTACGGCGTCCGCTACGCGTCCAGCCCGAGCGTCCTGCTGAGCGACTATGCCCCCGTGGGGGCGGCCCCGGTGGGCAACGGCACGCTGATCCAGGACGACGTCTTCGTCATGCCCTCCAATGGCTCGTACGCCTGGGCCTCCCACCAGACCGACGCGACGGGCGACGCGGCCTTGGCGGCGTGGCTGGCCGCCCAGTACGCGGCCGGCGCCCAGCCGGGCGACTACGTGTTCCTCCGGCTCAACGTCGACAAGCCGACGGCCAACAGCGTCCAGGTCGCCTCGGCCAACAACACGGCCCACAGCGTCCCCACGCTGACGATCAGCACCGACGCCGCCGGCCCCGAGGCGAACGCCGGCGAGGATCAGACCGTCCAGGCCGACCTGCAGAACAACCCCGTCACCGTCACGCTCGACGGGTCCAGCTCGACCCCCGACGACAGCGTCATCGCCGATTACGCGTGGACCGAGAACGGCTCGCCCGTCGCCTCGGGCATGACGGCCACGGCGGCCTTCGCCGTCGGCGAGCACCTGGTGGTGCTGACGGTCGTCGACGTCGAGGGCGACATGGACAGCGACACGGTCCTGATCACCATCCTCGACGGGTCGCCCATCGCCCCCGTCGCCGACGCCGGGCCCGATCAGGCCCTGGACGATGGCGACGGCGACGGGTCCGAGGCCGTCACGCTGGACGGGACCGGCAGCTACGCCGCCGATCCGCGGGCCACGCTCGTGTCGGCCGCCTGGACCGACGCGGAGGGCACCGTCGTCTCGACGGCCTTCACCGCGACGCTCACGCTGGCCGAGGGCTACCATCCGATGACCCTGACGGTCACCGACAGCCATGGCCTGAGCGACAGCGACACCGTCAATATCGCCGTCGGGCGCGAGCAACTGCTCAACCTGCCTCTGGACCGCCCGGACTTCCCGGTCCCGGCCGACATCGTCTGGCCCGACGCCGTCGGTGAGCCCCACCTGTGCCTGTGGTACGGCGACAAGTTCGCGGCGCTGACCATCACCATCGACGACAACTGGAAGCCCGACCACGCCTGGTGGATCCAGATGGCTCAGACGTACGGTTTTACCCCCACGTGGTTCGTCATCGTCGACCCCGTCGAGAATGCCTCCAATCCCGGCTTCTCCGGCGTATGGGCCGACTTTGCCGCCCTGGCCGCCGCCGGCGGATCCATCCAGTCGCACACCATGACGCACGACTGCTCCGACGCCGAACGGCCGGACGCCGACGTGCGGTGGGAGTACCAGCAGTCCCAGGCGCTCATCAACGCCAACGTGCCCGACCAGCAGTGCCTAGCGGTTGCCTATCCCTGCGGCGCCGGCAAGAGGAACCTGGCCGCCGAGTGCTTCATCGCCGGCCGCGGCACCACCGGAACGCCCAACAAGGCCGCCCGGATCAACTGGATGTCCACCTGCAGCGCCGGCAGCGCCGGCACAACCGCCGACTTCGTCGACGCGGTCCTGTACGGGACCTCCGGCATCACCTGGCTCAACAGCAGCCAGTGGAAGCGGTCGTGGCTGTGCACGCACTTCCACGGCGTCGGCGACGCGGCGGCCGTCGAGGCTCAACTGGCCTACATCGATTCCGTCGGCGACCTGTTCTGGTGGGCGAGCTTCGTTGACGTGGCCAAGTTCGGCCAGGAGCGTGACTCGGCCGAGATCACCGTGGTCGAGAACAGCGAAAGCCGCATCGCCTTCGAGATCACCGACCGGATGAACGACCTGATCTTCGACCACCCGCTGACGATCAAGCTCCGCCTGAGCGACGCCTGGGGCGGGGCCGCGACCGCCACACAGAACGGCACGCCCACAGCGTGCACACTGACCACCGAGGGCGATTACGATTACATTCTCCTCGATGCGATCCCCGATCGGGGCCTGGTCGAGATCCTCCCGGGCGCCGCCGCCAAGCCCGGCGACGCCGATGGCGACGGGGACGTCGACCTCGATGACTTCGTCCTGCTGAAGACCAACTTCGGCATGACCTCCGGCGCCGCCTGGGGCCAGGGCGACTTCGACGGTGACGGGGACGTCGACCTCGACGACTTCGTCATCCTCAAGACCAGCTTCGGCACGTAGCGATCAGCTTGCGAAATACGCACCGACGGCCCGGGGAGCCTGCAGCGCCCCGGGCCGTCGTCGTGTCCAGACGCGTCGCTCCGCTTCACCCCGGAATTCCATTCGCCGTGCGAACCACGCTGCCGGGGAAGCGCTGGACGGGTGGGGAACCTGGAAGTATGCTGGCCAATCAGGACGGCAGGAGAGATCCGGGAGGACGGCATGAGCTTGAGCTGGCGACAGTTCCTCCAGAGCACCGCGGCGGCCGGGGCTCTGGCGATGACGGGATGAGCCCCCGCAACGGCAGCCGACCGATACGAAACGGAGACAGGACATGATGGAACCGGACGCCGTCTCGACCGGGGCGGGCACCACGCGCCGCGATTTCCTCTCGGCCGCCGGACTGGGCCTGCTGTCGGTCTGCATGGCCGGTGCGCTGCCCTCGCGCAGGGATCGCAAGCCGAACATCATCTTCATCATGGCCGATGACCTGGGGTACGGCGAACTGGGCTGCTACGGCAACACGTTCAACGAAACGCCCCACCTGGATCAACTGGCCCGCGAGGGGGTGCGTTTCACCGACGCCTACGCCGCGGCGCCGGTCTGCTCGCCCACGCGGGCCAGCATCATGACCGGCCTGTATCCGGTGCGAACCGGCATCACCACGTGGCTGCCCCCGTCGACCGAGACCGACAGGTACCTGGAGCCCGAGAAGTACGTGACGGTCAACGAGGCCCTGACGGCGGCCGGTTACCACACGGGCCTGATCGGCAAGTGGCACCTCGATACCGACTTCCAGGCCAACCCGGGCAGTCCCGTCAGGCATGGCTGGCACGAGGTCGTCGGCACCGAGACCGAGTACATCGCCATGGGCGACTACTTCTATCCCTACCAGAAGATCAGCACCTTCACCGAGGGCGCCCCCGACGAGTTCCTCACCGATCGGCTCTTCGCCGAGGCGGACGGCTTCATCGATCGCAACAAGGACAGGCCCTTCCTGCTGTACCTGGCCCCCTATGCCGTCCACGACAAGCTCGACGCGCCCCGCGACCGGGTGGAGAAGTACAAGCGGAAGTACGACGCGAAGCACGGGGACGGCCAGGCCGACAGGACGTGGCCTCAGCCGGAGAACTGGATGAAGAAGGGCAAGCCCGACAATCCGTGGCTGGCGGCCATGCTGGAGGCGATCGACCGCGGGGTCGGTTCGCTCCGTGAGCAACTGAAG
Source organism: uncultured Planctomycetales bacterium (assembly GCA_964535025.1). GTDB lineage: Bacteria > Planctomycetota > Phycisphaerae > SM23-33 > FEN-1343 > JAAYZK01. The sequence goes on from CAZHRW010000272.1 coordinate 28,293, forward strand.
CGCCTGGACCTGGAGCGGGACACGTACCTCGTCTTCTTCTCCGACAACGGCGGCGCAGGCAACGTGGCCAACAACGGCCCCCTGCGCGGGGCCAAGGGCAGCCACTACGAAGGCGGGATCCGTGTGCCGATGATCATCGCCCGGCCCGGCACGATCCCCGCCGGCGGAACCTGCTCGACGCCCGCCAGCAGCATCGACTTCTACCCCACCTTCTGCGCCTGGGCCGGCGCCCCGTTGCCCGAGGGCCGCACGCTCGACGGACTTGACCTCAGCCCGACCCTGCAGGGCGGAGGCCTGGACCGCGACCGGCTCTTCTGGCACTATGCCGAGTTGGACGGCGGCCGCGGCAAGAGCGCGGTCCGCATGGGCCGCTACAAGTACCATGAGTCCATGGACGGAACCATGGAACTCTACGACCTGCAGGCTGACCCGGCCGAGAGCACCAACCTTCTGGAAGAGCTGCCCCAGAAGGCCGAGCAAATGCGACAAATCCTCCGCAACTGGCGCCGCCAGGCCGGCGGGCGGCTGGAGGCGTTCGACGGGAACGGGAAGACGGTCTGATCCCCCGCTCAGTCGCGCCGGCGGCGGATCATCGCGGCGGCACCCATCGCCAGCAGCGCCAGCGTCGTCGGCTCGGGAACCTGGTAGGTGTAGATGATGCCTGAGCCGGCGTCGTCGCCATGGGCGCCGAGGACGACCCAGTCGCCGTCGATCGCCGCGAATTGGCCGAGGAAGTCGCCCGGCACGGGATCCGACGCGATCAGCTTGAACAGCTCTTCGCCGGTGGTCAGATCGAACACGTAGGCCGAGCCGTGGTTGAGATCGTCGTCGTACGCCCCGATCACCGCCAGATGGCCGCTGATGCCGAGGCCGACGCCGAAGCTTCGTCCGGGGGCGGCATCGGAGGGGGTCAGCTTGAACAGCTCGGCGCCGGTTTCCAGGTCGAACACGTAGGCGGCGCCGGTGAAGCTGTCGTTCTCATGGGCGCTGACGATGGCCACGACGCCGTCGGTGGCCACGTCGACACCGAACCTGTCCTGGGCGGCACCATCCGACGCCACCAGCTTGTGCAGTTGCTGCCCCGTGGCGGCGTCGTAGACGTACGCGGCTCCGGCGTAGTCGCCGGCCTGATCGTTGCCGAACGCGCCGACGACCACGCGCCCGCCACCGATGGCGCAGGAACCGCCGAAATAGTCGCCGGCTGTGCCATCATCGGGGGTCAGCTTGAACAACTCCTCGCCGGTGGCCATGTTGTACAGATAGGCCGAGCCGCTCTTGACGCCGTCCACCTGGTCGGTCCAGGCCCCCACGACACCGAGGTCCTCGTCGGCGGCAACGGAATACCCGAAGTTGTCCCCGCCCATCGCATCGGCGGCGGTGAGCTTGCGCACCTGAGCGCCCGTGGTCAGGTCGAACACGTAGGCCGCTCCGGAGCGGCTGCCGTCGTCGTCGTCGTACGGCGCCGAGATCAGTGCCAATTGGCCGCCGATCGCCACGTCCAAGCCGAAACTGTCGCCGCTCTGGCCGTCGGCGCTTGTGAACTTGCGCACCTGCCCGCCGGTCAGAACATCGTAGACGTAGGCCGAGCCGCTGCCCGAGCCCAGATCGTCGTCGCCGGGGGCGCCCGTCACGAGCAGGCCTCCACCCAGGGCGAGACTCGAACCGAACTGGTCGCTCCATGCCCTGTCGGCGGCGCGGATCTGGCGGGTTTCCGTCAGGACCGTGGTCTGTGCCAAGGCCGTCCCGGCCGTCAGTGCCACCAGGGCAAGGCCGACGACGAGAATCGCAAGTGTGAGACGATCGGAACCGGCGCGGCGAGATACTGCAGGCATGGCCATCCTCCATCGCTGTGAGCCAGACCGCCACCAGGGTTGACTCGCCGCCCTCCGACAGACGACGGGCGAGCAGGGGCGTCTCGAACTTCCAGAAGATACCACGCTGCCCTCAAAAGCGCCAAGCGCGAATCCTGTCCGTCCAACGAGATCAGGCATCCGTCCACAGAGCGGCTGGGGAGGCCGGGGCCTTGTGGCGACACAAACCACCGGTTCGGGTGAGTCGAGATGTGGCGCGGTGGCCACAGGAGCGGCGAGTAGCCGCTGACCGGCAGTTCTGTTGCCCCCCCCGGGTCCGACGAGTCAGGGCGATTTAGAGATCACCCCAAGTGCAAACGAGCACTTGGGGTGTTTGGTTACCTGGCCCCCTTCGCCGCAAACCACGCCCGTAACGCCTGATACGCCAAGGTTTAGCCGAGGGTGCCTCTCTGCGCCCCGGCCGCCCCGTTAACCGCTCTTCCGGCCAGACGGCCCGTTTCGCCCCGTACTCTCGAACTCTCGGCCGTCTGGCGGCTTGCCGGTTAGCGAACACGTTCGAAGTCCACCCTTGAAACGGGCAAATTCGACATCGGCTGGGGACGGCTCTGGCGAACCGGAGCGCCCCAGTCTGCATGATGGCCACGATGCAAAAGCCGGGTTCCCTACCACCTTCGCATGCCAAGAGGCCGCGCGACTGACAGCGATGCGAGCAGATCGACCTGGGCGGACAACTCGCCCGTTGGCGTTCCGATCGAACGCCGACGAAACCGCCGGAAACGTTCGCTTCCCTGATGGCCTCTCTGGATGGGGGCCGGAACGCCTGAACCGTTCGCACCGTCAACGGCGGTCGCCAAGGCCTGCACCTCGATAGAGGCCGAGGCAATGCTCTGCCCGAAATTGTTCTTGAGGATGACGAAGTCGTCGAGGTCGACGTCCCCGTCGCCGTCGAAGTCGGCCCGGCTGTCGACAAGCGGATGCTGGCCGAAGGTGGTTTTGAGGATGACGAAGTCGTCGAGGTCGACGTCCCCGTCGCCGTCGGCGTCGCCGGGCACCGACGGCTGGACGGCCGGACCGGTCTGGATCGTCAGGACCGGCATGTCGGAACTGTCGGCACTGTTGACTGTGTAGTACTTGTAGCTGCCGGGGGTGGTGGTATCGGCGTTCAGCCGGAGGAAGACGAAATCGCCCGCCTGGGCGCCGGCGACGATCTGGGCGTTCAGATAGGCCGCCAGGGCCGCCGAGGCGTCCGAGGTGATCCATCCGATCGCCGAGGCGGGCGTCGCGAAATCATCCTGCAGGGCCGTCGCGTTCGGGTCGCCGTCGTAGACGTCCTGGTAGAAGTCGATTGCCTGGACTCCCTGGATGGTCCGATACGGCAGCCCGTACAGGCTCACGTTGAAGACGACGCCCGTGCGGATTTGCACGAGGTTCACCTTGAACGAAGCGTCCGTGACGACCTCGCCCGGGTTCAGCGCGGGCAGTTGGAGCGGGAAGATAGCGGCGCCTCCGCCCACGCGGTGGCTCAGATCCCCGGCCGGCCGCATCGAGCCGTCGCTGTAGACGACGCGGTCGCTCAGCAGCCCATAGACCTCGATCGTCCGGGCCAGCACCGGCGCATCGACGGTGATGACCACGGTATCGGTGTCGGTCGCGCCGGCGTCGTCGGTGACCGTCAACGTGAGGGCGTGGGCGTTCACGTCCAGCGTCACCGTGGGCGTTTCGCCCGTGGCGATCGCCGTGCCGTTCTCCGTCCAGGCGTAGGCGGCGATCGTCCCGTCGGGGTCCAACGAGGCGGTCGCGTCCAGCGTGATGGCCTCGCTGCCGTCCTGGTCGGTGTCGACGAGCGTCCGGTGCGGCCCGGCGTCGGCGACGGGGGCCTGGTTGCCGGCGGCCGGCAGGACGAGAACGAGAACGCCCTCGCTGTTGGTCGCGCCGTCGTCATCGGTCGCTGTCAGGTCCACCGTGTGGCTGCCGACGGGCAGGGTCAACGTCGCCACCGCGCCGGTGGCGATCGCCGCCAAGTTTTCCGTCCAGACGTAGGCGTCGATCGTTCCGTCGTTGTCGTGCGAGCCGGTCCCGTCCAGCGTGACGGTCTCGCTGCCGTCGCCGTCGGCGTCGGTCACGGTGATCGTCCGTCCGGGCTTGGCCACGGGCGGCTGGTTGGTCAGCGGATTCTGGGGAATCGGCTCGCCGGTGTGGTAGATATTGCCGACGAACGTGGGGGTGCCGCTAAAGGTGATGGGCGAGCCGGAACCGGAGGAATCCTTCTCGAAGACGTTGTAGCGGAATGTCGCGTTCGTCGGCGCGCCGTAGTCGCCGGCACTACAGTAGACGGTGAACGACCCGCCGGAAAGGAAGTTTTCCTCGATGGTGATGTTGTCGATCGGCCCATTGCTGGTGGAGATGATCATGGCCGACGTGGACGTCTGGTAGGGGCCCTGGACGGTGTTGTGACGGACGACCCAGCCGGTGCTGTCGCCCGAGTCCTGCATGCCGTCGTTGTGCGTGCCATCCTCTCTATACTGATCGTGGATGTAGCAGTCCTCCACGAGCATGCCGGAACTGAGTTTCAGCCCGTCATGGGCCCCGGAGATGTCACATCGCCGGATCGTGTAGTTGCCGCCCATCACGTTTACGGCGTCGCCCGGCGCACCGATCAGCGTGCAGTCCTCGATGAGCGTGCCGACGCCGTACACTCGGATGTTGAACCCCCCGCCGGTGATGCGGGAGCGGCGGATCGTCACGTTGTCGGCGTCGATCGTCAGACGCCCGGCGACGTCCTCCTCTTCAATGACGGTCCCGTCGACGGTGATGGTCCGGCCGCTGGTGGGCGTCAGGTCATCGGCCGTCAGCCCCACCCCGGCGATGCCGGTGGTCGAGGCGTTGGGGAACCCGGCGGGAATCGCAATCCGTTGCCCATAGGCGACGGCGCCAAGGCACAACACAGACAGCACGGCCAGATTGAAGAACCCTGAACGCATGGCTCTACTCCTCCAGATTGGGGCAGTCCGTCTACGGCCTCGCGCCGAAGTTGAGCTTCAGCGTGACGAAGTCGCCCAGGTCCACATCCCCGTCGCCGTCGAAGTCGGCGCGGGCGTCGGTCAGGGGCGACTGGCCGAAGGTGGTTTTGAGGATAACGAAGTCGTCCAGGTCTACGTCCCCGTCGCCGTCGGCGTCGCCGGGCTGGGCCGCGCCCACGGGCGTCAGTTCGACCGGCCCCTGATCGGCGACGGCGTCGACGAGTGCGAATGTCGCGCTCTCGTGCTCGATCACCCGCACGAGGACCGGCCGGCCGTTCTGCGTGGCCTGGGCGCCGGCCCAGGTGTCATACAGGCGGACCTTGACGGTCAGGGGGTAGGTGTAAAGCGTGTCGTCCATCCGGTCGCTAAGGGTGAAGGCGATCCGCTCGGGCGTCGCCTCGGTCACTGTCAGCGTCGCGCTGTCGCGCGACTGGCCGTACAGGGCTACCTCGCGGAAGGTGCCGATCCAGGCGCCGACCTCGGCGTCCTTCTGCTGAAGATAGTCCAGCCCGGCCAGGAGGACGGCCTTGGCGGCGTCATCCAGCTTGTGGTAGTGACAGCAGTACCAGCCGCGGTAGAACCGCAGGTCGATGCTCTTATCGAACAGGCTTTCCAGCGAGTTCCAGGGGTTGCCCGATATTCTCAGGGTACCGCTGATGCTGCTGGTTCTCATCCAGCTGATGCTGTTGACCTGGTTGATCCGGCCCGTACCGCCGCGTGCGGCGACGTAGAATTGGGCGGCCATGGCCGGATCGTTATCGTCGGAATAGTTTCCGCCGGGGTAGGCCAGCGTCAGGCAGCGACCGTCGGGGATCTGGGCGTCGATGGCGGCCTGGGAGTCGCGGTACTCGGCGATGAGGCCGTGTTCGTCGTCGTACGGGTCGTCGGGATTGTACCCGCGGTTGGGGACCATGTGGGTGAGCGTGTGGCTCTGCACGTCGTGGCCGAGGGCCTGGAGGTTCCGGAAGCCATCCCATGTGCCGCGATAAGCTTCGGTGCCGACCATGTCGGTGATGACGAACCACGTGACGTGGATGCCGTACGCCTGGCAGGTCTGGACCCACCAGTCGTGGTCGGGGGCCGTGTTGTCATCGATGGTGATCGAGACGGCGGCCATGGCGTCGTCTTTCCACAGGCACACGTCCGCCTGGCCGGGGTTGGCGGGCCAGACCTTGTCGGTGATCGTGAAACGCTCGCCGTCCGGCGCGCCCAGCGTCCGCAGTTGCTCGCCGGCGACGGCAACGGACGTCACGCAGCCCAACAGGATCACAATACCCAGATATCGCAGTCTACGGATGGTCACAGGATTCTCCTTTTGAACCGTCAAAGCGGTCAGGCTGAGGTCACGGCGCCCGACCTTCCCCTCTGAAAGCTAAGGTATGTCCATCGGGTCCGGCGTGGTTGGCCCCAGGTCCGCGCCGGATCCTCGGGACGAGGCGGGGCGAAACGACCACTGCATAGGAACAGCCCCTTCCCGCCGACCCCGGGCTGTACACGCGGGGCCGACGGGAAGGTCTTCGAACCGGCGGGTGCGGCGTCGCCGGTCAGCGACGACGGCGAAGCAAGGCGAGGCCGCCCAAGGCGATCAGTGTCAGGGACGCCGGCTCGGGGACGACGCTCTGGCCTTCGATGCTGATCCCGCCCAGTTCGGTGAACGCGTCGGGGGCGAACCGGCCGAACGAATCACCGACCGAGCCCCAGCCGTAGATGCGGAACGTGACCACGTCGCCGTTGGCCACGGTCAGGCTCATCGGCACGACCACGGTGTGGTTCTCCAACCAGTCGGCCTCGGTCGTGAAGTCGGCGATGGGGCAGTTCACCTCGCCCAGCAGGTCGGCGGCGGCAAAGGCCGTGTCGTTGATGCGGACGGCCACCTGGCTATAGGGCCAGCCGTGATTGCCGATCGGCGGGGTCTGATTATTGTTGACCTTGGCGTTGGGATGGACGACGTAGGTAAGGCTTTCCAGTTCCAGAAGATAACCCGCGTCCAATCCTGCGACCTCGAAGGACACCTGGAGGTACTGGTCGTCGTCGATCGCCTCGGCGGCGCTGGAGGTCGCGTCGGTGTTCCGGTCCATGGTGTACACGATCGAGCCGCCGGGGATGGCGGTGCCTTCGCCCTGGGTGTGCGTCGCCCCGCTGCCGAGCGTGCTGTCGGCGGCGTTGGCCGCGTAGGTGACCGTCGCACCTTCGAGGTCGCCGTCGGCGACGGTCGACCCCCATGTGGCGATGATGTCGCCCTGGGCGGCGACGGCAAGACAACCAACGGCGGCGACCAGCGCCACGCCGACCCACGTCCGTAAGATCGTCCTTCCTGTCATCACTCCCACTCCTTTCATGTGCTCCTGTCAGGCCCGGGACTCGCAAGTTTTGCCTAACCCTAAGGTAACCGATAGCTGGACACTATCTTGATCATTCCATATATAATATCATGTCAACTTTGCGGGAGGCCCGCATGAAACGCGTGCTGCTGCTGGTTCGGACCGGTTCACGACACAATGAAGACATGGCCCGGGGCGTGGGCGAGTACGCCGCCCAGCACGAACCGTGGGAGTTCGTCGCGCCGGGCTGGCGGAGCTGGCCGGCGACGGTCGACTTGGCGATATGGGAGGGCGACGGAATCCTCATGGCGCCGGGTGATGAGCGGCAGCGGGCTCAGGTCGAAGCCCGAGACCTGCCCGTGGTGGACCTCTCGGCGCACCCGTCAGCTTTCGGCGTCACGCACGATTTCACCGCCGCCGGACGGCTGGCCGCCGCGTACCTGCTGGAGCGCGGATATCGTCGCCTGGCGTACCTGGGCAATCCACGCACTCGCCCCAGCCGCCTGTGCCGGCCCGCCTATGAGCAGGCGGCCGTGGCGGAGGGGCTGCGCGTCGAGGTGTTCGAAATGCACATCCGGCCGGAGGAGACCTTCAGCGAGTCGTTGATCATCGAGCGTCTGGGAGACTGGCTGGCCGGTCTGGCCAAGCCGGCCGCCCTGCTGGCCTACAACGACATCCAGGCGCACCGCGCGGTGATCGCGGCCCGGGCCCGCGGCCTGCAGGTGCCCGGGGAACTGTCGATCCTGGGCATCGGCGACGACCTGGTCGACGACCTGATCTGGCCGACGCTCAGCAGCATCGCCCTGGACTGTCGGCGAGTGGGCTACGAGGCGGCGGCGATGCTGGACGACCTGATGGCCGGACGGCGCCCGACACCCCCGCACGTGCTGGTGCCGCCGCTGAAGGTGACGGAGCGCCGCTCCACCGGCGCGCTGGGCGTCGAGGACCCCGACGTCGCCGCGGCGGTCGCGTTCATCCGCAGCCGCGGCCACCAGGCGCTGAGCACCGACGACGTGCTGGCCCGCGTGCCGGTCAGTCGCAGCACGCTGGAGCGCCGGTTCCGCCAGCACCTGGGCCATTCGCCCTGGCGGGAGATCCGCTTGGCTCAGATACGCCACCTCCAACGGCTGCTGCTGGAAACCGACTGGCCGATCAAGCGGATCGCCTCCCGCAGCGTGTTCCGCAACACCAGCCGCTTCGTCCAGGTCTTCCGCGAAGAGACCGGCGAGACGCCTGCCGCCTATCGCCGCCGTCATCGCCTCGTCTGATCGGCAGCCCGGGCAACGGGCCGTTCACAAGTTGCCTTACACTCGCCAGGAACCTTCCCTGCCCAGCCGTCCGTCATAGAGGCGCCCATCCGAGCCCCCTCCCAATCGCCGAATTGCGAAGGATCGACGCGCGACGCTGAAGAACAAAGGTAGAGGGAGATGATGCCCCTACCCCTCGGAAAGGAACCCGAACTTGCGTCGTCACGACCCATCCAAGCCCGCCAACATGAGCGCCCGCGACCGGCGAAACGAAGTCGCCGCCATCCTCTCGCGGGGCCTGCCCCGCCTGCAGCCGTCGCGGCCATAGGATTCTGCGTCTTTTGCACACAATGACTTGAGCTGTTCTTCGAAAGACCGCTCAATGTGACTTGCCCTGAGCATACCGAAGGGCTCGGCGGGGACGGGTGCCTGCCCCCGCACCATAGGACATTCCGATCAGTCTCCATCATTGGTGCCTGCCCCGCTTCTGTGTTGGCCTCACGAGCTTGTGCTTCTCTGACGATGGCAGTATCCTGTGAAGTATTCGGGAGAAGCGGCCGTGGCTTTCGCCGAGGACTGGCCCAGATCGTCCTGGTGCATTGGAGACAGCAATGGCGGTCAACAGACGAGAGTTCCTTCGCACGGTGTGTTCTGGCGCTGCGGCGGCCATGCTGGCCGGGAAGCTGAGCAAGGCGGAGGCGGAGGCGGTGTCCGCACGGCCGAACATCCTGCTCATCATGGTCGACGACCTGGGGTTCTCGGACCTGGGGTGTTACGGCTCGGAGATCCGGACGCCGAACCTCGACAGCCTGGCCGCCAACGGGCTGCGGTTCAGCCAGTTCTACAACACCGCCAAGTGCGCACCGTCGCGCGTCAGCCTGATGACGGGGCTGTACCCCAACCAGGCGGGCGGGGGCAAGCTCTCCCGCGGCGTGACGATCGCCGAGGTCCTCCGCCAGGCCGGGTACGCGACCATGATGACGGGGAAATGGCACCTGAGAGGCCAACCAACCGACCGCGGGTTCGATCGGTACTTCGGTCACCTGTCGGGGGCCACGAACTACTTCACCGGCGACAAGACCTTCCGGCTGAACGGCGAGGTCTGGGACAAGTTCGACGAGGATTTCTACACCACCGACGCCAACACCGATTTCATGATCCGCTTCATCGATGAAGCCCTCGGCGGCGAGAAGCCCTTCTTCGCCTACGTGGCCTACAACGCCCCGCACTATCCGCTCCAGTTGCGCCATGATGACTGGGCCCGGTACAAGGACGCCTACGCCGCCGGATGGGATTCGCTCCGCGAGGCCCGCTACGCCAGGCAGTTGAAGCTCGGCCTGTTCGAGAAGCCGTGGACGCTCTCGCCCCGGCCGGAGGAAGTGCCGGCCTGGGAATCGCTCAGCGACGACGACAAGACGTGGGAGGCCGACCGCATGGCGGCCTTTGCGGGCATGGTCGACTGCCTGGACCGCAACATCGGCCGGCTCACCGCTCATCTGAAGGACACTGGCACGCTGGACAACACGCTGATCCTTTTCTGCTCGGACAACGGGGCCTGCCCGTTTGAGCGGACGGACGGCAGGGAGCTGCGCCCGTGGGCCCCGACATCGCACTGGACCTACGACGTCGGCTGGGCGCACATGGGCAACACCCCGTTCCGCTGGTACAAGCAGTGGCAGCACGAGGGGGGTATCTCCAGCCCGCTGATCGTCCACTGGCCTGACGGGCTCAAGGCCACGCCCGGCTCGGTGACGCATCAGCCCGGCCATCTCATCGACGTGATGGCCACCTGCGTGGAACTGGGCGGGGCAACGTATCCCACAGCGTTCGGCGGAGCCCAGATCGACCCGTTGATGGGCAAGTCGCTGGCACCGATCTTCCGCGGCGAGCAGCGAAAGGGCCACGACTGGATCTACCAGCAATACGGCCCCAACCGGGCGCTGCGGCAGGGAGACTGGAAGATCGTTTCGAGCCAGGCGGGGGCATGGGAACTGTACAACCTCGCCGAGGATCGCACGGAGCTGAACGACCTTGCCGCCAGGCATCCCGATCGCGTCAAGGCCATGGCCGACATCTGGAACGAAGTGACGGTGAACCTCGGCCGCGATAGAGCCACGCCCGTCAAGGACGGCCCCGTCGAGTACAGGTTCAAGCGGCAGGAAGGCACCGAGGAGTAGCGGCGGACTTCCACCTGCTTGTACGTGTGCGTCGTGGTCATCCGGTCTGCGACCTCGAATGCACCCCCGCCCGTACAACCGTCTATCAGCAACACGACGCACAGCAACACCATGCGAAACATGCGTGGCCTTCTCTTACAAGCCCAAGCCCACTCCCCGCGGCCCTCATGTCAACCACGAGGAATCACTTCAGTCACGGATGGAACACCCATCCCCGGACCGCCAGCGTATCGAGCATCTATTCGGCGTGACCTTGCGCAAGCTGTCTTATTGTTTGCGCCCACCGTGTTGCGAGATGCAGCAGGTATGGTAGCCTGAATGAACGAGGAGGAATCTCGCGGCCCCTCAAAGACCTCACGGGCCGTCAACAGGAGAGGAAAGCAGATGAAGACGAGATCCCACGGGATTGTCGCAGTGATGATGCTGTCCACGGTCGTCGCGGTGGTAATAAGCGGCCAAGCCGGGGCGGCCATGATCTACCAGGATGACTTCGCCGGTTCCGCCGGCACCGACCTCGACGGCACAGCACCGGGTATTCGACCCGGGAGCGAAACCTGGAAGGCCGACGCCGCATACCAGGCTGACGGCGCGGTCACCGCAGGCGGCCGATCGGACTGCTCGGCCCGGCTGCCCTTTACCCCCGCGGCCGGCAACGTGTATACGCTGGAGGTCGACTTCGAAGTGGGCAGCGGCGATTCTGAATACTGGATCAGCGTCGGGTACGCCAACGGGTCCAATCTGAGTCGACGTTTCGTCCAGACCGGCGTGGACGGCTACGGAACGTTCCGGCGTCTGGAAGTCCTGACGTGCGACACCCATACGGGCACGGGCGCCGGAGGGAGCATGTATCACGATGAGCTCACCGCGCCCGGTCGGGTGCTGGTGTGGATTGTTCTGAATGCCACCGACGTGAACGTTTCCAACTGGACCACGGCCTGGACGGCCAAGGACGCGGAAGGCAATACGTTCTCCCGGGAGGCGACGCTTGCCGCCGAGGGAAGCTACGGGGACATCAACTACATCGGATTCTCGCGTCGCGCCGCCATGACCGGCACGATCCATAATCTGAAACTGTCCGCCGTTACTCCGGAACCTGCCACGATGGCGCTCCTGGGAGCCTTCGTCCTCCTCAAGGTAAACTTCGGCTCAACCGAGGCGGACTGCTCGCGGGGCGATTTTGACAGTGACCACGACGTGGATCTCGACGATTTCGTCATCCTGAAGACCAACTTCGGCGCTTCGGAGAATGACTGACGGTTGCTGCACAAAGCACATCAGCCGGAGCCGCTGCATCAGCGGGATGTGGGCGGCGACGGCGCCATGGAGAACGCGATGAGTATGAGCGGGTCGGATTCAGCCATGACCAGACGTCAATTCCTCAACACCTCCGCCGCCGCGGTCGCCGCGGGACTGAGCGGCCAGGCGCTAGGGGCCGGACGCCACGACGAGCCGGCGCGGCAACCGAATATCGTGCTGCTGGTCGGCGAGCAGCACAATCCCCGGGTCCTAGGCTGCGCCGGCCACCCGGTGGTGCGGACGCCGAACCTCGACCGCCTGGCCATCGAAGGGGTGTACTGCCCCAACGCCTACAGCGCCACGCCGCTGTGCGTTCCGGGGCGTGTCTCGATGTTCACCAGCCGCTTCGGCCACGCCACCGGCGTGGTCAAGAACCTTTACGAAGACATGCTCGGCGACATGCCGACGCTGGCCCGCAGTCTCCGCGATGCTGGCTACCACACCTGCCACATCGGCAAGACCCACTTGGCATGCAACTCAGCCACCTACACGCCTGAAGGCCGCAAGCGATTCGCCGAAGTGGGATTCGATGAGGACGTGGCCACCGCCGGCAAGATCGGTGGATCGGGCCGGGATGCCTATGGCCAGTACCTGAAAGACAAGGGGTTGTGGGACACACTGAAGGCCGACTACGCCAGGCGCAACGCCAACCGCGACGCGTGGCTGGGCGAATCGCGGCCATCGGTTCTGGACGTCGAGGACTACTTCGATGAATGGATCAGCCGTCAGGCCGAGACGTGGCTCGGCCATGTTTCCACCGACACACCCTTCTACCTGTCGGTCAACTGGGTGGGCCCCCACGCCTTCCGCGACGCCCCCGGCAAGTACGCCAAGATGTACGATCCCACAGAGATCGACCCCGCCATCGACGACCCGATGACCGACGCCCCCGAGCCCATCCGGGAACGCCAGCAGAAGACGCTCGCCCGGTTGCGCCCGGACGACTGGCGCAACATCCGGGCCAGCTACTACGGCATGATCTCGTTGATCGACGACGGCATCGGCCGTCTGCTGGAGGTCCTGCGCCGGCGCGGGTTGCTGGACAACACCCTGATCATCTACACCGCCGACCACGGCGAGATGCTGTGCGATCACGGCATGGTCTACAAGACGCTCATGTACGAGCAGTCCGCGGCCATCCCTTTCATCGCCCGCTGGCCGGGCCACTACGCCCAGGGCCGCGTGAGCACGTCGTGCATCTCGCAGGTAGACCTGGCGCCCACACTGCTGGAGGCAGGCCGAGCCAAGCCGATCCGGCAGGCCCACGGCAGATCGCTGGGGTCGATCCTGGCCGGGCGGGGCGAGAGCGACGACCCAGTGTTCTGCGAGTTCCTGTCGACGCTCATGATCCGCGACGGGCGGTACAAGTACGTCTGCGACAGGACCTGGCAGACCGACCAGCTCTTCGACCTCCAGGCCGACCCCAGCGAGGTGAACAGCCTCTCGGCATCCAACCCGAAGCTCGCCGCCGCACTTCGCGAGAGGATCAACGCGTGGCTGGACCGAACGGAGGGGGCGGCGTTAAGGGTGTGAACGCAGCCTGTGACGTGCACCACTGCGCCAGAGCACTCCAGATCGACACTGCACTATGCCTGTGAGGACCTGCGATGCCTGATAAGCCGAATATCATCCTGATCACCTGTCACGACCTCGGTCAGCATATTGGCTGCTATGGTATCGAGACTGTCCGGACCCCCAACATCGACCGCCTGGCCGCCGAGGGCGTGCGCTTCGAGAACAGCTTCTGCACCGCCCCGCAGTGCAGCCCGAGCCGTGCGTCGATGGTCACCGGGCGTTACCCGCACGCCAACGGCATCATGGGGCTGTGCCATGCCGATTTCCACTGGGATCTGTACGACGACGAAATTCACCTGGCCCGGCGGCTCGGCAACAGAGGCTACCACACGGCATTGATCGGCATCATCCACGAAACCGACCACCCCGAGAGAATGGGCTTTGACGAGATCTACCGCCGTGCCGACGACCAGCCGCACGTGGCCCCCGCCATGCGATTGGCGAGCAAGGCCGCCGGTTGGCTCGGATCGCGGGCCAGCGAAAGCACCGCCCCCTTCTATCTGCAACTCGGTTTCCTGGAGCCTCACCGGGCCCACCAGACACCAACGCAGTGGCCGCCGACGCATCGCCCGGCCGAGAACGGCGCGACCATCCCGCCCTATCTGCGCGATAATGAAGGTGCCGCCGAGGAAATGGCGTACTTCGAAGCCTCGGTCCGGACTGCCGACGACGCCGTGGGCGTCGTGCTTCAGGCGCTGGACGCCGGCGGTCTGGCGGACAACACGCTGGTGATCTTCACCGCCGATCACGGCATCCCCTTCCCGCGCGCCAAGTGCACGCTGTACGACCCCGGCCTGGAGGTCCCGCTGATCATGCGTTGGCCCGCCGGACCATGGCAGGCTGGAGCGGTGCTGGACGCGATGGTGTCGAACGTCGACTACGTGCCCACCCTGTGCGACCTGCTGGGGCTGCCCGAACCGGAGCACTGTCACGGCACGTCGTTCGCGCCGCTGCTGACCGGCGGCACATTCACGCCGCGCGAAGAACTCTTCGCCGAGATGACCTACCATGACTACTACGACCCCATCCGAGCCGTGCGTAGCCGGACGCATAAGTTGCTCGTCTCATTCTGCTGCAACAAGGCCATCATGGACCCCACGCAGCAATGGTGGCACAAGACGGCGCCGGTTGTTCCGGCCAAGCCGCACGCGACCCGTCACGGGCTGGTCGAACTGTACGACCTGCGCAGCGACCCGCTGGAGTTCGTCAACGTCGCCGACGACCCGGCCCAGGCCGGCGTGCGGGACGCCATGCTCAGGCGACTGCATGACTGGATGGTAGGCACGGGTGATCCGCTGCTGGACGGCGTGCCGGCCTCCCCGCGGCACGATGAGGCGTTAGCGATGCTTCGTCGAGCGGCGAGGTAGCCGCCCGTCCGTCACCCCCGCCCGAACCGCACGTCGCGGTACGCCGTCGGCGACAGGCCGGTGACCCACTTGAAGATACGCCACATCTGCGGTGCGCCGGGGAAGTGCGCGGACGCGGCGACCTTCTCGATCGACCAGTTGGTATCCCGCAGCAACTGCTTGGCCCATTCGATGCGCACCCGCTCGATCTCCTCGCCAATGGACCGTCCGACGGCTTTGCGAAAGCGCAACTCCAACGAACGGCGCGACGCGGGAATGGCCTCGTGGATGTCGCTGACGGTGACGCCATCGCGACGACTGTCGCGGATCATCTTCAGCGCCCGTACCACCAGCGGATCGTCGATGGCGATCACGTCGGTGCTGCGGCGGACCGCGACGTAACGGCCAGTCACCTCAACCGGCGCGTCGGGAAACGGCTCGCCGGCCAGATGGCGCTCCAGCATGGCCGCCGCCTGGTACCCCAGTTCTTCCCCGGGCAACACCACACTGGTCAGCGAGGGGGGTGTGGTTTCGCAGAAGATCTCGTCGCCCCCAATGCCCATGATAGCCAGATCCTCAGGCACGCGCTGCCCATTCTCGGCGGCCATCAGCAGCACGTTGCGGGCAATGATATCCGTCGCCGCCAGGACACCGGTCGGTCCCGGCAACGTGGCCAAGGCGCGCCGCAGGCGACCTTCGTCATCAACGTTGATCCGTCGGACCTCATAACCGGCTTCGGAGGCGACCGCCTCGAACCCTTCCAGCCGATTCAGGTGATACGCCCGCCCGGCTTCGTAAACCATCGCCAGGCTGCGATGCCCTTGCTCGAGAAGATGCTCGGCGGCAAGCAGTCCGAGCGAGGCGTTGCCCCAGCACAGGTTCGCGTTCATCACGCCCGGCCGATTGCTGATGACGACGCGCGGCACGCCCTCACAACGCTTGAGGACAGCCTCGCTTCGCTCCCCGATGCGCATGATCACCGCGTCGACACGGGTCGCATCCGCAACGTGATGATCCCCCGTCCAACTGGCCATCAATGTCCAATGAGGGCGTTGCTGGGCAAAGCGAATGATCCCCGCGAGCATACTTCGCCAGTGCTCGTGCCACGGATGCGCGAGCAGCCCGACTCGAACGGGATCAGGCGATCGGTCTGTATTGCGCATGCTGTTCTATAATATGCGCTCACGGCGTTGTCAATCGCTGGATGTCTGGTACCTTCTCACCGTGGGCGCATCCCATCGTTTCGTGCCTGCCTGCACGTCGTTGAGCACATCTCGGTCAACACCTTATGAGGAACTGTGATCATGCGAACAAGCGCACTCGCCCTTACGGTCGTGGTTGTCTTGTCCCTTGGCATACCCGCCCAGGCCCAAATCCCCATCCCCGACGGCTTCCCCGACGCGTCCACGACCGGCATCGCCGCCCAGTGCGGCTTCGTCTACCCCTCTCGTTTCTCGGTCACCTTCAATCGCCACGCCGGAGTGACCTGCACGGCCTACCGCAGCCAGTTCCGCCTCACCTGAATCGAAGACAGACAGCCGCCCGGCGGCGAGGGTGGATACTGAAATGAATAACGGTTTTACCATCTCGGCGGTCGCCCCTGTCGCAAGCCTGGGGTAGAATCCCCGCTGTTGAGGAATTCCGCACCGCCCACCGCGAGCGGGCCGAATAGGCGCCGCGTGGAAGATCCTTCTCAAACGGCGTGGTGGACCCAGGACCTGACCCAAGGACATGGATTGACGATGAACGATTGCGACATGCACGCACCCGGCCCCGGCCGCGAGGCAGTCAGACGCATCACGAACAACCCCTGCCGGACGCGAGCGGATGTCCAGCAGCTTGTGCGCGATCTGGTTGAACCGATGATCCCCTGCTTCAGCCAAGGCGGGGCTCATGTGATCGCGGGGCCGTACGGGTCGAGCGACTCCAGCAGGGCCGCCGGCCTGGAGGCGTTTGCCAGGCCGTTGTGGGGCTTGGCGCCGCTTCCGGCAGGCGGGGGCGCCTTCGAGCACTGGGACCTGTATCGCCGGGGGCTCGCCCATGGCGTCGACCCGGAGCACCCGGAATACTGGGGCGTCGGTCAGCAGGGCAGCCTGCGGTACGTGGAATACGCGTCGATCGCCTTCGGTCTGCTGCTGGCAGGCGACCAACTGTGGACCCCGCTGACACCGCGGGACAGGAGCAATCTCTCCTGTTGGCTGCGCGAGATCAACCGCACCAGGATCGGCGGCAGCAACTGGCAGTTCTTCCGGGTGCTGGCCAACGTGGCCCTGGAGGCCCTGGGAGAGGCCCATGATCCCACCCTTCTGGTGGAAGCTCTCGACCGGCTGGAATCGTGTTACGTCGCCGACGGATGGTACACCGATGGCCCGTCGTCTCGCAGCGATTACTACATCCCCTTCGCCATGCATTTCTACGGCCTGATTTACGCGATAGCGCGAGGATCCGCCGACCCTCAGCGCGCCGAGCGCTTCCGTCAACGGGCGGCGAGCTTCGCCCATGACTTCGCGGCGTGGTTCACCGCCGACGGCGCGGCCCTGCCCTTCGGCCGAAGTCTGATCTACCGATTCGCCCAAGGCGCTTTCTGGGGCGCTCTGGCCATGGCCCACGTGGAAGCGCTGCCATGGGACGTCATCAAGGGCCTGTACATGCGCCACATACGCTGGTGGCTCCAACGACCCATCTTCACCGAATCGGGCCTGTTGAGCATCGGCTACGCCTACCCGAACATTCTCATGGCCGAGCAGTACAACACGCCGGGCAGCCCGTACTGGGCGATGAAGGCCTTCGCACCCCTCGCCCTGGACGATGCCCACCCGTTCTGGCAGGCGGAGGAGGCCCCGCTGCCCGATGCGAGGAAGACGGCCGTCAGCGTCCAGCCCATCCCGCGCATGCTGCTGTGCCGGGACGGCCAACACGACCACGTCGTGGCGCTGACAGGCGGGCAGTTCGCCGAGTTCCTTCCCCGACACACCCCCGAGAAGTACTCGAAATTCGCCTATTCCACCGCGTTCGGATTCTGCGTCGCCGGCAGCGCCCACGAACTGACCGCCGACAGCACACTGCTGCTCAGCGAGGAGGGTCGCTGGTGGCGGCATCGCCAGGAGGTCGACGACGTTCGCCTCGACCACCATGCCCACTGGACACGATGGCATGTGTGGAAGGACGTCACCGTCGAAACCTGGCTTGTCCCCTGCCTGCCCTGGCACGCGCGCGTGCATCGCGTAGAGACGTCCCGCCACCTGATGGTCAGGGAATCCGGCTTCGCCCTGAATTCGGACTTCGATCCCGGGCCGTCCGTGCGAATCGAAACAGGCCCCGGAGCGGCCGCGTTCTTCACGCCGGCCGGGTTCAGCGGGATCCGCGATGCCCGGGGCACGCGGGACGGCAAACTGGATCCGCCCGGACTCGATCAGTCCCACCCGAATGCGAACGTGATGTTCCCGCAGGTTCGCATTCCCGTCCTCACGTCGGAGCTTGCTCCCGGCGTCCACTGGCTCGGCGCCTTGGTTCTTGGCGTTCCGACCGGCGATCAGGAGCATGCGTTGGACCTCTGGCGGCGGCCGCCGCAGGTGACCTTCACTGACAGAGGTCTGGAGGTGCGCCTCCCCGATGACGCCGTAGTATACAGCGCAAGCTACCAACGATGACTTCACGTCTTCCTGCGACCGCACCGCCCGTGGTGCCTTGGCCACACAGGATGACATGGACAAACCTCTTACCGCTACCGTTATCCCTCGAACCGCACTTCTGAGGTAGAATCGCTATCTGTCGAGGGACCGCGATATGCACCACGACCGGCCGGCGCAGCGGCGTCAGAGCATGTCCGGCACGCGGCCAGGTGTTCGAGCGACCCTCACTTGTCGCCCCGTCGGCGGTACTGCGAGGGCGACATGCCGACGAAGCGTCCGAAGACGGTGCTGAAGTAGTCGGCATTGGAGAAGCCGCAGCGGCGGGCGATTTCATTGATCGAAGCGTTGCCGCTCATGAGCAGGTATTTGGCGCGTTCGAGGCGGACGCGTCGGATCTCTTCGAGGGGCGAACGGTTGAACACGGCGCGGAAGCCGCGTTCGAGGCTTCGGCGGGAGATCGGCACGGCCGCGAGGACCTCCGGCAGGCCGGCGCCTTCGGCGGCGTGGGCGTGGATGAAGCGGACGGCGGCGGCGAGGTCGTCGTCGTCGATGGCAAGCATGTCGGTCGAGCCGCGCGAGACCACACCGACGGGCGGGATGAGCACGGGCCGGCGCGGGGGGCGTCGGCCGGCCAGCAGGTCGGCCAGCAGGCGCACCGCCGCGTCGCCGATGCGTTCGCAGCCCAGCCGGATGCTCGACAGGGGCGGGTCGGCCATTTCGCAGACGAGCGGGTCGTCGTCGACGCCCAGCAGGGCCACCTCATTGGGCACGTCGAGGTCGGCGTCGCGACAGATGCCGCACAGGTAGTAAGCCTGGCTGGCCAGCCCCGCCAGCAGGCCCACGGGCTTGGGCAGGCCGACGAGCCAGTCGCGCACCACGCCGTCGCGCCGGTGCCAGTCGGAGGCGTCGAAGGGCGGCAGCGCGTGGAGGTTCGCCTCGGGCACCCCCCGACGGCGGAGGGCAGCAAAGAAGCCCCGGCGACGGCGTTCGATGTAGGCCTTGGGCTGGTCGGTCCAGTAGGCGAAGTGCTTGAGGTTGCGGTCGAGCAGGTAGGCGGCGGCCAGTTCGGCGATCTGTGCGTCGTCGCTGCGGACCGTGGGAACGTCGCCGTCCGGCAGGGCGCCGGCGAAGTTCACCAGCGGAACGCCCAGCGATCGCAGACGCTCGATCCAGACGTTCTCCTGCGTGAGGTTCGTGATCACCCCGTCGGGGCGCCACGCCAGCATCGACTCGACCTGACCGCCCATGTCGCCGGCCAGACGGACCGACCACGCCTTGCGCACACGGATCGCCCGCCCGATCGCCATGCCCACGCTGCGGTAGTACAGCGAGCCGGACACGATCAACACGCCGATACGACAGGATGGGGCCACTCTGGATGCTCCCGACGGACGACGCGGACGTCGCGCGTGGCGTGCATTCAAAGACGCAGGCCCCACCGGCGGGGCCGAGGGCCACCACCACGCCACTCCGACAGCATACGCCAAGCAACCTCTCTGCACAAGCGAACGTCTCCGCTTCTACCGGCCTGTCGCAAACCCCAAGGTCTTTGGCGCAATCCTTGGCTTGACCGATCCGGTCGACGGCAGCATACTGCGGCCGATCGCCTGCTGTTGCCTGTTGTGAACGCGTGCATGGATCGAGGTGAATCCGCATGACTGACTGCATCCCTGAAGCAACACGTGAAGTCATCCGCCGCGGGACCGTCATCCCCGCGATGCCCTTAGTCCTCGATGCCCGTCGGCGGTTCGACGAGCGGCGCCAGCGGGCCCTGGTGCGCTACTACCTCGACGCCGGGGCGGGCGGCGTGGCCGTCGGGATGCACTTCACGCAGTTCGAGATCCGCCGTCCGGGCATCGACCTGTACGCGCCGGTCCTGCGGCTCTGCGCCGAGGAGGTCGATGCCTACGTCGCCCGCACCGGACGGCCGGTGGCCAAGCTGGCGGGCATCAACGGGCGCCTGGGCGACGCGACCGGACAGGCCGAGACGGCCCGCGAAATCGGCTACGATTACGCGATCATCTCGATGGCCGCCCTGCAGGGCTGCCTGGAGGCGGAGATGCTCTACCACATGCGGGAACTGGCAAAAGTCATGCCCCTGTTCGCGTTCTACCTGCCGGTGGTCGTCGGCGGGGTGCCAATGCCCAACGCATTCTGGCGCGAGCTGGTCCAGATCGAGGCCATCCACGGCATCAAGATCGCCCCCTTCAACGATTACAGCACGCTGGACGTGCTGCGGGCGGTGGCCGAGTCGGACCGGGCACACGACATCACCCTCTACACCGGCAACGACAACAGCATCGTCTACGACCTGATCACGCCCTTCCGCTTCGCCGTCGGCGACAGCGCCCGCACGGTGCGGGTGCGCGGCGGCCTGCTGGGGCAGTGGGCGTGCTGGACGCGCCGGGCGGTCGATCTGCTCGACCGGATCCACGCCCTCGTCGCTGACGGCGGGCCGATCGATCCGGGCCTGCTGACGCTGGCCGCCCAGATCACCGACGCCAACGGTGCGATCTTCGACGTTGCCCACAGCTACGCTGGCAGCATCCCGGGCATCAACGAGATCCTCCGCCGCCAGGGCTTCCTCGAAGGCATCTGGACGCTCAAGCGCGACGAGGTGCTCAGCCCCGGGCAGGCCGAGGAGATCGACCGGGTCTACGCTGCGTATCCGCACCTGAACGACGACGCTTTCGTCCACGAGAACCTCCACCGCTGGCTGAACGCCTGACGCCGCGATTGATTGGAGAGACCGACATGACCGACATCCACACCATCGACGGCCAGACGCTCCCCGGGCGCATCGAGGACGTCGCGCACCTGGAAGACCTGCTGTCGACCCCCACGCAGGCGCTCGTCGACGACATGGCCGCCCTGGACGGGGACATCATGATCCTCGGCGTCGGCGGCAAGGTGGGCCCGACGCTGGCGATGATGGCCAAGCGGGCGGCCCCGGGCAAGCGGGTGATCGGCGTAGCGCGATTCAGCGACGCCGGCGTGCGAAAGCGCCTGGAGGAGGCGGGCGTCCAGTGCCTCTCGTGCGATCTCCTGCAGCGCGACCAACTGGCCACACTGCCCGATGCGGCGAACATCGTCTACATGGCCGGCAGGAAGTTCGGCACCGCCGGCGCCGAGCCGTTCACCTGGGCGATGAACGTGGTGGTGCCCACGCACGTTGGCGAGCGGTTCCGCGACTGCCGCATCGTGGCGTTCAGCACGCTGTGCGTCTACCCCTTCGCCGACACCCGCGGGTCGGGCTGCGACGAACAGGACCCCGCCCTGCCGTTCGGGGAGTACCCCAACTCCTGCGTCGGACGCGAGCGGGTGTTCCAGTACTTCAGCGAACTGAACCGCTGCCCGGGCCGGCTGATCCGCCTGAACTACGCGATCGACCTGCGTTACGGCGTCCTGCAGGACATCGCCCGTTGGGTCCTGGCCGGCGAGCCGGTCCCCTTGGGCACGCCGGTGGCCAATGTGATCTGGCAGGGCGATTCGACGGCCCAGATCCTCAGATCCCTGCTGCACTGCACGCTGCCGGCCGAGCCGCTGAACGTCGGTATGCCCCAGCCGGCGAACGTCAAGCAGATCGCCAATCGATTCGCCGAGTTGTTCGGCAGACGACCCTTCTTCGGTGGAATCGAACAGACCACGGCCTGGCACAACGACACCTCACTCGCGCGGAAGCTCTTCGGCGACCCCATCGTCGACCTCGACACGATGATCCGCTGGAACGCCGACTGGCTTGAGCGCGCGATGCCGGTCTACGAGAAACCAACGCACTACGAGCAGCGTCAGGGCATGTTCTGATACCGCACGGCACTGAGCCTCCTATCTGAAAGGTCACATCATGGGCAAGGTCGTCAGAAACTACATCAACGGCAAATGGCGCGACGCCGAGCGCCGCGGGCTGCTCGACGTGGAAAACCCCAGCACCGGCCAGATCATCGCGCAGGTGCCGCTGTCGACCGAAGCGGAAGTGAGCCGCGCCGTCGACGCGGCCCGGGCCGCCTACCCGGGGTGGAGCGCGACGCCGGTCACGCAACGGTCGCAGTTCATGTACGCGATGCTGTCGACCCTGCGGGACAGCGAGGAACGCATCAGCCGCGTGCTGACCGAGGAGATGGGCAAGTCACTCCCGGACGCCCGGGCGGAGATGAAGCGCGTCTTCCAGAACATCGAGGTGGCAGCCTCGGCGCCAATGTTGCAGCAGGGCGACAAGATGCTCGGGTGTGCCAAGTCGATCGACGGCGAAGTCATCAACCTGCCGATCGGGGTGTTCGCGGCGATCACGCCTTTCAACTTCCCGGCCATGGCCCCATTCTGGTTCCTCCCCTACGCGATTGTCACAGGCAACACGTTCATCCTCAAGCCGTCCGAGCAGGTCCCGCTGACGATGGAGTTGATCACGGAGCTTATCGCCCCGATCGGCCTGCCGCCCGGCGTGCTCAACCTGGTCAACGGGGACAAACACGCCGCATCGGCCCTGATCGACAGCCCGAAGGTGGACGGCGTGTCGTTCGTCGGGAAGTCGTCGATCTGCAGGCAAGTCGCACAGCGATGTGCCGCGGCCAACAAGCGGTACCAAGCCATGGGGTCGGCCAAGAACCACCTGGTCGTCATGCCCGACTACGCGCACATGGACGCGCTCATCCGCAACATGAGCACATCATGTTTCGGCTGTGCCGGCCAGCGTTGCATGGCGTCGTCGGCCATCGTGGCTGTGGGCGATGAGATGTACGAGAAGGTCTGCACGCGGTTCATCGAGGACGCCCGCCAGTTCATCGTGGCCAACCCTCTCGATCCCGCCGTCGCCGAAGAGGCGATGCTCATGGGACCGGTCATCAATGCCGTATCGAAGAAGTTCATCCTCGAGATGATCGAGACGGGCGTTCGCGAGGGGGCGACACTGGCCCTCGACGGCCGCGACATCGTCGTGCCCGGCAGCGAAGAAGGTCACTATGTGGGCCCGACGGTCTTCACCGACGTCAAGCCCGGCATGGAGATCCACAAGACCGAGATCTTCGCCCCGGTCGTCGTCATCCTCAAAGCCGCCACGCTCGATGAAGCGATCGCGATCATCAACGACCACCAGTACGCCAACGCCGGCTCGATCTACACGCAAAACGGGTATTACGCCCGCAAGTTCAAGCTGGAGGCCGAATGCGGCATGATCGGCGTGAACGTCGGCATCCCCGCGCCGGTGCCGTTCCTGCCGTTTGGAGGCATGCACAACTCGATGATCTGCGACATCAAGATGCAGGGACGGCCGGCCTTCGACTTCTACACGGAGAACAAGGTCATCGTCGAACGATACTGGGACGAACAGTAGGAGACGTCGCCATGGCGATGCTGAAATTCGCAATGAACACGCGGGTGCTAATGGGTGAAGGCGTCTGTGAGCAGATCGCCGCCCAGGCCGACCTCCTGGGCGTCAAGACGATTCTCGTGGTCACGGATCAGGGCCTGGTCGCCGCGGGCATCGTCGAGAGGGTCCTCGCGTCCTTCGACAGCAGCAGGTACGCGGTCACCGTCTTCGACGAGGTCAAGCCGGACCCCTCCGTGGAGGTCGTAGACAAAGGCGCGTCGATCGCCGCAGGCATCGGAGCCGAGTTGATCCTGGCCGTCGGGGGAGGGTCACCCATCGATGCCGGCAAGGGCATCGCTGTCGTGGCGACCAACGGCGGCTCAAGCGCCAACTACGAAGGACTCGACAAGTACACGGCGCCGCCCCTGCCCCTCTTCGCCGTGCCCACCACCTGTGGAACCGGCGCCGAAGTGACCTTCGGGGCGGTCCTGACCGACACCAGCACGGACTACAAGTTCATCCTCTACGGATACAACTGCGCCCCCCAGGCCGCGTTCCTCGACCCGACGCTCCTGCTGGGTATGCCGCCCCACGTGATGGCCCCGACGGCGATGGATGCGCTGACCCACGCCGTGGAGTCGTACCTGTCGAAGGGCGCGACGCCCCAGTCGCGCCCGCTGGCGTTGGAGGCCATCCGGATCATCGGGCGTAACATCGTGCCGGCCTACAGGAACACGTCGGACCGCCAAGCGATGTCTGCCATGTTGTACGCATCCAACATCGCCGGCATCGCCTTTGCCTGCTCGCGGCTGGGGGTTGTTCATGCGATGGCCCTGCCGCTCGGGGCGTTCTTTCACGTCCCGCACGGCATCGCCAACGCGATCCTGCTGCCCCACGGCCTCCAGTACAACCTGGGCTACAACGACCCGGCCTGCCGCAACATCGCTGAGGCGCTGGGCGTTGACGTGACCGGCTTGTCCGATGCAGACGCCGCCCAGAAGGCGGTCGATGTAATTCGCAAGATGGCCGCGGATGTGGGTATACCTTCCGCCCTCGGCGCCGTCGGCGTCACTGAAGATAAGATCCCCCAGATGGCCGCGGATACGATGAAGAGCAGCCACATCCCGGCCAACCCCAGGCCTATCCTTGCGGCGGAGGTGGCCGAGATATACCGCCTGGCGCTGTAACTGGCAGTCGGCTACCATGGTCTCATCCTGACGCGGTCGCGGCGCGTTCTGCTGTAAAATCTGACCCCCAGGAGACGGACCGGATGAAGGAGTCACGATGAGTCGCCCCAATATCCTCCTGCTGTTCAGCGACGAGCACAGTTTCCGCTTCTTCGGGCACGTATCCGAAGCTGAGGGCGGCGAGCCGATCGCCACGCCGACGTTCGACGCCCTGGCGGCCCAAGGCACGCGGTTCTCCGACGCCTACTGCCAGATGCCCCTGTGCACGCCGTCGCGGCTGTGCATGCTGACCGGGCGCGAGGTGCGCGGCGCGGGGGCGTGGGGCAACCGCTCCGTGCTACGGCCGGAATTGCCGACGCTGCCGGGGCTGCTGCGCGACGCCGGCTACACGACATGCCTGGTGGGCAAGATGCACCTGGGCGGCACGCAGCAGTTCGCGGGCTTCCAGTACCGCCCCTACGGGGACCTGACCGGCTACTGCGGTCACCAGTGGGAGCCATTGACCGAGGCCAAGGACAACATCCGCAAGCGCACCTCGACGGCCGTCGGCGAGACAATGATCCCCGAAAGCCGCATCCAGGACGAGGTCGTCGCTCACGAGACGGTCGCCTTCCTCCGCGAGCAGCAGCACCGACGGCCCGAGTCGCCGTGGCTGCTCTGCGCGGGCTTCTCGCGCCCCCACTTCCCGCTGACGGCCCCGCGCCGCCACCTGGAGCGGTTCTGGCCCGAGGGCGTGACCGAGCCGAAGGTCCCCGCCGCCGGCGACGCGTGGGACCACCCGATGAGCGTCGGCATGCGCAAGGGGTTCCGCACGGAAGAGATCGACCGTGACGAGATGATCTACGCCCGCGCGTGCTACTTCGCGTGCGTGAGCTACCTCGACGAGGTCATCGGCGACATGCTCGCCCGCCTGGACCGCAGCGGGCTGCTGGACAACACGATCATCGTCTACACGACCGACCACGGCGAGATGGCCGGCGAGCACGGCATGTGGTGGAAGAACGGGTGGTACGAGGCCTGCACGCGCGTGCCGCTGATCGTTTCGACGCCCCAGCAGCGCCGCGGCGAGCAGCCCCCCGCGGTGTGCCGTACGCCGGTGGCGCTGGTGGACCTGCTGCCGACGCTGACGTCGCTGGCGGGCGTCGAGGCCCCCGACGGGTGCGACGGCGCGAACCTCGCGGCCGTCGTCGCCGGCGACGGCGAGGCGCCCGAGCGGCCGATCGTCTGCGACGCCCTGGAGCCGCGATGGGGTGAAGGCACGGAGTTCCGCATGGTCCGGCGCGGGCGCTATAAGGTGGTGGTCTTCCGCGACGCCCCGCCGCTGGCGTTCGACCTGGTCGACGACCCCGGCGAGCAGCACAACCTGCTGGGCAGAGCGGGCGAGCCGCCGGCCAAGGTCCGCGCTATGCTGACGTGGGCCGCCGAGTCGATCGACTTCGACGCCGCCCAACGCGAGCGGACCGAACGGGACGGCGACCTGGGACGGCAGTACGCCCAGGGTGTCGACGACCGCAGCGGCAATCTCTTCCACATGCCCAACGGCACGGTGGTCAAAGCCGACGACACGCTGTATGATCCCGAGATCGTCGCGACTGACGGGGAGATCCTGTTCGGCCCCGACTGGCAGAACCAGAACAGGGTGTCGTAGACAGGGAGACACCATGCCGCCGCTGAACGTGCTGTACATCCACGCCCACGACGCCGGGCGTCTCATCGCCCCGTACGGCCACGCGATGGGGACGCCGAACCTCACCCGCCTGGCGTCGCAGGGCATGCTGTTCCGCCAGGCGTTCTGCTGCGGTCCGACGTGCTCGCCGAGCCGTGCGGCGCTGCTGACAGGCCAGTCGCCCCACGCGACAGGCATGCTGGGGCTGGCCCACCGGGGCTTCTCGCTGGACGATTACGGCCGCCACCTCGTCAACACGCTCAAGCCCGCCGGCTACACGACGCTGCTGAGCGGCGTGCAGCACGTGGTGGCGTCGAACCAGGTGGATCGCATCGGCTACGACGAGATCCTCACG